>JBBQVR010000135.1:0-9470 GCA_038211355.1 Rhodobacterales bacterium | reverse complement strand
ACCGGCCGCTATGCTGAAAGGAAAGACCATGGCCGTGACCGTCCTAGCCCTGACCACCCTTCAACCCCACGGCGACGCCGCCTTGCAAACCTATCTCGACGTGGTCGGCCCCTTGATGGAGGGCGCCGGCGCAAGGCTCGTCAGCCGCCATGCCGTGTCGCGGGTGGTGGCGGGCGACAGCCCGGCGCGCTATGTCTCGCTGATCTCTTACCCGTCCGAAGCCGCCATCCGCGAGGTGTTCGAAAGCCCGGCCTATCTTGCGCTCGCCAGCGTCAAGTCCGCCGCTTTCAGCCATTATGAAGTCAGCCTCCTTGACCGGCTGGTCTAGGATGCGAATACCACTGCAAGATCACGGAAACCTTTGATCTCGATCGGGTTTCCGCTGGGATCGCGAAAGAACATTGTCCATTGTTCTCCCGGCTCGCCCTCAAACCGGACGGATGGCGGCAGCACGAAAGCCACGCCCGCCGCCGTCAGCCGGTCCGCCAGCGCGCGCCAATCCTGAAGACCCAGCACGAGGCCCAGATGCGGCATCGGCACCAGTTTGTCGCCCACCTTTCCGGTGTCGGTCGTGACAAAAGGCTGGCCCAGATGCAGGCTCAGCTGATGACCGAAGAAGTCGAAATCGACCCAGGTTCCGGTGCTCCGCCCCTCGCGGCAGCCAAGGGTGCCGCCGTAGAAGGCGCGGGCGGCGTCAAGGTCCGTGACGTGGTAAGCTAGGTGAAACGGCGTCAGCATCGGTTCAGCTCCTTCAGTCGGGGTCGCGCCAGCAATGCACACCGCTCCAGCCGCAGCAACGATCTTCCTGCCCTTTGCGGTGGGAGAGGATTAAATTTCCCTGAATGACTGCGCGCAAGCCGTTGATTTTCTTATCTGCGTCGGGGTGTCCCTGCCCGGAACACTCCCCGTTGCCTAAGGCCCGATCCGCGACTAACCTTCCGCCCGAATTCAGGGAGGACACCATGACTGACAGACCGATGGGCTTTGACACGCTTGCCATCCACGCCGCCACCGCCCCAGACCCGGCCACGGGTGCACGGCAGGTGCCGATCTACCAGACCACGGCCTATGTCTTTCGTGACGCTGATCACGCGGCCAAGCTCTTCAACCTGCAAGAGGTCGGCTATATCTACTCCCGCCTGACGAACCCCACGGTGTCGGCGCTGGCCAACCGGGTTTGCGCTCTGGAAGGCGGGGCAGGGGCCATCGCCTGCTCATCGGGTCACGCAGCACAGATCATGGCGCTGTTTCCACTGATGGCACCGGGGCGCAACGTCGTTGCCTCAACCCGACTGTATGGCGGCACGATCCAGCAGTTTTCCAATACCATCCGCAAGTTCGGCTGGTCGGCCAAGTTCGTCGATTTCGATGACCCGAAGGCGATTGCCGAGGCTATCGACGGCGACACCCGCGCCCTCTTTTGCGAGACGATCTGCAACCCCGGCGGCGCGATCAGCGACCTTGACGCCATCGCGCGGGTTGCCAATCACGCGGGCATCCCGCTGATCGTCGACAACACTACCGCCAGCCCCTACCTATGCCGCCCGATTGACCACGGCGCGACGCTGGTGGTCCATTCGGCCACCAAATACCTGACCGGCAACGGCACCGTCACGGGCGGCATCGTGGTCGACAGCGGCAAGTTCGACTGGTCGGCCAGCGACAAGTTCCCCTCGCTGTCGCAGCCCGAACCGGCCTACCACGGTCTGGTCTTCCACCCGACGCTGGGAAACATGGCCTTCACCTTCCACTCCATCGCCATCGGCTTGCGTGATCTTGGCATGACGATGAACCCCCAAGGCGCGCATTACACCTTGATGGGGATCGAAACCCTTGGCCTTCGGATGCAGCGCCATGTGGAAAACGCGCAAGTGGTGGCCGAGTGGCTGGAGAAAGACCCCCGCGTGGGCAAGGTCACCTATCCGGGCCTCAAATCCTCGCCCTACCACAACCTGGCCAAGATGATCACGCCCAAGGGGCCTGGCGCGCTGTTCACCTTCAGCGTCAAGGGCGGGTATGAGGCTTGCGTCAAGCTGATCGACAACATGAAGCTGTTCAGCCATGTCGCCAACCTTGGCGACACGCGGTCGCTGGTGATCCACTCGGCCTCAACCACCCACCGCCAGCTGTCGGAAGAGGCGCAGATCAAGGCCGGGGCAGCACCCGATGTGGTGCGCGTCTCGATCGGGATCGAGAATGTCGAAGACATCATCGCTGACCTGAATCAGGCGCTGGAAAAGGCTACCGCCTGACGACTGAAAGACGGATACCCCGGGGCGTCAGCCCTGGGGGTCTGCCGGTGCGGGGTCCAGCGACGGGGCGGGGAAAATGCCTTCAGGCAGGCTGGACAACCAGCCGATCCGCGCCTGACCTGCAGTCGGGTTGCCCGGGGCCCAATCGACCGAAAGGCTCATGATCCGGCAGGCTTGCCGGTCATCACCGGCGGCGCAAGCCTCAAGCGCGGCTGCAATCACAGCAGTAACGGCGTCGGCCGCCGTCGCGTCAACTGCCGCCACCTCAGCCGGGACTTCGGCAGACTCCGCGACCGGGGTCTCATCGGCTGTCGTTTCGGCAGCACCGCCGATGCCAAGGGTTTCCGTCTGGAACACCCGCTCGCCAAGGTTGGGCAGGGCTTCTTCCTCGGGTTTCAGCCGGTAGGCAAGGTCAATGCGAAAGCGGGCCGTGCCGCCCGCCGGATCAACACTGCCCGGCACCACACGCGCGCTGTGCATGGCGCAGTCTTGCGCGATGGTGCCCAAAAGGGCAGCGCACAACCCTTCAGCCATGCGGGGCGCGCGAATGTCGGCGAAGACCTGGAGATAAGGCTCGGTCGGCAGGCTGTCGTCTTCGGCCAGCAAGGCGGTCAGCGGGGCGGTGTGGATCACCGTTGCAATCCGCCCCTCAATCAGCCGGTCCTGCGCAAGATAGCCGCGCATGTCTTCCGCAGCGATCAGCCCGCCCGTGGGGGACACCAGCCAGCCGGTCTGCCCTGGCGACACGTCACCCGCGTCGGCGGCAAGGTCCTGGTCCGCTGGCATGGCGGGAAGGTTGGTCCAGTATTGCCAGCCCGCCGCGCCAAAGCCGACAGCCATCAACAAAAGACCAGAGCCGATCAGAACCCGCAGCATCAGAAATCCATCCCTTGGCTCAGCGTGGCCAGATTGCCGTTGGCGAAGGCCGAGGCAATCGCGCGGACCCGCGCGGCGAAATCCTGACCCTCGGCCACCTGGCCCCTGATCTCGAAGAACTGGTCTTGCGTTGTCCTTATGCGGGCGCCAGCGATCGGATCATAGGCGGCTTTCGTGGCAGCAGCATCCGGCACCGGGCCGATCACCGACAGCGTGCCCTCGTCAAAGCCGACGCGGCTTTCCTTGGCCATCACCCCGAAACTGTCGCGAAACCAGACGTCATAGGCATCCACCGCCGTGCCAAGGGCTGAAAGCTGGGCCTCGGCCTCTTGCCGCGACTGGGTTGGCACCTTGCCGATGGCGGCCTGCATCAGAAGATGCCCGGGGTTCAGCGGATAGGCCGGCTGGATGCCGCAGGCGGCAAGGCCATCGTTCAAGATCACCTCAACCGGGACGACGGGGTCAAGGTTGGCCACCCCGGCCTGATCGCCGCCCAAGAGGATCACCCGCTCAATCCGCGCGCCGGGGGCGAGGTGCAGGTTCCACATCCGGTTGCCGCTGCGGTTTTCCAGCACCAGATAGACCGGAGCCTGCGTTTCAGTGACCGCGACGTCATAGGCATCGTAGGCCGGGCCATCATCGGCAAACGGCGCATCCGGGCCAATACTGCGGTAGCGGTCGACAAATGTCTGCACCGCAGCCGCCAGATGGCCATCGTTGTAGGTGGACAGCGCCAGCGTCAGACCGCTGACGCCCGATGTGGCATGTCCCACCACGCTGCCGGGCTGCGGCGCGGTCAGCCGGCAGCCCAGAATCGGGCGGATCGTCGTGATCTCTGCAGGAATGTCGGCGCTGACCCGGGTGCTGTAGCCGCTGACCGCGGCATCAATGAACAGCGGGCGGTTGCCCATGTGCGCGGCGATGGGGCCGGTGGCCAGCAGCCCGCTGGCCGAATCGGCCAGGAAATCGGCAGGCAGCGCATCGGCCTTGGGCATTTCAGACCCGCCCAGCCCGGACAAAGCCGAAAGAGCGGCTGGCGGCAGCACCCCGCTAAGCGCCTGCGGCCGCAGCATGACCAGCGCAACCGCCACCAGCACGGTGGCACCAACCACCACGAGACTGATCAGACCGCGCATTATAAGTTACCGTCCCCTGGTCGCTTCATTCCAGCTCTCACCATGTTTTACAACTTGGGCAAAATATGGCCGAAACGGCGGAACAGTTGCGTGTCCCGCCGTTTTCAGCGGGTTACTCGACGATCTCGTAGAAGATCGTCACGCTGGCCGACAGCCCCAGCTCACCCCCTGCAACCGGCACCGGTGCGGCTGAGGCTTCGGCGCGGAACATGGGACCCGGGTCCATCTGCGCGGCGACCTCGCTGATCGACAGCACGCGGCCAAGCTTGACCCCTGCCGCCGTTGCCAGCAGGTCGGCCCGGGCGCGGGCGTCGGCGACGGCCTCTTGCCGGGCCGCGTCCAGCGCCGGTTCGGGATCGGCCAGCCCGAAGGTCAGCCCGTTCAGCGTGTTCGCGCCGTCGGCCACCGCCGCATCCAGCACCGCGCCCAACCCGTCCAGCGCGCGAACCCGCACCGTCAGCATGTTGGCCGCGACATAGCCCGCAATCGTCGGCCCCGCGACCGACGAGCTGTCATACCCCGTCCAGTTCGGGTTCAGCGACAGGTTCGAGGTTTGCATGTCCCGCGCTTCGATTCCGGCGGCTGTCAGGCGCACCATCACCGCATTTAGGGCGGCAGAGTTGGCGGTCAGCGCTTCGGCAGCCGTCTCACCTTGCGTGGTCACGCCGATCGACAGGGTTGCAATGTCGGGCACAGCTTCGACCGTGCCGGTGCCGGTTACCGTGATCATCGGCTTCGCGGCGTCATCCGCAAGGGCGGGCAGGGCCAGGGTCAGGCTTGCGGTCAGGAACAGAACGGCCAGCATTGGTTGGGGCAGGACACGCATCGGGTTCTCCTTCAATTTGCGCGACGTCTCAATCATTGGGACGCGCGCCACAAGGCCATCCTTGGTCACAGATAGGCCGTTTTTCTTTCTTTCGGCGAAAAGCTGCTATAAAGTGTTGATAACCGTCCGGGGCACGTTCCCGCGCTTTCACAATTCGTGCTAGACCCGCGTCATGAAACCGACATTCGCCCTAGACCTGAGCCGCGATCAGATCGCGCTGTTGCACCGGACGCCCAAAGGTTGGCTCTCGATCGGAGAGGTTGCCTTCGACGCCCCTGATCTTGACGCGGCCCTTGCCTACCTGCGCACGACCGCGCTTGGGCTGTCGCCTTTGGGGATGGCCACCAAGATCATCCTCCCAGCAAGCCAGGTCCTGTATACCGAGGTATATGCCCCTGGCCCCAGCCGCGACGAAAAGCGCCGCCAGATTGCCACCGCACTTGAAGGGCGCACCCCTTATGCGGTTGAGGATCTGGTGTTCGACTGGTCCGGCAAGGGGGCGACCGTCAAGGTCGCCGTCGCCGCCCGCGAAACGCTGGATGAGGCGGAAGGTTTCGCCGTCACCCACCGGATGAACCCGATCTCGACCGTTGCTGTCCCCGAGGATGGCACCTTTGTCGGCGAGCCGTGGTTCGGCCCGACCGCCGCCTCAGCCGCCGCCCTGGGTGAGGATGACACGGTTGAACGTGACCGTGACGCCGTGGTCTTCCTCCAGCGCGAGGTGCCCGCCGCCCCGTCGGAGCCTGAGACTGACGTTGCGACCAGCCCCGCACCCGACACGATACCCGAAACAGACGCCGCACCGCCGCAAGCCCTGACTGCCACCGACGCTGCCGCCGACGCTGGCGATGACGCTGGCGATGACGCTGGCGCCGACGCCGACGCTGGCGATGACGCGTTGCCCGGCCTTGAGGCGGCGTTGAACGGTGACCTGCCCGCCGCCGCTGATGCTGCCGCCGGTCAGATGGCGGTTTCCGCTGACCCAGCAACATCCGATCCGGCAACATCCGATCTGGCACCGTCGGGCAAGATGGAAGCCCCGCCAGAACCATCTTTTGCCGCAGTCTTTGCCGCGGCCGGCGCTGACCCCTCGGACCCCGATACCGATGCCTTGGAGCAAAGCCTATCGGCTGCCTTGGCCGATGTGCCCGACACCAGCGTTGCTGCGCCCTTGGCCAGACCCACGGCGGCCGCCCCAATGGCCGAGGTTCCGCCAGCAGAGGCGGACGAAGCACCCTTTGCCCATGTCACCGACACCAGCGCCTTCCCGGACGCTGAGGATGAGGAGGCTCCCGCAGCCGCTGCGCGCAGCACCAGCGGGGCCGATGCGTCCAGACCTGCCAAGACAGGTGTGGCCGACCGGGATGACATCCCGGCCGCACCCTCATCGGCGGCGATGGTGGCCTTTGCCAGTCGGCGCTCTGCCGGTGGGTCGGGCATGGCCCCGCCCGTCGATGCTGCCACCCGGCCTGTGGGGCCAATGTCTTCGGGGTCAATGTCTGGCGGAGCCAGCAAACCGGTAACTCCGCCCGGTCTGGCAACGCGGGTGCCTCCGGCCAAGGGGTTTGCCGGTCTGGTGACCGCGCCGTCGATCCCCGGCACGCGCGCCAAGCCCAAGATCAAGCCCCCCGCCGCCGAGGCGGGCCGGCCAGCCGGTCAGGCGGCCTCATCGGTGCGCTCGCCCGCGCGTCCGGGTGGCACGTTCGGCACCTCGGCCCCGCCGCGCAACCGGTCGGGCGTGGTGTTCATGGTGCTGGTGGCGCTGTTGCTGCTGGGCCTCGCGCTGATTGCGGCCTGGTCCTCCTTCTACCTTGCGCGGAACACCGGCGACGGCCTGCCTCAGACCGAGGTTGCCGTCGGCGCAACAGAGGTCATCGAGGTGGTGCCGGGCCTTGGTGCCCCCGGTATCGAAGATGAAATGCTGGCCGATCTGCAAGACCCCGAAGGCCAGACTGGCCCCTTGCCCGAGGCGGAAGGTGCCTCCCTTGCCGGGGGCGACGCCGGCGCGCTGGCGACGGAAAGCACGGATCTGACGCAGCTGGACGCAGACCCCGCGCCGATGAACCTGGCCCCGCAAGCCGCCACCGACCTGCCCGAGGGCACCCTTGCGCCAGATGCCGACACGATTGCAGACACGGCAGCGGATACCGCCACCGACCTTGTGGCTGAAACTCCGGTGGTCGTCGAAACCGCCCCGCCGGTTGAGCCTGCACCCGCCACCGCCGTGACGACTGACCTTGCCGTGGCCGCCCCCCCGGTTGAAGATCAGGATGAGATTTTCCTGTCTGCGATGGACGCGCCCCCGCCTGCGCTGGATGCCCTCGCTCTGCCGGTTCCCGTCTTTGTGGCCGATGCCGCCCCCGATGCGCCGATGCCGCCCCCGGCCTTTGGGACGGTTTACCAGTTTGATGCGCGCGGCCTTCTGATGCCGACGCCCGAAGGCATCCTGTCGCCCGAGGGTGTGCTTTTGTTCGCCGGTCCCCCGCCGCTGGTGCCCCCGGCGCGGTCCGAGGTTGCGGCAGCCGCTGCCGCCGCGCGCGCGCTTGAGGCGGTGCCCGTCGCCGCCGTTCCCCCAGCCCCCGGTGCAACGGCGGCCGATGCGTCGCTGGTCACCGGTGGGGCAGGGGCGGAAACGCCAGTCGTTGGCTCGGCCGCTGACCCCGCTTTGACACTCGCGCCCGCCGATCCGGCGATGGCCGGGTTCCGGCCCCGGGCGCGGCCTGCGGGCCTTGCCCCCGACGCCGGTGCTGCCCCCGACGCCAACGCTGCGGCCGAAGATGACGCCAGCCTTACCCCTGAATCCAGCCTGACCCCGGAAGCGGATAGCGCCGTCGCCAACCTGCGCCCCTTGCCCCGGCCCGCCACGGTGCTCGCGGCGGCCTCAGCCTCGCGCCCGGCTGCAGATGCCGCCGCCCTTGCACCGGCTGACCTTGGCGCGCAGGGGGCCTCGCTTGCCGCGCAGGCCGAGGCGCGGCTTGCCGCTGCGGCGGCGCTTGAGGCTGAGAACCCCTCGATCGTCGCCATCTCGATGCGGCCCGCTGCGCGTCCGGGGGATCTGAGCCGCGCTGTCGAGGCGGCCGTTGCCGCCGCCGTCCGCGCGCCCGAGCCTGAGGCAGAGGTGATCGAAACCGCCGCCGCCCCGCCGCCCGATGTCAAACCCGAAGAGCTGGAAGGGCTGGATGAACCTGAGGTCGCCAGCGCGGCCCCGTCGATTCCGTCCAAGGCCAGCGTGGCCAAGCAGGCAACCTTTGCCAATGCGATCAACCTGTCGAAGATCAACCTGATCGGGACCTACGGCACCGATTCGCGGCGCTATGCCCTCATCCGGCAATCAAACGGGCGCTACAAGAAGGTGAAGGTTGGCGACAAGATCGACGGCGGGACCATAAAGGCGATCACCGAGACCGAGGTGCGCTATCAAAAGGGTGGCAAGCTGATTGCGCTGGCCATGCCCAAGGCCTGAGGGCCTGAGGCGGCTAGCAACCCAATCGCGCGGGCCATTCAGGCCCCGGCGGCAACCCCCGCCTCGGCAAAGGTCAACATGCCGGAATGGCAGGCGACCGCGCCTTGCAACACCCCGATGGCCAGTGCTGCGCCAGAGCCTTCGCCAAGCCGCAGCCCCAGTGACAAAAGCGGCGTCTTGCCAAGTTGCTCCAGCAGCCGACCATGCGCGCCTTCCGCGCTGAGGTGGCCTGCGACGCAATGATCCAGCGCCCCGGGGGCCGCGCGCTCCAGCACGGCGGCGGCAGCGCAGACGATGAAGCCGTCAAGGATCACCGGCACCCGTGCCATCCGCGCGCCAAGGATCGCCCCGGTCATCGCGGCAATCTCACGCCCGCCAAGGCAGCGCAGCACTTCCAACGGATCGTCCAACACCGCGGCGTGGCGGGCAAGGCCTGCGGCCACTGCGGCCTCTTTGCGCGCAAGCCCTGCGTCATCGACCCCGGTGCCGCGCCCGGCCCAGCCGGTGCCGCCATAAAGCGCCGCCGCCAGCGCCGCCGCCACGGTGGTGTTGCCGATCCCCATTTCCCCGGCGACAAAAAGATGCGCAGCAGGATCGACCGAGGTGAACCCCTTCCGCAGGGCTGCGACAACGTCAGCCTCGCTCATCGCGGGGGCTTCGGTGAAGTCGGCGGTCGGACGGTCAAGGTCCAGCGCATGCACATCAAGTTTCGCACCAAACGCCTTGGCCAGCTGGTTGATGGCCGCCCCGCCATGGGCAAAGTTGGCCACCATCTGCACCGTCACCTCAGCCGGAAAAGCCGACACGCCCCGCGCAGTAACGCCATGATTTCCGGCAAAGATCACGATCTGTGGCTGGTCGGCACGGGGCCGGTCGGTGCCTTGCCAGCCCGCCATCCAGATCGCCAGCTCCTCCAT
>JBBQVR010000134.1:0-9470 GCA_038211355.1 Rhodobacterales bacterium | reverse complement strand
CCTTTCGAGGGGGTGGTGATGCCGAACAGGGCCTGCATCACCTCGGACCGTCCGGCCCCGACGAGGCCGTAAAAGCCGAGAATTTCGCCCCGGTGCAGGGTAAAGTTGATGTCGGCGAATTCGGTCGGGTGGCTGTAGCCCACCACGGTCAGGACCGGATCGCCGATGTTGTGGCTGCGGGGCGGGAAGATCTGGTCAACGCTGCGGCCGACCATCATCTGTACCAGCATATCTTCGGTCGCGTCAGCAATCGCGCCTTCGCCGACGAACTGACCGTCGCGGAACACGGTGTAGCGGTCGGCGATGCGGAACACTTCATCAAACTTGTGGCTGATGAACAGGATCGCCTTGCCCTGGGCTTTCAGGGTTTCGATAAGGTCGTAAAGTTCGTTAATTTCCTTGTGCGACAGGGCGGCGGTCGGTTCATCCAGGATCACCACGCGGGCGTCGGTGGACAGGGCGCGGGCGATGGCGACAAG
Source organism: Rhodobacterales bacterium (assembly GCA_038211355.1). Taxonomy (GTDB): domain Bacteria; phylum Pseudomonadota; class Alphaproteobacteria; order Rhodobacterales; family Rhodobacteraceae; genus Tabrizicola. Next base: position 8,991 of record JBBQVR010000134.1, on the reverse strand, counting down.
GTGCTTGGAGCCGATGCCAAGATCGCCCAGCCGAAGGTCGGGGTCCAGTTTGGCGCCGATGCTGTTCAGCAGGCGTTTGGCCCCGTCACGCATGGCGCGGCGGTCGATCAGTCCTACCCGCGTGCGGGGGGCGTGGCCCAGCCAGATGTTTTCGGCAACGGAAAGTTCGTCAAACAGGACGGTTTCCTGATGGATTGCCGTCACCCCGGCGCGGGAGGCGTCTTGCGCGGTGGCAAAGTGCATGGGGGTGCCGTCCATTTCAATCGTGCCTGCCTCAGGCTGGTAGATCCCGGTCAGGACCTTGACGATTGTGGACTTGCCAGCCCCGTTTTCCCCGATCAGCGCGGTGACCTGGCCTGCGTGCAGGTCAAGCTGCACGCCCTGCAGCGCCTTGACGCCCGGAAATGACTTGGAAATGCCGCGCAGCGACAGGACGGGGGGCATGGGATGACCTTCGGGATAAGAAAAACCCCGGCCGGGGGAGCATCCGGCCGGGGGGAAAGGCAAATCAGAAGATCGACTTGAACTGTTCGATGTTCGATTTGTCATAGGTGAAGGGGTCCGACATGGCCGCTTCGTTGTTTTCGTCCAGAACGGCCGCACCGATCCGGCCCATCGGGATGGAAGCGCCAGGTTCGGCGGTGGCGGTGCCCTTGTTCAGGTTGTAGGCGATCATGGTGGCGGCGTAGCCAAGGTCGATCGGGTTCCAGATCGCGAAGCTGACGGTCGCGCCAGAGTCTACCGCGGCGGCCATTTCCGATGGCAGGCCAAGACCGGTCACGTTGATCTGGCCGATCTTGCCTGCGTCGGTCACTGCCTGGCTTGCGGCCAGAATGCCAACCGTGGTCGGCGCGATGATGGCTTTCAGGTCGGGATAGGTGGCGATAAGGCCCTGCGCTTCGCGGTAGGATTTGTCGGCAAGGTCATCGCCATAGACGGTGGCCACCAGGTTGATGCCCGGATAGTTCGGCAGGACCTTCGTCGCTTCTTCGATCCAGATGTTCTGGTTGGTCGAGGTTGAGGTGGCCGACAGGATCGCCACATCGCCGCCATCAGGCAGGTGGTCGGCGGCCAGCTTGATGATCGTGTTGCCGATCAGCGCGCTGGAGGACGGGTTCAGGTGCATCTGACGGCCGTCTTTCGCCACGCCCGAATCCCACGAGATAACGGTGATGCCACGCTCCATCGCTTTTTGCAGCGCGGGGGCGACGGCGTCGGGGTCGTTGGCGGAAATGGCGATGGCGTCCACGCCTTGCGCGATAAGGGCGTTGATCACCTCAATCTGGCCTTCGGCGGTGGTGCTGGTCGGGCCGGTGTAGATGATTTCCACATCACCCAGTTCGGCGGCGGCCTCTTCCGCGCCTTTGGCGGCGGCTTCAAAGAACCCGATGCCCAGCGCCTTGACGACGATGGCGATCTTGACGTTCTCGGCGGCGGCAGCGTTGGCCATAAGGGCCGTTGCCACTGCGGCGGTGGTGAGTGCTTTCTTCCAGATGCTCATGTCAGTTCCTCCCTGTGAGCGTTTTCGTTTCGCGTCAGGCAGCGCCCGCGCGGGTCTTGGTCTAGTCAGCCGCCGTATCAGCGGTCTTGTCGGCGGTTCTGTCTGCCGCCCCGGTCCGCGCCACGATCAGCCGGACCCCGGCTGCCTCCAGCATGGCCGCGGCGCGGTCGTCGATGCCGTCATCGGTGATGACGGTGCTGATCCGGGCCAGCGGGCACAAAAGCAGGCTGGAGCGGGCGGCGAATTTGCTGCTGTCGGCCAGCACGACCAATTCATCCGCCTGGCCGATCAGCTTTTGTTCGGCCTGCACCAGCATCGGGTCACCTTCCATCAGGCCAAGGGGGCCAAGGCCACGGCAGCCCATGAACATGCGGTTGGCATAGAAATTTCGGCTGCCGTCTTCGTCGAAGGGCGACAGGATGATGTTCTGTTCGCGGTAGATCGCACCTGCGGGCAGGAACACGGTATTTTTCGAGTGTTTCAGCAGGTGTTCGGCGATGGGAAAGCTGTTGGTGAAGACCTGCAGCCGCTTGGCGGTCAAAAGGTGCACCATCTGGAACGTCGTGGTGCCGCCATTGATGATGATCGCCTCACCATCGCTGCACATTTCCACCGCCGCGCGGGCGATGGCGCGCTTTTCGGCAAGGCGAAGGCCTTCGTTCACGCTGAAGGGCCGGGCGTTGATGCTGACGAATTGGGGCGGCGAGATCGATTCCGCCCCGCCCCGCACCCGGCGGAGTTTTTTCTGGACATGCAGCGCCGCGATGTCGCGCCGGATCGTCGCCTCACTCGCCCCCGTCAGGGTGACCAGATCGGCCACGTTGACCACGGGCCGGCCTTCGACGGTCGACAGGATGATCCGGTGGCGTTCGGTTTCGTGCATTGCGTCCCCCTTGGCTTGTAGCATCCACCGGAATCGCGCGCTGTCAATCATTTTCAATCATTATTCGTAGTTCTGCACTGCAGCATGATTGAAGATGATTGGTTGTGATTGACTTCACCCCGGATTTTAGCGCAGGCTGAAAAGCGAAAGATCTGGGGGGCATCATGGCAGCGCGGCACAACCATTTGAAAAACCTGTGGGATGACGCCCGTGCTGCGGGGATGAGTGAGTCGGAAAAGCTGCTTTACCGGTCCAACCTTCTGGGGTCCGACAAGCGGGTGACGAACTTTGGCGGCGGCAACACCAGCGCCAAGGTGATGGAGCGTGATCCCCTGACCGGCCAGATGGTCGAGGTGCTGTGGGTCAAGGGGTCAGGCGGGGATATCGGGTCCATGAAGATGGACGGATTTTCAACGCTTTACATGGAGAAGGTTGAGGCGTTGCGGGGCCTGTATCGGGGTGTCGCGCATGAAGATGAGATGGTGGGCTACCTGCCCCATTGCACCTTCAACCTGAACCCGCGCGCAGCCAGCATCGACACGCCTTTGCACGCCTATGTGCCGCGCAAACATGTGGACCATGTCCATTCCGATGCGATCATCGCGCTGGCGGCATCGGTAAACTCCCGCGCGCTGACGGCTGAAGTGTTTGGCGACAGCATCGGTTGGTTGCCATGGAAACGGCCGGGGTTTGAGCTTGGGCTGTGGCTGAACAAGCTGGCCGTGGAAAACCCAGGCATGCGCGGGGCGGTTCTGGAAAGCCACGGGCTGTTCACCTGGGCCGATGACGCCAAGGACTGCTACCAAACCACGCTTGAGGTGATCAACACCGCCGCCGACTGGCTGGCGGAGCGGTCGGCAGGCAAGCCGGCCTTCGGCGGAGCGGCGCGGCCGACGCTGGACGCGGATCAACGGCGAGAGGTGGCGGCGCAGCTGATGCCGGTGATTCGCGGGCTGATCAGCAAGGACCGGCACAAGGTGGGGCATTTCGACGACAGCGCCGAGGTGCTGGCGTTTGTGGGCTCGGTCATGCTGGACACGCTGGCACCGATGGGCACCTCATGCCCGGACCATTTCTTGCGCACCAAGATTGCGCCTTTGGCCGTGGCGTTTGACCCCGCCACGCCCGATCTTGCGGCGACACTCGCCAGCCTGCCCGCAGCGGTGGACGCCTACCGCGCCGATTACGCCGCCTATTATGACCGATGCAAACACCCCGACAGCCCTGCCCTGCGTGACCCGAATGCCGTGGTCTACCTTGTGCCGGGCGTGGGCATGATCACCTTTGCCAGCGACAAGGCGACGGCCCGAATCTCAGCCGAGTTCTATGTGAACGCGATCAACGTGATGCGCGGGGCAAGTGCGGTGTCCACCTATCAGGGCCTGCCGGAACAGGAAGCGTTCGATATCGAATACTGGCTGTTGGAAGAGGCCAAGCTGCAGCGGATGCCGAAGGCCAAGGCGCTGGCCGGGCGGGTGGCGCTGGTCACCGGCGGGGCGGGCGGCATCGGGTCGGCGACGGCAGAGCGGCTGTTGAAGGACGGGGCCTGCGTGATGCTGGCCGATATTGACGGGGCGGCGGCCGAAGCTGTGGCCGCTGGCATGGCGCGGGTTTATGGGGCTGACGTGGTGCGCGCCGTGGCGATGAATGTGACGGATGAGGGTCAGGTGGCCGACGCCTACACCCAGACGGCGCTGGCCTTTGGGGGCGTGGATATTCTGGTGTCAAACGCTGGCATCGCGTCCTCTGCGCCGATCGAGGAGACCTCTCTCGCGCTGTGGAACCGCAACATGGATATCCTGTCGACCGGGTATTTCCTGGTCAGCCGCGCCGCGTTCCGGATGCTGCGGGCGCAAGGGATTGGCGGGTCGGTGATCTTTGTGGCGTCCAAGAATGGCCTCGCCGCCAGCCCCAATGCCGCCGCCTATTGCACCGCCAAGGCGGCTGAGATCCACCTTGCCCGTTGCCTTGCGCTGGAAGGGGCCGAAGCGGGGATCCGGGTCAACGTCGTCAACCCCGATGCCGTTTTGCGGGGGTCAAAGATCTGGTCGGGCGAATGGCTGGACCAGCGCGCCAGCACCTACAAGACCGACAAGGACGGGCTGGAGGAGATGTATCGCCAACGCTCGCTTCTGAAACGCGCGGTGCTGCCAGAGGATATTGCCGAGGGCGTCTATTTCTTTGCCTCGGACCTGACGGCGAAATCGACGGGCAACATCCTGAACGTGGACGCGGGCAACAAGGAAGCCTTCACCCGGTGAGGGGTCGGTTTGGGGGGACGGCCAATGACGACCAGCTATGATCTTGCGAAGGCGATGTTTGCCGACTGGGGCGTGGATACGGAAGGCGCGCTGGCGGCTTTGTCGGGCGTGCCGATCAGCGTCCATTGCTGGCAGGGCGATGATGTGCGCGGGTTTGAGGGCAAATCCGGCACCTCGGGCGGGGGGATTCAGGCCACGGGCAACCATCCGGGCCGTGCGCGCACCCCCGATGAGCTGCGCGCCGATCTGGACTTTGCCTTTGGGCAGATCCCCGGCAAGCACCGGCTGAACCTGCACGCCTGCTATATGGATACGGATCAGACGCCCGACCGTGACCAGATCGAGTATCAGCACTTCACCCCATGGGTCGATTGGGCGCGCGACAAGGGGCTGGGACTGGACTTCAACCCGACATTCTTTGCCCATGCCAAGGCCGATGACAACCTGACCCTGTCGCACCCCGATGCGGGCATCCGTGATTTCTGGATCGAACACGGCCGCCGCTGCCGCCAGATTGCCGCGCGGATCGGGCGGGAGTTGGGCAATCCGGTGGTCAACAACATCTGGGTGCCGGACGGGTCAAAGGATACTCCGGTGGACCGGATGGCCGCGCGGCAGCGGCTGGAGGCGTCGCTGGATGCGATGCTGGCGGAGCGGTTCGCCCCAACGGAATTGATCGACGCGGTGGAATCGAAGTTGTTCGGCATCGGCGTGGAATCGATGACCGTGGGCAGCCATGAGTTCTACCTTGGCTATGCCATCCGCAAGGGCACGGCGCTGTGCCTGGACATGGGGCATTTTCACCCGACCGAAAGTGTGGCTGACAAGCTGTCAGCGGTGGCGATGTCGGTCGAACGGATCCTCCTTCATGTCTCGCGCCCGGTGCGGTGGGACAGTGACCATGTGGTGTTGCAGAACGATGACCTGTTGGCGATGGCGCAGGAACTGGTCTTTGCGGGCCTTTTGCCGCGTACGCATATTGGCCTCGATTTCTTTGATGCCACGATCAGCCGGACGGCGGCCTGGGTGATCGGGGTGCGCAACGTGCAAAAGGCGCTGTTGCGGGCGTTCCTGCTGCCGCAAGCCCGGCTGAAGGCGCTGGAGGCGGGTCTTGATTTCACCGCGCGGCTGGTCCTGACCGAAGAGGCGCGCGATCTGCCCTTTGCAGCCGTGTGGGCCGAACACTGCGCGCGGGCCGAGGTGCCCGTGGGACAGGCGCTGCTGTCGGGGCTGGAGGGGTATCAGGCCCGCGTCGCAGGCCGGGGCTGACCGGCGCGGGGGCCCGCGTCCGCGACGAAAATCTGGTGCCCGCGGCCGGATTTGAACCGGCATAGCCTTGCAGCCGAGGGATTTTAAGTCCCCTGTGTCTACCGTTCCACCACGCGGGCGCGCACGGGCCAGCATAGCGGCTTTGCCGGGCGCGAAAAGGGGCCAAGGCGACGGGCGGGCAACCGGTGTTGCCAGATGTTCCGCCCTCACGCGCCGCCCATATGCGCCGCAATGCGGCAATTGACTTCGCCAGACCGCATTGCCCATATGGCGGCCACGGGGTTGCGCAGCAATCCGGGCGGTCTTTGGTCAAGGCCGCTGCGACAGGGGGACATGCAGATGAGCAAGGTTTATCCAACAGCGGCAGCGGCGCTTGACGGCCTGCTGCGAGACGAATTGTTGATCGCGGCGGGGGGGTTCGGCCTGTGCGGCATCCCCGAACTTCTTATCGCCGCCATCCGCGACAGCGGGGTGAAGGGGTTGACCGTCGCCTCAAACAACGCGGGCGTTGACGGGTTCGGTCTGGGCCAATTGCTGGAAACGCGGCAGGTCGCCAAGATGATTTCCTCCTACGTCGGGGAAAACGCCGAATTCATGCGGCAGTACCTGTCCGGCGAATTGCAGCTTGAGTTCAACCCCCAAGGCACCCTGGCCGAGCGGATGCGGGCGGGCGGTGCTGGCATCCCCGGCTTTTACACCAAGACCGGCGTTGGCACCGTGATCGCAGAAGGCAAGGAGCATCACGATTTCGACGGCCAAACCTATATTCTGGAGCGTGGGATCGTCGCTGACCTTGCCATCGTGAAGGCCTGGAAGGCGGACCCCTCGGGCAACCTGGTGTTCCGCAAGACGGCGCGCAACTTCAACGTGCCTGCTGCCACCTGCGGCCGCATCTGCGTGGCCGAGGTCGAGGAGATTGTGCCGCTGGGGTCGCTTGACCCTGACATGATCCACCTGCCCGGCATCTATGTGCACCGCCTTGTGCAAGGCACCCACGAAAAGCGCATCGAACAGCGCACTGTCCGCAAGAGGGAGTCTGTCTGATGTGGGACCGCAACCAGATTGCCGCGCGGGCGGCGAAAGAGCTGCAGGACGGCACTTATGTGAACCTTGGCATCGGCATCCCGACGCTGGTCTCGAACTACATTCCGCCGGGGGTCAACGTGACGCTGCAATCGGAAAACGGAATGCTGGGCATGGGCCCCTTTCCGTTTGAAGGCGATGAGGACCCCGACCTGATCAACGCGGGCAAGCAGACGATCACCGAACTGCCGCAGACTGCTTATTTCGATTCTGCCACCAGCTTTGCGATGATTCGCGGCGGCAAGATCGCCATGGCCATCCTTGGCGCGATGGAGGTCAGCGAGGCGGGTGATCTGGCGAACTGGATGATCCCCGGCAAGCTGGTCAAGGGCATGGGCGGTGCCATGGACCTTGTGGCCGGGGTGGGCCGGGTGGTTGTGGTGATGGATCACACCTCCAAGCACGGGGAATCCAAGGTGCTGCGCGCCTGCACCCTGCCGCTGACCGGCAAGGCCGTGGTCAACCGCATCATCACCAACCTTGGGGTGCTGGACGTAGTGCCCGGCGGGTTGAAGATCGTGGAGCTTGCCGATGGCGTGACCGAGGCCGAGCTGCGCGCCGCGACCGAGGCCACCCTGATCGGATAGGGGTGGCTAAAGCCCCGCCGAGATGACCTTGAACACGCACGGGTCCGTCACCAGTTGTGGCGGGCTTTGGCACAGGCCCTGTGCCACCTGCCAGGCGGCAAGCACCTTTGGCACATAGTCCCGCGTTTCGGCGTAGGGCGGCACGCCCTGATTGGCCTTTACGGCCCCCTCACCGGCATTGTAGGCCGCCAGCGCCATCAACGGGTCATTGTCGAACTCGTCCAAAAGCCAGTCCAGATAGGCGACACCCCCCTTGATGTTCTGTCCGGGGTCGTTGGAGTCGGTGACGCCAAAGCGTTCCGCCGTGGCCGGGATCAGCTGCATCAGCCCCACCGCACCGGCATGGCTGACCGCATCCGATTTGCCAGCGCTTTCGATGCCGATCACCGCCAGCACCAGCGCAGGCGACACATCGGTGCCGACGGTGGCCCTCAGGATCTCGGTGCCATAGGTCTCGGCCACGTTTTGCATCGCTTGCAACCGGGGCGCGCGCACCGTCTCGCCGCTGGGGCCGCGCGACAGGGTGGTCAGGGCCAGATCAAAGCGCCCGGACTGGTCGCTGAGGCCAGGCGGCACCGTGTCCCAGAACCATGCGTACGACGAGGCTGGAGCTTTGCCCGGGGTCGACCCGCCGCCGGCGGCATCGGGCTTGGGGGCGGCGGCGGGGTCTTCGGTCCGCTGGGGCTTTGGATCGATCTTGGGCAGGGCGGCCAGAAAGCGGGCCTGCTCTTCGGGGTCAATCTGCACGGTGATGCGCTTGCCGGGCAGGCCTTCGCCGACCTTCACGCGCTTGAAGTTGAAATCGTCGGCCAAGACCCCGCACGGGGCAACGGCGCAGAGAATCACTGCGATGAACCTGGGGTATGGCCACATGGGGCGGGTGCCTGCTCGTTTGTTATTTTGGTAGAGAATCGCAGCTTCGCGGTCTCCGAGCCAGCACTTTCACAGCCAAATCATGGCATTTCCGCCAGAATTGACCGAAAAACCACGCCTTATAGCAGCCAGATAACTATGGAGTTAAATTTTTTGTCTATATATTTCAATGATTAAACCGATTCTTTCCAGATTTCTTGACCCGATCACGATTCCGCTAATCTTGTCCAAACTGATGCCACGATTGATGGGCTATATGTGTCCATACCGAACGGAAGCGGCGAAGAAGAAGGCCAAGCCGAAGCGGTTGTAAACGTTAAACGCCCTTGCAAAGGATATGAGCATGACCAACTTCTCCGCCTTCCTGAACGACGAAACCGGTGCCGTGACTGTTGACTGGGTGGTTCTGACCGCCGCAATCGTCGGCCTGGGCCTGGTGGTCTTCACCTTCATTCAGCCGGCAATCTCGACGCTGGCGTCGGACATCGGTTCGGAAGTCAGCAAGGCTGGCTCCAAGATGAAAGCCGCTGGTAC
>JBBQVR010000133.1:0-9596 GCA_038211355.1 Rhodobacterales bacterium | reverse complement strand
CCGACTGACGCGCTTCGTGAACGAGCGCACGCATATGCTTGCCGCCCTGAGCCACGACCTGCGCTCGCCCCTGACTGCGATGCGGCTTCGGATCGAGATGCTTGATGAGACTGAAGACAGTGTCCGACTGAAGGCGCTTGTTGAGGAAATGCAGGCCATGGTCGAGGCGACGCTGGAATTTGCGCGCGGCGTCGCAAAGGCAGAACCCACCACCGAGGTCGATCTGGCCGCGCTGCTGGGCGATCTGGTTGGTGATGTTGGCGGGGAAAGGGCCAGCCTTGCCCCCTCGCCGCCCCTTTCAATAACGATCCGCCCCCGTGCTCTGAACCGTGCCCTTCGCAACCTGATCGACAACGCGATCCGCTATGGCGGCGTGGCTTTGGTGACGTTGACGCAAGCACCGGGAATGGCCGTCATCACCATTGCAGACAAGGGGCCGGGACTGCCCGCCGATCAGCTTGAGGCAGTCTTTGAACCCTTTGTACGCCTTGAAGGTTCACGCAGCCGGGATACAGGCGGCGTCGGTCTGGGCCTCGCAATCGCCCGGACCATCATCCAGGCCCATGGCGGGACCGTGATACTGCGCAACCGTCCCGAAGGTGGTGTTGAGGCAGTAGTGACATTGCCAACGGGCGAGGCGTGAGCAGCCCTTAGCCAGGCAACTCTGCATCGGTAACCGCCACACCTTGGCAGGATGAGCAACAGCCAAGCGATCAGCACGCCGGGTATCTCCGTTCCGGCTTGATGCAGATCGACCTCTGATCTGGAGAGAGACATTGGCATATCCCGCCAAGTACCAACCATTTCGCATCCAATCCACATCTGGAGGTGGGTGAAATCCCGATGCGAGTCTGGCAGACCGGGCTAGTACTTTGCCTGCGCCGTCGTTCCATCCGGCGCAACAAGCTGAAGCGCACCCTTGACGTCTTTGGGGACAGGCGCGGCGGACACCCCGGCGAGTTGACCATTGGCATCGGGGACAAGATCAAACCGCTGTGCCGCACCATCAACCAGCAGAATTGCATTGCCCGTCCAGCCTTCAGCAGACACCGGCTGATCTGCTCCGTCATAAAGGTAGACCACGACGTTGGGCGTGTCGTTGGTCACCAGTTCCGCATGCCAAACACCTGCATCGACCTTCCAACCGCCATTGGGGCCGGGGCGCGGCTCATGCGCGAACGCCGCAAACGCAACGACAGAAACCAAGGCAGACAGCCCGAGGCGGAACGGCACTTTGGATGTATTCATTTTAGGCTCCGATGTTCAGTAAGCTTCGATTACGGGTGCACGACCTGTGTCCTGCGACTGCTTGGCGGCCTCGGCCCGCGCTTGGGCCACAAGGCGTTCGAGCGGGGCGCGGCCATAGCGCAGGAACAGGGTCGGGGTCAGGACAGTGTCAAGGATCGTAGCCGTCACCAACCCGCCGAAGATGGTGATCGCGACGGGGTGGAGGATTTCCTTGCCCGGCGCGTCGGCGCCCAGCATGAGCGGCACAAGGGCCACCCCGGCCGACAGCGCTGTCATCAGCACGGGCGTAAGGCGTTCCAGACTGCCGCGAATGACGAGCTCGCGACCGAACGGCATGTCTTCCTGAATGGCAAGGTTGATGTAGTGGCTGATCTTCAGGATGCCGTTCCGCGTCGCAATCCCGGTCAGTGTGATGAAACCCACCATTGACGCCACCGACAGCGGTTGCCCCGACCACCACAAGGCAGCGACGCTGCCGATCAGGGCCAGCGGCACCGAGGCCATGATGATGCCCACAAACAGCGGCGAGCGGTAGCGGCTGTAAAGGATGGCAAAGATCATCGCCAGCGACAGGATCGACAACAGGCCGATGGTCCGCATCGACTCTTCCTGAGCCTGGAAAGTGCCTTCCAACGTGGCGAAGAAGCCGGTGGGCAGAGCTTTCGCGGCCATCACGGCGCGGATTTGTTCGACGATCTCGGCCATGTCCGTCTGCCCGTCCGAGTTGGCCAGCACGACAAGACGGCGCTTGCCGTTCTCGCGGAGGATCTGGTTCGGGCCGTCGGTTTCGACCACGTCGGCGATCTGACTGACAGGGATCCAGCCGGTCGAGGTTTCAATGAGCAGATCGCCCAGACCGCGCGTGGTCCGCTCTTCGTCCTGCAGGCGCAGGACCACGTCAAAGCGTTTGTTGCCGTCAACGATGCGCGACACGATGCGCCCGTTCGACAGCTGTTCCAGCTGTTCGGTCACCGCGGCGGGCTGCAGGCCATACAGCGCTGCGCGCCCGTAATCGACGATGATTTCAAGCTGCGGGATGCGGACCTGCTTTTCGACCTGAAGATCGACCACGCCGGGAATTTCGTCCAGCGCCACCCGAAACTCCTCGGCAATGGCGCGCATCGTGTCGAGGTCTTCGCCAAAGATCTTCAGTGCAATCTGCGCCCTCACCCCTGACAGCATGTGGTCAAGCCGGTGCGAGATCGGCTGGCCGATGTTGGTGGACACGGGCAGAACAGAAAGACGCGCCCGGATGTCGGCCTCGATCTCGGTCTTTGGGCGGCCATCTTGCGCCAGTTCGACCTCGACCTCTGACGAATGAACCCCTTCGGCGTGTTCATCCAGCTCTGCACGGCCCGTCCGGCGTCCGACCTGAACGACCTCGGGCACCTCGAGGATCAGCTGTTCAGCCACCAGACCGATCCGTTGGCTTTCTTCCAGCGATATGCCCGGATTGAACAGCATGCTGATCGTCAGCGTGCCTTCGTTGAACGGGGGCAGGAACGCGCGGGGCAGTTGGGTGGCAAAACTGCCAGCTGTGACAACTGCGGCCAGAACCCCGGCAATCAGCAGGCGAGGGTGGCCAAATGACCAGTCAAGTAGCTTGGCGTTGCCGCGCTTCAGTACCCGGACGACCAATCCTTCATGCTCGTCCAACCGCTTCAGGCCGGGCAGCATGTAATAAGCCATCACCGGGGTCAGCGTGATCGACACGACAAGGCTGGCCAGGATCGAGATGATATAGGCCTGCCCCAGCGGTGCAAAGAGCCGCCCTTCGATGCCCGACAGCGCGAAAAGCGGCACGAAGACCAGAACGATGGTCATCGTGGCGTAAACGATGCCCGAACGGACCTCTTGGCTGGCAGACACGACCACATCAAAGACCGAGCGGGGATTGCCCTTCTCGCGGTTCTCGCGCAGGCGGCGGAAGATGTTTTCCACATCGACCACGGCGTCATCGACCAATTCACCGATAGCGATGGCAAGGCCGCCGAGGGTCATGGTGTTGATTGACAGCCCCATCCAGTAAAAGACGATGGCTGACACAAGGATCGAGACCGGGATCGCGGTCAGCGAGATGACCGTGGTGCGCAGGTTCAGCAGGAACAGGAACAGCACCACGGCAACAACCGCGATGGCCTCCAGCAACACCTTTTGCACATTGCTGATCGAGGTTTCGATGAATGTCGCCTGGCGGAACAGGATGTTGTCGGCCTTCACGCCTTCGGGGAGGGCGGCGGTCATTTCGGCCAAGGCCGCCTCGACCTGCTTTGTCAGGTCGATGGAATCGACGTCCGGCTGCTTTTCGACCGAGACGATCACCGCATCATCGCCCATGAACCCAGCATCGCCTCGCTTGGTGCGGGGGGCAAAGCTGACCTCGGCCACCTGTTCCAGCGCCACGGGTTGCCCCCCCACTGAGGCCACGACGAGGCTGCCAAGGTCGGCCAGGCTTTGGGTGCGCCCGATGTTGCGGATCAGGAACTCACGCCCGTACTGGTCGGCAAAGCCGCCGCCTGTGTTCGCGCCAAAGCCAGTCAGCGCGGTTTCGACATCCTCATAGGTCACGCCAAAGGCCCGCATCGCGGCCGGGTTGGGGGACACCCGGTACTGCCGCACCTCGCCGCCAATCGGAATGACGTTTGCCACACCGGGAATGGTCAGCAGTCTTGGCCGGATGGTGAAATCGGCCAGCTCACGCAGTTCCATCGGGGTGACGGTATCCGGCCCGGTCAGGGCGATCAGCATGATCTGCCCCATAATCGAGGCAACCGGCCCCATCTGCGGCACCACGCCTTGCGGCAGTTGCGCCTGCACAAGGGTCAGGCGTTCGGCGATCTGCTGGCGGTTGCGGTAGATGTCGGTGTTCCAGTCGAACTCGACATAAACGATCGACAGGCCCACCCCCGAGGTTGACCGCACGCGGCTGACACCGGGCAGCCCGTTCATCTGGGTTTCCAGCGGATAGGTCACCAGCTGCTCGACCTCGGGCGGGGCAAGGCCATCGGCTTCGGTCATGATGGTGACGGTCGGGCGGTTGAGATCGGGGAACACATCGACCGGCAGGCGGGTAACCGTCAGGGCACCGTAAAGCACCATGACCATGGCAATCGCGATGACGAACATGCGGTTGCGCAGCGATTGCGTGACGAGGAAGTTGAACATGGTGCCGCGCCTATCGGATCTGGTTAAGGAGTTCGGCCCCCTCGGCCACCACACGCAGCCCGACCTCAAGGCCCGCCACGACCAGCACGGTATCGCCGTCCAGCGGTTCCACCCGTACCTCGCGCTGAACAAAGCGCTCGGCATTGGTTTTGACATAGACCACAAGCTGGCCGTTCGAACCGCGAAGAATGGCATCGCGGGGGACAACGATTCCTTCGAGTTCCGCCGGTGTCGCGGCAATGACCCTCAAGAGTTGCCCGGCGCGCAGCCCTACTGCCTCGCCCACGACTGAAAACCGCACAGGAACAGCCTGCCCTTGATCGGCAAGGCCCGTCCCTTGGTAGGCAAGATCGATGGTCGCGCCGTCGGAAAACACCGCAACCGCCTCAAGCCCCAAGGCTTCGGACCGGTAGCTTAGCGCCTCGACCCAGAACTTTCCCGGGTCCACGATCTCATAAACGGTGACACCGGGGGATGCGATCTGCCCCGCGATGGCCTGCCCTGCCGCGATCACCCCATCGACCGGCGCGATCAGGTTTTCCGACACATCCGTCAGCGATACCAAGGCGTTGCGCTGTGCGATCAGGCTTTCCTGCTCGATCTCCAATTCTTCGATCTCGGTTTTTGCGACAACCGTTTCCAACTGCTTGCGCCGGTCAAGGCGGCGCGTGACGATCTGCAATTCCTGTTCGATTTCGCGGATCTGTTGTTGGCGGTCGGCAAGATCCACCGCACCGATGGTCGGCTCGACGATGGCGACGATCTGGCCCGCCTTCACCATGGACCCAAGCTGCGGAAACCCGCCCAGTGGGGCAACCAGCCGGCCCTCCAGCGACGCCTGGACGTAACCCGAAGCGTTCGGGTCCGGAATGATCCGCCCCGGCAGTTCGATCCGCCGCCCGTGCAGCGCCGTTTCCGTCATCAGTGTGCGAATGCCCAGCACGCGCTGCGTGGCTTTGGGAACAAAGATCGCGCCATCGGGAAAGCGCTGAGCGACATCGCGCGTCGCGGCAGCGGGCGCGGGAATTGCAGCGTTTGCAGCCGTAACCTCAGCTTGCGCCGGTGACGGCAGGATCAGGACGATGCCCAGCAACAGTGTGGCAATCTGGGCCGGTGCAACGGGCCTGCGTCGGAGCCGCATCAGCAGCATTCCAAGCACGCCCACCAACAGACCAACGCCCGCCGCAATGGCAAGGGTCAGATCACGGGTTTCCAGCCGCGCCCGCAAGTCGCCCAGAACGGACGCACCAATTGCCGCAGCGGCGTTTACTTCAACCACGGGCGCTGCGGGAGGCGCGGGAATTGTCAGCGACCCGATCAGCACGTCAAATCCGGCATCGGCAATGACGGTGATCGCAAGGTCGTAGCTGCCGGGTGTGGTCACCCAAGGGGTTGCGAAGGCATAGACACCCGGCTCAGTCTCAACGCCAGTGATCACACCAGATGGTGTGTCCATCTCGACCGAAGCCCCGGCAACGGGCGCATTGGTATCGAATGTGTCGATGTAGACCTGCAGTTCGGCTCCACGTGCGATGACGACCGCCTCGAACACCAGCGATGACGCTTCCACACGGGGGGCAATGGTCGTGCTGACCGGCGGTGGCGGGGCACCATGGTCATGGCCCTCATGCGCGGCCACGCCCCCCACCGAAGCAAGAGTCAAAGCTAAGGCCAAAGCCCATGGAAACCGCATATCCGACTCCGATGCCTGTTTTTCTTGATGTCGGGATGGGGCAGCGTTGTCTCTGAACGATTGCCGCTTTGTAACCGTTTGTTTCAGAGGCTCTGTCTGGGCAGCGACACGGTGACGCGCAGGCCACCGGTCGGCCCTTCGCCAAGCTCAAGTGCCCCGCCGTGGCCGTCGATCACAGCGCGTGCTATCGTCAGCCCAAGACCAAATCCGCCGGTCTTGTTGTTGCGCGACGATTCCAGCCGGACAAAGGGCAAAAGCACGCGATCACGGTCGACGGCGGGGATGCCCTCACCATCATCGTCGATGACCACGACCACGTCTTGCCCGCGTTCGGAGACCGACACCCGTGCCGTCCCGCCGTATTTGACGGCATTTCCCACAAGGTTGGCAAAGGCGCGCTTCAACCCCAGCCGCCGCCCCGGAACCACGGCGGCCCGTGGTCCGGCAAAGGAAACCACCGCGCCCTGATCCATCAGATCATCCGTCACGGTTTCCAGGATCGCGACCAGATCCACGGGCCGCAGCGGCTCATCCGACCGGTCGCCGCGCAGGTAGGACAGGGTCTGGTCGATCATCCGCTCCATCTCGTCCAGATCATGGGCGATAGCGCACGCAAGGGGATCGCTGTCGATTTCCTCGGCCCGGAGGCGCAGCCTGGTGATGGGTGTTTTCAGATCATGGGAAACGGCGGCAAGGGCTTGGGTGCGGTCATCGATTGACCGGGCAAGCCGGTCCTGCAGATCATTGAACGCGCGGGCCAGAACAGCGACCTCATAGGGGCCGGTCTCGGGCACCGCCGCAACCTTGCCAGTCGAATAGAACCCGTTGGCCGCCTCGGCAAACCGGCCAAGCGGCCGCGATATCCAGCGCACCAGCAGGATGGCTGTGGCCAAGGCGACGGCGGCAATCATCCACGCCACCATCACCGTCTGCGGCGCGCCGGGGATGCGGGGCGTCCAGCTGAGCAGGCTGACATTCAACCATGTGCTATCCGTGAGCCGCATTGAGATCAGCGCGACATGCGGGTCCGGGCTTGCGCCAGCCTGCTCGCCCACGATCAGCCCACCCTCGCCAAGTTCGGGTGCAAGTTCGACCAGCCGTGTCTGGAGGTCGGTCCAAAGACGGTTTGTTCCGTCCGCTTCTATCGCCCGCTCATCCCGGCTCCAATGCGCCTCGATGGCACCACTGGACAGGTCATGTGCCGCATCTTCACGAAGGTCCTCGGGCAACCCGGCCAGCGTGCGCTTGATCGTCAGCAACCGATCCGCCAGCCGCTGTTCCGTCGCATCGGACAGGTCGGCGCTAAGAGATGCGCGATAGGTCTGCAATCCAACGATCTGAACCGTGGCGATGCCAAGGATCAGAACGATGGTTGTTCTGGCAACCAACGTATCGAACCGGAAGGCCAAAGCTGCCTGCAGCAGCGCCCGGGGCCCTTTCACTTGCGCCGCACGGCTGCAGCGAACAGATACCCTGCGCCACGAATGGTCTTGATCAGCTCACCTCTTGCCTCGATCTTGCGGCGCAGGCGGCTGACCTGCACGTCGATGGACCGGTCAAAGACGTCGAGCGTTCTGTTCTTGGTGCTGTCCAGAAGGTAGTCCCGCGACAAAACCCTCTGCGGCGCATCAAGGAACGTCAGCAAGAGATCATACTCGCCCCCTGACAGGTCCACGACAACGCCGCTCGGGTCTACCAACTCGCGTTTCAGGGTATCAAGCTGCCACCCCTCGAACTCGATCACCCGACCGGAGCCTTGCGGCGTTCCCCCGTCAACAGATCGGCTGCGGCGCAAGACGGCCTTGATCCGTGCCAGAAGCTCGCGTGGGTTGAAGGGCTTCGGCAGGTAATCATCGGCGCCTACTTCCAGCCCGACGATGCGGTCGATCTCGTCGCCCTTGGCGGTCAACATCACCACCGGCACCGTGCTTTCGGCGCGCAACGCCCGGCACAAATCAAGCCCGTTCGTCCCCGGCAGCATGATATCCAGCACAACCAAATCGACCTGAGAGGCCATCATCTGGGCCTTCATCTCGGCCCCATTGCGGGCGGTCGCCACCACAAAGCCGTTGGCACGCAGGAACTTGGCAACAAGCGACAAAATCTCGCCGTCATCATCGACGACAAGGATCCTTCCTTCGGTCGCTTGAACTGCGGTCGGCTGTTGAAGCATCTGTTTTCTGTTTCGTTTCTGACATGGGGTGGATGGCATTCTCAGACTACGACACTGTTGCACGATTGTATCGAAGTGTTGCAGCGGCGTTTTGGTGCGTCAGGTCTTTCCAGTTCCGCAAGCCTGCTGACGGCTTCGCTTGGGTTCCCAAACTGTTGACTGCAGAGTTTGGTCGCGTTGCGTTATGCTAAAGGGAAATGGAGTAAACCGCGTGACCCACACAACCCGACGGACGTTCTTGCTGGCCGCATCTGCATTTGCAATTGTAGCCCCAGCAGTTGCGCAAGATGCTGTTTCCATTCACGTGGTCAAGGATCCGGGCTGTCCGTGTTGCAACGCGTGGATCGGCCATCTGCGCGACAACGGGTTTGCGGTCAGTTTTGAAGAGCGTAGCGTTGATGAGCTGGCCGCGTTCAAACGGCAACAAGGTATCCCTGACGCTCTTGTAAGTTGCCATACCGCGACAATCGGCGGCTACACCATCGAGGGGCATGTGCCCGCCACCGATATCCGCAGACTTCTGGCCGAGGCGCCTGATGCCATCGGCCTGACTGTTCCCGGCATGCCCTATGGCTCACCGGGAATGGGGCCGGAAACCGAGCGAGAGGCGTATGAAGTCATCCTGATCGGGCGGGATGGTGCTGCCTCGACCTTCTCGCGCTATGAGGCGGCCTGACACTCTTCATGATTTTCTGCTGCTTTGGCACGGGCAGGTGAGACACACACCTGCCCGCGTCGTCTGCCTTACATGCCTTTCGTGGCCAGCCAGGCGTTCATCTGAGCGATCTCGGTCTCTTGCGCCGCGATCACGGCTTCGGCCAGAGCGCGGATTTCGGGATCTGTTCCAAACTCCAGCTGCACCTTGGCCATCGCCACCGCTGCCTCGTGGTGCGGGATCATGCCCTTGACGAAGTCCACATCGGCATCGCCGGTGTAGGGGATCATCATGTCGGCCATCATCTTGTCCATGGCAGCAGCATAGGCCAGAACGGCGGGGTTGTCGGCCAGTTCGGGCGGGATCATGGAGGCGTGGTCCATCATGCCCGTGCCCTCCATCCCGGCCATACCGGAATGATCCATGCCCTCCATTGTCGTCTGGGCAAAGGCCAGCCCGCCCACGATTGCAATTGCGCCAGCGACCAGCGCGAGGTTCCGCTTTTTCATCATCATCTTCCTTGTCTTGGTTCTGTGTTAAGCAGGTGCAAAGCCGGCATCGGTCAGCACGGCGGCCAGCCGCTCACGCGGGGCGTTCGTGGTCACCTCGACCGTGTGTGTCGCGGGGTCGGCCTTCACTTCTGCCGTCGGATCGACGGACTG
>JBBQVR010000132.1:0-9733 GCA_038211355.1 Rhodobacterales bacterium | reverse complement strand
CGGCCGAGGAAGAGTTTCCCTTTGACGGCCGCACGATCTTTGAATCGATGGGCGGCACGATGCGCCATGAAACCCAGCGCGCTGGCGATCTGCGGGACCGCTATCTTGCCCGTCTGGCGGAACGGAAAGACCGGCTTTCGCTGCTGGCCCGTGCGGTCGGCTGGCATTTCACCACGCATCACACAGGGCATCCGGCGCAGTCGGCGCTTCTTTGGGCCTATGCCGCCTTGCAGGGGGGCCGCTGATGTTCATGGTCGGCCCCATCGGCTTTGCGATCCCGTGGCTTTTGCTGGGCCTTGTCGCCCTGCCGATCCTGTGGTTCCTCCTCCGCGCCGTGCCTCCCGCGCCGATCCGGCGGCGGTTTCCCGGTGTCGCGCTGCTGCTGGGCCTGAAGGACGAACAGACCGAAACCGACAAGACGCCGTGGTGGCTTCTTCTGCTGCGGATGCTGGCGGTGGCGGCGGCGATCATCGCCTTTGCCGGGCCGATCCTGAACCCGGATGTGCGGGCGGCGGCGTCAGGGCCCTTGCTGGTGGTGGTTGACGGGTCATGGGCTGACGCGCGCGACTGGCCGCGCCGGGCCGAAAAAGCCGCTGCTTTGGTGGCCGAAGCGGGGGCCGAAGGGCGGCCCGTGGCGCTGATCCGCCTGACCGACGCGCCGCAAGCGGTGGAGTTTCAGACGGCTGAGGCCTGGGCAGGCCGCGCGGCTGGCCTGCAACCGCAGCCCTGGGCCCCCGGCATGGACGGCTGGGCCGAGGTGCTGCCTGCGGGCAGTTTTGAGACGGTCTGGCTGTCGGATGGTCTGGCCAATCCGGGGCGGGATGACCTGCTGGTCGCGCTGCAGGCCAAGGGTGCAGTCCGCGTGATCGAAAGCCCACGGCCCGTGCTGGCGCTGCATCCGGCGGGGTTTGAGGATGGCAAGGTTGTGGTCGCCGCCAGCCGGATGCCGGTGGGTGACGCCGTGTCGGTTGAGGTGATCGCGCGAGGGCCAGACCCCGCCGGTATCGAACGCGAACTTGCCCGCCTGACGCTTGGCTTTGCTGCCGGAACGGCGCGGGCCGAAGGTGTGCTGGACGTGCCACCCGAATTGCGCAACCGGATCACCCGGTTTGAGTTGGAGGCCGCGCGCACCGCAGGCGCAGTCAGCCTGACCGACGACAGCCTGAAACGCCGCAAGATCGCGTTGATCGGCGCAGGGCCGGATCAGGAGGGGCTGCAGCTTCTGTCCCCCCTTCACTATCTGCGTCAGGCGCTTGAACCGGTGGCCGAAATCATCGATGGCAGCCTGACCGAGGTTCTCTTGGCCAACCCTGATGTGGTGATCCTGGCCGATGTCGCCCGTCTGACCCAGTCGGAAACCGACGCCACGCTTGACTGGCTTGAGGCGGGGGGCCTGCTTCTGCGCTTTGCCGGGCCACGTCTGGCGGCAAGCGATGTCAGCCGCTTCAATGAAGATCCGCTTTTGCCGGTGCGGCTGCGCGAAGGCGGCCGGTCGGTCGGTGGCACGATGAGCTGGGGTGAACCCAAGGCGCTGGCGCCTTTCCCCGAAACCTCGCCCTTCTTCGGGCTTTTGGCACCGGGCGATGTGGTGGTGCGCGCGCAGGTTCTGGCGCAGCCTGACCCGAACCTGACGGAACGCACGATTGCCGCGCTGGACGATGGCACACCGCTGGTCACCCGCAAGATCGTGGGCGATGGGCAAGTGGTGCTGGTCCATGTGACGGCAAACGCGGAATGGTCGTCACTGCCGCTGTCGGGGCTGTTCGTCCAGATGCTGGAGCGGCTGGCCGTGTCTACCCGCCCCGCCCAGCCCGAAGCAGCAGACCTTGCCGGGCAAACCTGGTCACCCGAGGTGGTGCTGGATGCTTATGGCCAGTTGTCCGACGCGGGCGAACTTCCGGGGGCTGAGGGTGCGGCGCTGGCTGGCGCTATCGCCGATGGCCCGACGATTGCCATGCCACCGGGCCTTTACGCCGGGGCTGACCGCAGGGTTGCCCTGAACGTGCTGGCCCCGGAGTCCGAACTTTTGCCCGCCGTCTGGCCAGCCTCTGTCCCGGTCGAGGGGCTTGAGGGCCGTGAAGCGCAGGCGCTGAAGGGCGCGTTTCTGACCGGGAGCCTTGCGCTGTTGCTGGTCGACGTGCTGGCAGCCTTGTGGGTTGCAGGCCGCCTGTCCGGTCTGCGGCGCGGGGCTGCGGTGCTGCTGGTGGCCCTGCTGCCGCTTGCTGTTTCGGGGGGCGAGGCGCGCGCTCAGGACACCTCGCTGCCCGATGACGCCCTTGCGCTGGAGGTGACGACGGCGGTGGTCCTTGGCCATGTGCTGACCGGCGACGCCAAGATTGACGAGGTCGCCAAGTCCGGGCTGGTCGGCCTTGGGGACCGCCTTTGGCAGCGCACCTCGATCGAGCCTGCACTGCCGATCGGCGTTGATCTTGAACGGGATGAACTGGCGTTTTTCCCCTTCCTTTACTGGCCGATCACGGCGGCGCAGGCCCAACCCTCGGCCAAGGCTTATGAAAAGCTGAACCAATATCTGCGGACCGGCGGCATGATCCTTTTTGACACGCGCGACGCCGATGTTGCAGGCTTTGGCGGATCGACGCCGGAAGGGCAGGCACTGCAACTGATCGCCTCCGGCCTGGATATCCCACCGTTGGAGCAGATGCCGCCAGACCATGTGCTGACCCGGACCTTCTATCTGCTGCAAGAATTTCCCGGCCGTCATGCCCGTGGCGCAATCTGGGTCGAGGCTGCGCCCATGGCCGAGGCTGAGGCCGCAGAAGGCATGCCGTTTCGCAACCTCAACGACGGGGTCACTCCGGTCGTGATTGGCGGGAACGATTGGGCGGCGGCCTGGGCGGTGGATAAGATCGGCGTGCCGTTGCTGCCGGTGGGCCGGGGCTTTGCCGGCGAACGCCAGCGTGAGATTGCCTTTCGTTTCGGGATCAACCTGATCATGCATGTGCTGACAGGCAACTATAAGTCGGATCAGGTCCATGTGCCGGCCCTTCTGGAAAGGTTGGGGCAATGACCGGGTCCATCGTCTTTGCACCGCTGGTCAACTGGCTGGTGATCTACGGGCTGGCCGCTGTCGCCGTGGCGCTGGTGGCCCTCGCGCTGTGGCGCGGGCTTGGCGGTTGGTGGCTGCGCGCGCTGGGGTTTGCCGCCGTGCTGCTGGCGCTGGCGAACCCGGCCTTGCAGGAAGAAGAACGCGCGCCCTTGACGGACATCGTCCTTCTGGTTGTGGACGACAGCGCCAGCCAGTCGCTTGGCAACCGGACCGCTCAGGTGGCCGATGCCGTCGCGGCGGTCGAGGCCGAGGTGGCCGCCCTGCCGAACACCGAATTGCGCATCCACCGGGTCGGTGATGGGGAAGAGGACGCAGGCACCCTTGCCCTGACCGCGCTGGCCGAAGCGCTGGCCGAAGAGCCGCGCGCGCGGGTCGCCGGGGCAATCATGATTACCGATGGCCGGGTACATGACCTTGGGCTGGTACCGAACCTGCCTGCGCCTTTGCAGATCCTTTTGACCGGGGAAGAGGCCGACTGGGACCGCCGCCTTGTCGTCAAGGATGCCCCCGCCTTTGCGATCATCGGCGAGGAATTCAACCTGACCCTACGAGTTGAGGATATCGGCGCGGTTCCGGCTGCGGCGGGGCAAGAGGTAGAGCTGACGATCTCGGTCGATGCCGAAGAACCGGCGACCTATACCGTGCCAATCAACCAGGACCTTGATCTGCCCGTCACCCTGCCGCATGGCGGGATGAACGTCCTGCAGTTTTCCGTCGCCCCGGTGGACGGCGAACTGACCGACCGCAACAACGCCAGTGCGCTGCAGATCAACGGCGTGCGTGACCGGCTGCGCGTGCTGCTGGTCAGTGGCGAGCCGCATGCCGGCGAACGGGTCTGGCGCAACCTGCTTAAGTCGGATGCCAGCGTGGACCTTGTCCACTTCACCATCCTGCGCCCGCCGGAAAAGCAGGATGGGGTGCCGGTGGATGAGTTGTCGCTGATCGCCTTCCCGACGCGGGAGTTGTTCATCGAGAAGATCGAGGAATTTGACCTGATCATCTTTGATCGCTACCGGATGCGGGGCATCCTGCCGATGTCCTACATTGAGAACGTCGTGAAATACGTCCGCGAAGGCGGCACCGTGCTGGTCGCTGCCGGGCCGGAATACGGGGCGGTGGACAGTCTTTATCGCTCACCCCTCGCCGAAATCCTGCCGGTGGCGCCGACTGCCCAAGTGGTCGAGGAAGGCTTTCGCCCCGCGCTGACCGACCTTGGCCGCCGCCATCCGGTGACCGAAGGGCTGGAGGAGCAGGCACCCGAAGGCGGCTGGGGTCGCTGGTTCCGGGCCATCGAGGTGGAATATCTGGATGGCCAGATCCTGATGACCGGTCCGCGCGACCTGCCGCTTTTGGTGCTGAACCGTGTCGATCAAGGCCGCATCGCGGTGCTGGCGTCTGACCATGCCTGGCTGTGGGGCCGGGGCTATGAAGGTGGCGGGCCGCAGCTGGAACTTCTCCGCCGCCTGGCGCACTGGATGCTAAAAGAGCCCGAGCTTGAGGAAGAAACCCTGACCGCCGAGGTGCGCGGGCAGGCGGTCACGATCATCCGCCGCTCATTGGCCGAGGAACCCCCCGGTCCGATCACGATCACCGGGCCTGACGGGGCTGAGGTGGTGCTTGAGATGCCCGCCGCCGGACCCGGCCGGTTTGAGGCGGCATGGCAAGCGCCGATGCTGGGCCTCTACCGGCTGGAGCAAGGTGACCTTGTCCGCGTGATCGCCGTTGGCCCCGCCGCCCCGCGTGAGTTTGTGGAAACCATCGCCAGCGGCGACGACCTTGCGCCCTTTGCCACTGCCACCCAGGGCGGCGTAACGCGTCTGGAAGACGGCATGCCCGACATCCGCCGCGTGGCCGAAGGCCGCCCCGCCACCGGACGCGGCTGGATCGGGATCACCCCGCGTGAGGCTTATCTGACCGCTGATATCAACGTGGCACCGCTTTTGCCGGCCTGGGTCTGGCTTTTGCTGGCAGCCGGGCTTGCGCTTGGCGCCTGGCTGATCGAAGGCCGCAAGGGTGCGCGGGCAGTCTGATCGTTGGGGCCGCGATACCGCAGCGGCCCTGACCGGGGGCTGCAGGCGGATGCCCGTTTAAGGATCGCGCCGCAGGATGATCAGACGTGAGACGCTGGCAAACTCTCGCCGCAACAGGACGGCGGTTGCCAGAAACGCACCGATCAGCAGCCCCCATGGCCCCAGAAGCCACCCCAGTGCCGCCAGCGCATAGTAGATCGACCGCAGCCCGCGGTTAAAGCTTTTCGCCGCCGTGATGTTGATCTCGGCCGCCTGCGCTGCGCGGTGAAAAGCCAAGGGGTCTTCCGGGTCATTCGGAACGGCGGCCATCAGGATGGAGCAATAGCCGAACAGCCGATGCGCCCAGACGAACTTCAACAGCGCGTTGCCCAGAAGCCCGATCACCGGCAGCATGTGCAGCGCCACCTCCTTGCTGCCGGTGCCGATGGGCAGGCCGGCGGTCAACCGTTCCACCGTGCCGGCGTTGCCGATCAGGGCGATGCCGCCACCGATGGCAATCATTGAGGCTGACGCGAAGAACGCCGTGCTTTGCCGCAGGCTGTCGATCAGCGTGGCGTCAAAGATCCGCGGCTGGCGGGTGACAAAGGTGCGCATCCATTCGCGGCGATAATCCTCCATCAGCACGGCGACTGACGGGCGCGTGGTTGGCGGATGTTCGGTCAGCCAGCCTGACATCAGCCAGGCAAGGACCAGGACACCCAGCGCCGCCGCGTCAAAAAGGGGAAGGGGGGAGAGCATGAAATCCATGCCTCTGACAGTAGGGGTGGGGATTTTGCTTGTCAGCCGCGAAAATTGGTTATATTTATTTACCAATCACGGGAGGGATTACCATGGAAATGCCGCTGCCCGATATCGCTATTCTGTCTTCGAAAGCGCGGATCGTCACGCGGCTTCGTGGCATTTTGCCCGCTGATGCGGTGATTGATGATCTGGCGGAACTGCGCGCCTATGAATGTGACGCGCTGACCGCCTACCGCTGCCCCCCGCTTGCCGCCGTGCTGCCGCGCACGACCGAGGAAGTCAGCGCCGTCCTGCGCGTGTGCTGGGAAGAGGGCGTGCCCGTGGTGCCGCGCGGATCAGGCACCAGCCTGGCCGGGGGCGCGCTGCCGACGGCCGACAGTGTGATCCTAGGCGTCGCGCGGATGAATGCGGTGATTGAGACGGATTACGACAACCGGTTTATCAGGGTGCAGTCGGGGCGGACGAACCTTTCGGTGTCCGGCGCGGTCGAGGCAGAGGGGTTCTTCTACGCCCCCGACCCCTCCAGCCAGTTGGCCTGTGCGATTGCCGGGAACATCGCAATGAACAGCGGCGGGGCGCACTGCCTGAAATATGGGGTGACGACGAACAACCTTCTGGGCGTGACCTTGGTCAAGATGGACGGCACCGTGGTCACCTTGGGTGGGCCCTGGGCCGAGGCGTCGGGGCTGGACCTGCTGGGCGTTGTCTGCGGGTCCGAAGGCCAGCTTGGCGTGGTGACCGAGGCCTGGCTGCGCATTCTGCCGAAGCCGGAGGGCGCGCGGCCGGTGCTGGTGGGTTTCAACAGCAACGAAGTGGCGGGCGCCTGTGTCGCCGACATCATCCGCGCGGGCCTTCTGCCCGTTGCGATCGAGTTCATGGACCGTCCTTGCATCCGCGCGACGGAAGCCTTTGCCAAGGCAGGCTATCCCGATTGCGAGGCGCTGCTGATCATCGAGGTCGAAGGCTCTGACGCAGAAATCTCGGAACAGCTGACCCGCATCCGCCAGATCGCCATGGCGCATGACCCGGTTGAATTCCGCGAGGCGGCGGATGAGGCGCAGGCCAAGCGCATCTGGCTGGGCCGCAAAAGCGCCTTTGGCGCGATGGGGCAGATCAACGATTACATGTGTCTGGACGGGACGATTCCTGTATCCAGCCTGCCGCATGTGCTGAAGCGCATTGGCGAGATGAGCGTGGAATTTGGCCTGGATGTGGGCAACGTGTTCCACGCGGGCGATGGCAATATGCACCCGCTGATCCTGTTTGATGCCAACAAGCCCGGCGATCTGGAAAAGTGTGAGGCGTTCGGGGCTGAAATCCTGAAGCTGTGTGTCGAGGTGGGCGGTTGTCTGACGGGTGAGCATGGCGTGGGCATCGAAAAGCGCGACCTGATGGCGGTGCAGTTCGCGCCCGCCGACATGGAGGCGCAGATGCGGGTCAAGGATGTGTTTGACCCGAAATGGCTGTTGAACCCGGCGAAGGTGTTTCCCTTGGCGACAAGTGCCGCGCGACGCGCGGGTTGAAACCGCCGGGGGGCTTTGCGCCCCTCGGACCCCCGGCAGGATATTTTTGCCAGAATGAAAGGTGGGGCCATGCGGCCTGTGACGGAAGCAGAGCTGGCAGAAGCTGTGGCTGGGGCGTCGGGGCCGCTTTTGGTGCGGGGTGGTGGCACGCGCACCATTGGGCACGCGGTTGGCGAGGTTCTGGAAACCAGTGGCCTGTCAGGGGTGGAGTTGTATGAGCCGGGCGCCTTGACTTTGGTCGTCCGGGCCGGAACGCCCATGGCCGAGGTTGAGGCGGCGCTGGCGGGGGATCGGCAGCGGCTGGCGTTTGAAGTGCCGGACTTCCGGGGGCTCTTGGGGCGCGAGGGTGTCTCGACCATCGGCGGCGTGGTGGCGACGAATGCCAGCGGCCCGCGGCGGGTGCAGGTGGGGGCCTGCCGGGATGCGCTTTTGGGTGTGCGGTTCGTTGATGGCGCGGGGAATGTCGTCAAGAACGGCGGGCGGGTGATGAAGAATGTCACCGGCTATGACCTGGTCAAGCTGATGGCGGGAAGCCACGGCACGCTGGGCGTCCTGAGCGAGGTCAGCTTCAAGGTGCAGGCCTTGCCTGAGGCCGAGGCGACGCTGACGGTTGAAGGGCTGGCCGATGCCGAGGGGCTGGCCATGCTGCGACGGGCGCTTGGGTCTCCCTATGATATCTCTGGCGCTGCGCGTGAGGGGGGGCGGTCGCTGATCCGGGTTGAGGGGATGGCGGGGTCTGTCGCCTATCGCACCGGGCAGTTGCGGGCGCTGATGGCGGGGGATGTCACGGTGGTCGAGGGCGCGGAAAGTGCCGCCCTCTGGCGCCGGGTGCGCGATGTCACCGCTTTTGCAGGCCAGCCGGGCGACGTGTGGCGGCTGGCGGTGGTGCCGACGGCGGCGGCTGAGGTTGCGGCGGCGGTCGGTGGTGCGGCGGTCTGGGATTGGGGCGGCGGGTTGGTGTGGCTGCTGGTGCCCGAAGGGCAGGCCGCCACGGTGCGCGCCACTGTCGCTGGCCGCGGCCATGCCACGCTGATCCGGGGCGAAGGCGCGGCGGTGTTCCCGCCCGAGGCTGCTGAGGTGGCGGCACTTGGCGCAGGCCTGCGGGCGCGGTTCGATCCGCGCAATGTATTGAACCGGGGGATGATGGGCTGATGCAGACGACGTTTACGCCAGAACAGCTGAAAGACCCCGGCATCCAGCGCGCGAATGAGATCCTGCGCTCTTGCGTCCATTGCGGGTTCTGCACGGCGACCTGCCCGACCTATCAGGTCCTCGGCGATGAGCTGGATAGCCCGCGCGGGCGGATCTACCTGATCAAGGACATGCTGGAAAAGGGCCGCCCGGCCGATGAACGCACGGTTCTTCATATTGACCGCTGCCTGTCTTGTCTGGCCTGTATGACCACATGCCCCAGTGGCGTGCATTACATGCATCTGGTCGATCAGGCCCGCGCCTATATCGAAAAGACCTACAAGCGGCCGTTCGGTGACCGGATATTGCGGGCCGTGCTGGCGCGGGTGATCCCCTATCCCACGCGGTTCCGGCTGGCGCTGCTGGGGGCCAAGATCGCGCGACCGTTTGCCTTTCTGGTGCCCGACAAGCGGCTGAAGGCGATGCTGGCGATGGCTCCAAAGCAGATCCCGCCGGTCAGCCGCAATGACGATGCGCAGGTGTTTCCGGCCATGGGTGAGCGGCGGATGCGGGTGGCGCTGATGACCGGCTGCGCGCAAAAGGCGTTGAACACCGATATCAACGATGCCACGATCCGCCTTCTGCGCCGTCTGGGCTGTGAAGTGGTGGTGGCCAAGGGCGCCGGGTGCTGTGGGGCGCTGACCCACCACATGGGCAAGGAAGACCTGTCCCATACCTCGGCTGCGGCCAATATCCGCGCCTGGATGGCAGAAAAAGCCGCCTTGGGTCTGGATGCGATTGTCATCAATACCAGCGGCTGCGGCACGACGATCAAGGACTACGGCCACATGTTCCGCACCGATGCACTGGCCGCCGATGCCGCCACGGTCGCCGGATTGGCCAAGGATGTCAGCGAGGTGCTGACCACCCTTGGCCTGCCGCAAGGCGCGCCCAAGGGACTGCGCGTCGCCTATCACTCGGCGTGCAGCCTGCAACATGGCCAGCAGATCAAGACCGCGCCCAAGGACCTGCTGAAGCGCGTGGGGTTTGAGGTGGTTGAGCCTGCCGACAGCCATCTGTGCTGCGGGTCCGCCGGGACCTACAACCTTTTGCAGCCTGAAATCAGCCAACAACTGAAGGACCGCAAGGTCCAGACGCTCGAGGCGAAGGCCCCCCAGATCATCGCCGCCGGAAACATCGGTTGCATGATGCAGATCGGGTCTGGGACGGCGGTTCCGGTG
>JBBQVR010000131.1:0-9851 GCA_038211355.1 Rhodobacterales bacterium | reverse complement strand
CGCGGCGACGTCCTGCCCGAGCGCGTCCCCGCCGCTGGCCTCCTGATCCTGCGCGACGGGTGAGATCGCGGTTTACCGCAGCGCCGCAACCGATAGCATTGCCCTGCTGACCACCTTTGGCAGCCGGGCACGGATGGGCGCGCTGGCAGCAGATTTCTTCGCCGGGCCGGTGTCACGCTTCGATCTGGGCAATGCGCTGATGGTCGATCTGTTCTCGGGCACGCTGGAAAGTGTCACGGATATCACCTTGCTGAGTGGGGCCAATGCGCTGGCCGTGGAAACCGGCGCTGGGCAGTGGGAAATCGTCCAGGCCGGGAATGCGGAACTGATTGCGCCGGGGCGGTACCGACTGAAGCGCCTGCTGCGAGGGCAGCGTGGCACTGAAGAGGCCATGGTCAACATGGTGCCGACCGGCGCGCGGGTGGTTGTGCTGGATACGGCGGTGGCCACATTGCCCATCAGCGAGGCCGATCTTGGCTTGCCATGGAACTGGCGCATCGGCCCGGCATCCAAGCCAGTCAGCGACGAGACCTTCGTCGCCACCAGCTTCACCCCGGAGGGCGCTGGGCTACGACCCTTCTCGGTCGCCCATGTCGAACAGCCCTGGCGCAGCGCCCGCAGCCCCGGCGATCTGACCATCCGTTGGACGCGTCGGTCACGGTCGCTGGCGGCTGATACTTGGGGCGTCGGCGATGTGCCCTTGGCCGAGGACAGTGAAGCCTACGAGGTGGAAATCCGCGACGGCGGGGCGGTGAAACGCACGCTGACCACCACGACAAACGGCGCCCTCTACACCACCGCGCAGCAGACCGTCGATTGGGGCGCACCCCTCGGCCCCGGCCAATCCGTTTCGATCCGTATCTACCAGCTCTCGGCTCTGATCGGCCGGGGCGCTGCGCGATCCGTCACACTCAGCTTCTGAAAGCGCATCCATGTCCGACATCACCACCCACCTCCTGCTGCCTTACATCCTGGCATCGCAGGCGCAAAAGCATGTCACCCACAACGAGGCGCTGCGCCTGCTGGACGCCATGGTTCAGCTGTCGGTCCTCGACCGAACTCGGACCACGCCACCAGCCAGCCCCGTCGACGGCGACCGACACATCGTGGCATCCGGGGCGACAGGCCTCTGGTTGGGCTGGGATCTGAACGTCGCCTTCTGGGTCGATGGCGTCTGGATGCGGCTGATCCCGCGCCCGGGTTGGCTGGCATGGATCGCGGCGGAACAGACCTTTGTCGTCTGGAATGGATCGGCTTGGGATCTGGTCGGCGAACCGGTGGATGTGTCGGATGCCGTCTTCAGTCTGGTGAATGATGCTGATCCGACCAAGAAAGCGCTGTTTTCGCTGTCAGGCATCACCACCGGCACCACCCGGACATTCACGCTTCCAAACACCTCGTCGGAATTGGCGATCCTCGCTGGCACGCAGACCTTCACCGGCAACAAGACCTTTTCCGGTTCGGTTGCCGCGTCGGGTGCCGTGTCGATCACTGGCACGCTGACGGCCTCGGGCACGGTCACGGTTTCCGCCGCGGCGGCCTCGATCGGCACAGCCATCACCGCTGCGACATACGGGATGGGCACAGGGGTCAACCCGACCGGCGTCACGAAGACCCTGAACCTCGGAACCGGCGGCGCATCCGGATCGACCACGGTCGTCAACATCGGCTCGGCCACAGCTGGGGCTGGCGGCACCACGGTCGTCAACACGCCGACGGTGACCTTCGCCAATGCCGTGACGCAGGTCGGCATGCCGCAAGCCAACCTGACCGCGCAGCTGCTTGGCCTCGGCGGTGCCACTGCCGACAGCTTCAACCGCCTGTCGATGAACACCCCCGCAGTGCTTTTGAACAACGCAGGCGCAGGGATCGAAGCCACCGTCAACAAGGCAGCTGCCGGGAACGATGCGGCCTTCGCCTTCAAGACCGGGTTCTCGGTTCGGGCGCTGATCGGCCTTCTGGGCAACGACAACTTCAGCTTCAAGGTCAGCCCGAACGGTTCCAGCTTCTTTGATGCCATCGTGGTGGATCGCACCAATGGTCAGGTGGAACTGCCGCAGCCGACCGTGCTGCCGGGGCTGAACGCGGCCCCGACCCCGCCGCCCACTGGCAAGACCTCGGTGTATGCGCGCAACCGCGCCGGGGCGCCGTGGATCGATGTGATGCGCCCCTCGGGCCGGGACTTTCCGCTGCAGCCGCATTTTGGGGTGAACCGGATCGCCAACTGGTCACCCTCGATCACAACGACAATCACCACCGAAGGCCTGCCGATCACCAACGTCGGCACCGTCTCGCACCCGACTCTGGCCGCCACCAACCTCGCCGCCAGCATGCGGCGCTGGCGTCTGACCTCGGCGGCTGTGGTGGATTCAGTCGCCGAACAACGCTCGGCCGGATGGGCGTGCTGGCGTGGTAATGCGGTTGGCCTCGGGGGTTGGACCTTCGTGACACGCCTTTCGCTGACGACCTTGCAAGCCACCGGCATGGGCTTCTTCGGTCTCTACGGTTCCATCGCCGCGCTGGCCGTCAACCTGACGCTGGCTGCAGTGATCAATGCGGTCGGCATCGGCTTCCAGCGCGGCACCCATGCGAACTGGCAGCTGGTCACCAATGATGGCACCGGCGCGCCGACCCTGACCGACATGGGCGCGCCCTTCGCCATCGCGCTAGGCGGCGTGCTGACCCTGTTCATCGCCGCGCCGCCGAATGGCTCGTCGGTGTGGGTGCGGGCGGTGAACGAGGTGACGGCCGCTGTCTTTGAGCAGGAAATCACTGCCGACCTGCCCGCCAACACGCAATTCCTGTCACCCCGCTTCTATCTGAACACAGGCGCGACAGCCGCCGCCGTCGCCTGCGACTGCGCGGGCCTCTATCTCGAGACGGATTATTGAAAGGACCACCATGACTGAACGTACCACCATCCTGCAGGAGGTCGGCCAAGCCTTCCGCGAAAACGGCTTGACCGCCGCCATTACCGCGCTGGTCGGTGGCTCTCTTGCTATCGCCGCTACCGTCACCCGCAAGGCATTCACCAACGAGGCAATGCTGGAACGCCTCGACCGCGAACTGCACCTCGAGCGCGAGCGAATCGACAAACAGCGCGCCGAGGACCGCAAGGCCGATGCCGACCGGCTGGAACGCATTGAGACCGACATTCGCGCCATGCGCGACGTGATGTTCGAAGCTTTCCAGCGCGGTCGCACCGACTGACCATCACCACAGCAACACGTCGACCCACCCCGACCCGCCATAGAGGCGGGTTTTTTGTTGCCCGACGCCGGGCAAAAGGAGCGTTTCCATGTCCACAGACCAGAACGACGCCATCCGCCTGATCCAGAGCGGATTGGACAAGCTTGGCCATCGCCCCGGCACGATTGACGGTCGCTGGGGAGTACGAACTGCCCGGGCGCTGCGGCAGTTGATCGCGGCAAACGGTCGCCCGGCCGCGCTGTCGCCACAGGGCCCATTGCCGTGGATCACTGAGGCGAAAACCGCGCTGGGCCGCAACGAAGCGCGCGACCGGTCCTGGCTAATGGACTGGCTGAAGCGTGACGGCCGCACCTTGGGCGACCCCAGCAAGAACCCGTGGTGCGGCGACTTCGTAGAAACCTGCATCCGCATGGGCCTGCCGGAGGAACCTCTGCTCGGCGCGCTGGGCACCAATCCCTATTGGGCGCGCAACTGGCTGCTCTTCGGGCAAACGGTCCAGCCAATCATCGGCGCGGTGCTGATTTTCGAACGTGGGTCAGGCGGCCATGTCGGCTTCGCAGTCGGTCAGGATGACACGCATTTCTACGTGCTGGGCGGCAACCAGTCCGACGCGGTCACCATCGCCCGCATCGCCAAGTCACGCCTTTTGGGCGCCCGCTGGCCTGCGACCTATCCGCCCCGCCCGCAACGCTTGCCGACCATGAAACCCGGCGAATTCTTTGCAACCACCAATGAAATCTGAACTGGAGAACCCCATGCTGAAACCTGCAATCCTCGCCCTTATTCGCCAAGTCCTGACCGTCGCGGGCACCGCGCTGGTCGCCAAGGGCTATGTCCAAGCCTCGGATATCGAGCCGGTCATCGGCGCGCTACTGACCATCGGGTCAGTGGTGTGGTCTGTAGCCGACAAAAGGGGGAGGCATCTTATCAAATAGCGCACCGTCGCCATGCGATCTCATCCATCGTAGATTTTGCATCAAGGTTGCCAGAAAAATTATGTTCGAACTCGCGATGGTCATCTCGGCTGGAAATCTACGCATCTCTTCGGCATCAAACGCGCCGCTTGTCAGTGTCAGCAACTTCTAGTCAAAGCTGAGGCAGCTTTTCATTGCGGGCGGCGCTTTCCAATATCAGGGCAATACGGGCCACTCGCGTTTCGGGCCGTTTGGCTGTGTGGAGCCAGCGCAGGACGTTGCGTCGATAGCTGGGGGCGGCAGAGTCAAAAAACGCTGCCGCCGTTGGATGAACCGCAAAGGCGCTGGCCAGATCCTGCGGCACCACCAACGCATCGACCGCTGCCGTCTCATTCCACCGGCCCGCGGCTTTGGCCGCGGCGATGGCAGACAGGCCCGCAGGATGCATCCGCCCTTCGGCGTCCAGCCTTGCGGCACGGTCCTTGTAGGTCTGCGCCCAAGCTTGCTGCTTGCGCGGAGAGATCAGCTGCATCGTGCGGTGCTCGTCCAGTTTACGCCGTATGCCGTCGATCCAGCCAAATGCGATCAACGCGTCCAGCACCTCGCCCACAGACACGAAGGGCGCGCCGGGCGCCTTCTTCCAGGTCACCAACCAGACACTCGCAGCCTGGCCATGATGTGCAGCCAGCCAGTCCCACAGGTCCGCTGCAGACTTTACCTCAACCTCTGCAAAACCATCCGTCGGGATCATGTGACTGCCCGCCCGGTCAGCAACCGCAGGATCAGGTCAATATGCGAGGCCCGGATGCGCGCAACAGGATAGAGCGTGTCACGATCCGGAAACTGCGCCGTCATTTCGCGCGACAGCGACAGCGTGATGATCGGACCAAAGATCAGGTGCTGCATGCCCAAAGGGTCAACCGCGTCAAAGCTGCCCCGGGCGATGCCGTCTTCGATCATGCCTGTGACAATCGCATATTGCCGGGTGATGAACCCGCTGTGAAAGGCCTGCGCGACCGATGGGATAACCTGCGCAACCTCGGAAATCAGCGGTGCCATGCGGCCCACACTGGTCTCGAGGTTGATGCGGTACAACTCTTCCATCGTCGCGCGCACCCGTTGGGCATCGCTCAAGGTGGGGTCAGCCCGAAGCGCGTCCAACGCGCGAACGGTCGCCTCATAGCCTTCTGTCACACAGGCGATGAACAAATCCTCTTTGGATGTGAAGTGGTGGTAGAGGCTGGCCTTCTGCATCCCCACGGCACGCGCGAGGGTTGCCATCGACGTGCCTGCGAAACCGTGGCTCAGGAACAGCTCGGTCGTAGTGGCCAAGATGCCAGCGCGCCGATCCTGGGGATTTTCTGACGAGGGGGTCATTGACAGGATTCAGCCTTGCTCTAATTATCCTACCGAACGGTCGGTTGTTGGAATCATACCGCCTGTAACACAACTGCACAAGACTGCCCTGTGACCAGAGAGATATGTAGGATGTCTGACCCCTTTGCCCATCTTATCCCCGAAGCGCGCCAGTTCTTTGCCGCTTTGCAGGCCGAAAATACCAAAGACTGGTTCGAGGCCAACAAGGCCCGCTACACCGACCGCATCCGCAAACCGGCCGAGGCTCTGGGCGAGGTGATGGCGGCGGAACTTGGTCGCATCACCGGGCGTACCCTTTCCGCGAAG
Source organism: Rhodobacterales bacterium (assembly GCA_038211355.1). GTDB lineage: Bacteria > Pseudomonadota > Alphaproteobacteria > Rhodobacterales > Rhodobacteraceae > Tabrizicola. The sequence continues at coordinate 4,044 of JBBQVR010000131.1, read as the reverse complement.
GTTTACAGGATCAACCGCGACGTTCGATTTTCCAAGGACAAGAGCCCTTACAACACGCATCTCCATATTCTGTGGTCGATGGGTGCCGAGGATCGTCCGGGATGGTTCTTTGCCGTCTCGCCGGGCGGCGTCAGTCTGTCAACGGGTGTGGTGTCTTTCACACCGGGCGGACTTGACTGGGCCCGCCATGCTGTCGCCGATGACCCTGCGCCATGGTTGGATGCGCTGATGGCGGTGCGTGCCATTGGCGGTGATATTGCCGACTGGGGCGAGCCGCCGTTAAAGCGCGTGCCGAAGCCATGGGATGAGAGCCACCCGGCGGCCGAGTTGTTGCGGCGCAAGTCTCTGATCCTGACCCTGCCGCTGGATGGAGCGGATGTTTCGCAGGCGCTTTTGCCGGGTCTGCGCGGCGCGGCCGAAAAACTGATGCCGTTCTGGCAATGTTTTGACGCAGGCGGCGCAGCATGACGCGTCCTGCCCGCATCGACGCTTGGGACAAGGTCACAGGCCGGACGGTCTATGTCGATGACCATCGCGACGCGGATGTACCGCTTGTCGCCCTGACGGTCACCAGCCGCATTGCGAAGGGTCGTATCGCTGCGGTCGAAACGACAGGTGCACTTGCTGTTTCCGGCGTGGTGCACGTTATGACGCACCTCAACGCCCCACGTCTGCGTCGCATCCTGGCCGCCAGCATGGCCGAAATCGGCACGATCCGACCATTACAGGATGACCGCATCCGCTATGCCGGGCAGGCAGTCGCCGTGGTCATCGCGGAAACCTGGCAGGCTGCACGTGAAGGTGCTGCCTGTCTGCAGATCACCGAGATCGCCGACCCGGCACCCATCGCCACCCGTCTGGCTGAGGCAGGCTCCCGACTTGCCCGGGTTCGCCAGGCTGGGATCGCACCGGGTCGCCTGCGAAAGGGCAAGGCGGCACAGGATTTAGCCGCGTCACATCATGTGATCGACGCTACCTTCCACAGCGCCCCGCACCACCACAATGCCATCGAACCCGGCGCGGTGATCGCCCGCTGGGATTCCGATGGCGGGGTAACGGTCAATGCCGCAACGCATTGGCACCACATCGACACGATGGCCATCGGGCAGGCTTTTGGCCTTGGCGTCGACAGTGGGTTTCCGGGCTTCCTCGCGCGGATGTTTTTCGGCAGGGCCGCACCCATGCGCGTGCGGTTGGTCAACCACCCCTCTGGCGGAGCCTTTGGCCGCAACCTGAACACGATCCCGATGATCCTGGCTTGCATGGCGGCAAAGGTTACCTGCCGGGCTGTCAAACTGATCGTCACCCGCGAACAGACTTTCACCCTTCTGTCCCATCGCGGCGAAGTGCGTCAGCGCCTGCGCATTGGCGCATCAGCAGACGGAAAGATTGGCGCGATCCTGCAGGAACCTGACGTGGCCCAAGGTGCAGGCGGGCGGTTTGTTGAACCCGTGGGCGAAGTCTCGATGCAGATCTATGCCCACGACAGCCATCTGATGCAGCACCGCGTCGCCCGGCTTGACCTGCCGCAAACGGGCTGGATGCGTGCGCCCGGCATTTCGGCAAGCAACTTTGCGCTGGAATCGGCGCTGGACGAATTGGCGCATGAGCTTGGCCTTGACCCGCTGGAAATCCGCATTCGCAACCATGCCACGGTGAATCCGCAATCCGGCAAACCATGGACCAGCAAGGGTCTGCTGGAGTGCTATCGGACCGGCGCGCAGATGTTCGGTTGGGCTGACAGGCCCAAGGGCGGCACGCTCGGCCCTGATGGACGGTTGCGGGGCTTTGGCATGGCCAGCGCCTTTGACCTTGGGCGCCAGTTTCCCGCCTCTGCCCGTGTCGGCTACCGGGCTGATGGCACGGCATTTGTCGAGGTCACAGCCGCCGAGATCGGTCAAGGCCTGCACGGCGCCTTGGCCACCTTGTCGGCCGAAGCGTTGGGTGTTTCCCGCAACCATGTGACGCTTGCTACCAGCCAATCGCACCTTGCCTATGGTGCGGGTAGCATCGGGTCGACAGGCACGTTCAGCAATGCCGCCGCGATCCACAAGGCGGCCGTGGCGCTGCAGCAGCGTCTTTTCTCTTTAGCGGCCCGCGACCGGAAATCGCCGCTTCACGGGCTGGGAAGGGACCAGATGATGATCCGCGATGGCGCGATCATGGGCCCCGGAAATCTGGGCGAAACGATTGCCACGCTGATGGGGCGCCATCCAGCGCGGGCTTTTTCGGAATCTTCCACCACCGGGCGTACCTTCGGCATGGGTCGGCAGGCCAAGGCATCCTTCGGGGCCGTGTTCACCGAGGTCTCGGTTGATCCGCTGACCTTGGACCTGCGCGTCGAACGCATGTTAGGGACCTATGCATGCGGGCGGATCGTCGAGCCCGAACTTGCCCGCAGCCAGATCATTGGCGGCATGATCTGGGGACTGGGCCAGGCGCTGTTCGAGGAAACCCGGATGGATCCCCGTAGCGGCCGCTGGACCAACGCCAACCTTGCCGAAGCGCTGATACCCACCCACGCCGACATCCCACAGATCGAGGTCGCCTTTGTACCCGAGGATGATACGTCCAACCACCCCATCGGGATGAAGGGTCTGGCCGAGATTGGCGTCGTGGGGCCCGCACCCGCCATTGCAAACGCTTTGTTCGATGCAACCGGGCAGCGTCACCGCAGCCTGCCCCTGACCATCGACGCCCGTATTGCCGCACAAGAAAGAGCCTGACATGGACCGCACATTTCACATCAACGGGCGAGACCATACCCTGACCATTGACCCGCGCGAAACGCTGCTTGAGGTGCTGCGCGACCAACTGGCGCTGACCGGTACCAAACGGGGCTGCGACCACGGGCAGTGCGGTGCCTGTACAGTGCTGTCGGACGGAAAGCGCATTCTGTCTTGCCTGCAACTCGCCGTCACACACCGCGGCGCTGTAACAACCATCGAGGGGCTGACCAATCTCGACGGCTCGCCGCATCCGATGCAGTCAGCCTTTGTCCGTCATGACGCCCTGCAATGCGGTTATTGCACGCCGGGGCAGATCCTGTCGGCCATCGCATGCATCGCTGAAGGGCATGCTGGTAGCGCTGATGACGTGCGGGCATGGATGTCGGGCAATCTGTGCAGATGTGCTGCCTATCCCAATATCGTGGCCGCCGTCTTGGATGTGGCAGTCACGACGGAGGTTTCGCGATGAAAGCGTTTACCTTCACCGAGGCCGTTCAGACTCCATCCGACATGCTTGTCGCGGGTGGTACGACGCTGGTGGATCTGATGAAACTCGGGATCCTGACGCCCAGTCGGCTGGTCGATTTAGGGGACCAGGCACTTACGGGGATTGAGGTTCAGGGCGACACGCTCCACATCGGCGCGATGACCACGATGGCTGCGCTTGCTGACCATTTGGTGGTCGCGCAGCGCCTGCCGATCGTCCGGTCTGCGCTGCTCCAATCTGCCAGTCCACAAATCCGCAATATGGCGACCATTGGCGGCAACCTGTTGCAACGCACCCGCTGCAGCTACTTCCGGGACACCGCCGCTTCGTGCAACAAGCGTCGCCCCGGTAGTGGCTGCGGGGCCATTGGCGGCGACTCCCGAGGGCTGGCCATCATTGGCACCAGCTCCGCCTGCATCGCAAACTATCCCGGCGACCTAGCCATCGCCCTGCTTGTTCTCGATACGCGTATCGAGGTTCAAAGTCTGGACGGACAACGACGCTCAATCCCTCTGGAAGACCTGCACCGGTTGCCCGGTATGACACCTGAGCAGGAAACGATCCTCGACTTTGGCGACGTGATCATTGGCATCACCGTTCCATTCGGCGATCACACACGATCTTCATATGTGAAGGTCCGCGACCGCTCCTCCTATGCGTTTGCGTTGGCATCGGCAGCGGCCTCCATCACGTTGGATAATGCAGGGACCGTAACGCGCTGCTCGATAGCTGTGGGCGGTGTGGCCAGCAAACCGTGGCGCACAAGAGCAGCTGAAGCGGCGATCATTGGCCAGAAAGTGACCGAAGCAACTGCTCTTGCCGCTGGGC
>JBBQVR010000130.1:0-10096 GCA_038211355.1 Rhodobacterales bacterium | reverse complement strand
AAATCAGGTCAAGGGGCCACAGACCCCGTGAGGCATGAAAGGGCAGTGCGATGATGAACAGCAACATGACACGGCGCGGGCTGGTCCTTGGCGGGGCCGCGCTGACGCTGGCGGCCTGCAACAACGGGATCGGATCAAACGGCGCGTCGCAGATCGACGCGCGGGTCGAGGCGACGCAAGGCTTTCTCTTCAGCCGGTTTCCCGGCACTCAGGATCTGGCAAACCGGGCGGCGGGCGTCCTTTACATGCCGCTGATCACCGAAGCGGGCTTTGGCATCGGCGGGTCCTACGGGCGCGGAGCCTTGCGGATCCAGGGGGCGACGGTGGACTATTATTCCGCCGCCAAGGGGACCATCGGGTTCCAGATCGGGGCGCAGCAATATGCCCACGCCCTGTTCTTTATGACCCCCGAAGCGTTGGAGGAATTCCGCCGCGCCAGCGGCTGGGCCGCAAGTGGTGAGATCCGCTATGCCACCCCGGACCAAGGGGCAAGCATCGGCAAGGAAACGACCGAGCTTGACCCGGTGATCGCACTGGTCTTCGGCCAGCAGGGCCTGATCGCGGGGGCGACGCTGGGCGGGGTCAAGTACACGCGCATCATCCCGTAAGCTGTTGTGTCTACGGTGGACGGAAATGGTCGCCCAATGATTTCAATGTGTTGCCAATTCACGTTAGGGAATTGGCAAGACTTTCTTACGGCGCCTGGGACAGGTCCAGAACCAAAAGAAGGTCCTCTTCCTCGACCAAGCCGCTGGTGCGAAATCCGTAGCGTTCGTAGAACCCCCGGTTGCCATGCGGCACTTCACTAACCCCGACCACCAGCTGGCTTGCCCCCCAGCCGCGCGCCGTGGCGATGGCCAGGCGAAGGGCCTGCCCGCCGTAGCCTTTGCCCTGCTGATCGGCCGCGACCATCAGGCGCCAGAGATAGGCTGCACCGGGCACAAGGAACGGGCCATGCAGGGCCACTCCGGCGGGATCGACCATGGCCATCAGGCCAACCGGCGCGTCATCCTTCCAAAGGCCCCAGACGACCGACCCCGGCTCAAAGGGTGCCTCGGCGAAGGTCTTCATATTGGACGACACAAGATCGCGCTGGTCATCGCGCACGGACAGACCGATCAGCGGCCAAAGGGTTTCGCGGGTAACGGGGCGCGCGTCCAGCGTCACTTTAGCCGTCGGATCAGGCTGGAGGTGTCGCCTCTGCCCCCACCCATCAGCTGCACATCCTTGTAGAACTGGTCCACAAGGGCGGTCACAGGCAGGCTTGCGCCGATGTCATCCGCCGTGTCCAGGCAGATGCCAAGGTCTTTGCGCATCCAGTCGACGGCGAAGCCGAAGTCGAAGGTGTCGGCCAGCATGGTTTTATGGCGGTTGGCCATTTGCCAACTGCCTGCGGCCCCCTGAGAAATCACCTCAACCACCTTTTCGCCGTCAAGGCCCGCTTTCTGACCGAAGGCCAAAGCCTCCGACAGCCCCTGCATCAGGCCGGCAATGCAGATCTGGTTCATCATCTTGGCAAGTTGCCCGGAACCGGAGGCTCCGATCAGCCGGCAGATGCGGGCATAGGACGCCATTACCGGTTCAGCCCGCGCGTAATCGGCCGGATCGCCGCCACACATGATGGACAACTGGCCGCTTTCCGCCCCCGCCTGCCCGCCTGAGACCGGCGCATCGACAAAGGCAATCCCCGTCTTGGCGGCCTGTGACGCCAGCTTGCGGGTGATCTTTGCCGAAACCGTGGTGTGGTCGACAAAAACCGACCCCGGCGTCATGCCGATGAAGGCGCCATCCGGGCCGGTGCAGACGCTGCGCAGATCGTCGTCATTGCCGACGCACGCCAGCACGAATTCAGCGCCCTTTACCGCCTCACGCGGGGTGGCTGCGGATTTGCCCTTGTAGTGGCTGACCCAGGCTGCGGCCTTGGCCGGACTGCGGTTATACACCGTCACGTCATGCCCTTTGGCCACCAGATGCCCGGCCATGGGGAAGCCCATCACCCCAAGGCCAAGAAACGCTACTTTCGCCATCGTCAGTCCCCCGATCATTGCCCTTTCGGGTCTGATCGACTAGGACCCCATCACCTGAGCTTCGTCAAGAACTGGGCCCCGATGCTGACCGCCTTTCGCTGGCTGATCCGTCTTGTAACCGGCGCAATCGTGCTGGGGCTGGCCGCGTTTTTGCTGGCCTATTACATCCTGTCACGGTCGCTTGTCGATTACTCGGAAGATTTTACCCTGCGCGGCATCAGCGCCCCGGTCGAGATTGTGCGCAATAACGACAACGTGCCGCATATCTTTGGCGCGACCGACGCCGATGTGTATTTCGCCCTTGGTTTTGCCCATGCGCAAGACCGGTTGTGGCAGATGACCATGCTGCGCCGCACCGCCCAGGGCCGCCTGTCCGAGGCGTTTGGCCCCTCAACCGTGCAGGTGGACGAACTTCTGCGCCGGTTTGACCTTTACGGTCTGGCCCTGCAATCGGTCAAAGCGCAGGACGCTGAGACGCTGGCAGCGCTTGAGGCCTATTCCGCCGGGGTGAACGCCTGGATCAACGAGATCAACGTCGGCGCGCGCGGCCGGGGCGCGCCCGAGTTCTTCCTTTTCTCCAGCGAGATTGCGGCCTGGGCCCCGGCGGATTCCATCGCCATCCTGAAGCTGATGGCGCTGCAATTGACCGGGTCCCTGCAGACTGAGGTTTTGCGCGCACGCACCTCGCTTTTGCTGTCGCCGGATCGGTTGGCAGACGTCCTCCCGGATGATCCGGGGCAAGGCGTGGCCGCCCTGCCCGACTATGCCAGCCTGATGCCGGGGGTGACCCCGACACTGCAGGCGCTGGACTTTGCGCTGGGGCCGCTGTCCCCAGTGGCGGGGCCGGGCATGGCGGGGGCGTCCAACTCATGGGCTGCGATGCCCGGGCGGTCGGCAGCGGGGGGTAGCCTGCTTGCCAACGACCCCCATCTGGGGCTTACCGCGCCGTCGATCTGGTATCTGGCGCGGCTGGAGCTGCAGTCAGGCGGGGTCATCGGTGGCACGATCCCAGGCGTGCCAGCCGTGCTTGTCGGGCGAAGCGAGCGGTTGGGCTGGGCGCTGACCACGGCCTATCTGGACGATCAGGATGTGCTGATCGAAGAGCTGAACCCTGAGAACTCCGAGGAATATCGCACCCCGGACGGCTGGGCGCGGTTTGAAAGCCGCCAGTCGATCATCACCGTCGCGGATGCGCCCCCGGTGACGCTGACGCTGCGCTGGTCGCGCAATGGCCCCATCCTGCCGGGCACGCATTACGAACTGGCCTCGATCACGCCGCCCGGCCATGTGGCGGCGATCAGCTGGACCGCGCTGAACGGGGCCGACACCTCGATGACCGGGGCGATGCGGCTGATGCAGGCAGGCAGCGTGGCCGAGGCGCTGGAGGCGGGGCGTTTGCATGTGGCTCCGGCGCAGAACCTGATGCTGGCCGATCTGAACGGCATCGCGATGCAGGTGGTGGGCGCGATGCCCGCGCGCGATCCGGGCCACCCGTCGCAAGGGCGGATGCCGGTCCTGGGGGCCGATCCCGCGGCAGGATTCCGGGGCATGATGCCCTATGAGGTAAACCCGCGGTTCGTGGACCCGACCTCGGGCCTGTTAGGCAACACCAACAACAAGACCGTGGATCGCCCCTTTCCCGAACACGTCAGCTTTGACTGGGGCGACACCCAGCGCATCCAGCGCTGGCTGGCCCTGATGCAGGCGCGCGAGGTGCATACCCGCGAAAGCTTCATCGAGGCGCAGCTGGATACGGTGAACCCCACCGCACGGGCCCTTTTGCCGCTGATCGGGGCGGATCTGTGGTTCACCGGCGACGCGGCGGCTGAGGGCACACCCGAACGCCTGCGCCAACGTGCGCTGGGACTTCTAGCAGAATGGAACGGCGAGATGAACGAACATCTGCCCGAACCCCTGATCGCCGAGGCCTGGATGCGCGCCCTGATGGACCGGCTGATCAGGGATGAGCTGGGGGCGATGGCGGACAGCTTTACCCATATCTCGCCGGTGTTCATCGAGCGGGTGTTCCGGGATGTCGGCGGGGCGTCGGTCTGGTGCGACGTGATCCAGTCGGCAGCGGTGGAAAGCTGCACCGACCTGTCACGTATCGCGCTGGATGAGGCGCTGCTGCGGCTGACGGAGCGGTATGGCGACAACATCGAAAGCTGGCGCTGGGGCGACGCGCATGAGGCAACGCATGACCATCCGGTGCTGGGCGAGGTGGCCTTCCTGCGGCATTTCGTGAATATCCGGCAGTCCACGTCCGGGGGTGATGACACGCTGATGCGCGGCGTCACCCGCGGCACGGGGGATGAGCCGTTCCAGAACGTGCACTCGGCCGGGTACCGTGGGGTATACGACTTTGCCGACCCGGACAGTTCGGTCTTCATCACCGCCACGGGGCAGTCGGGCCACCCGCTGAGCCGCCACTACGATGATCTGGGCGAGTTGTGGCGGCGGGGTGAGTACATCCCGATGTCGCTTGACCCCGACCTTGCCCGCGCGGCGGCGGCGGGGGTGATGGTGCTGAGCCCGGCGGAATGATCACCACGGACCGCCTGACCCTGCGGCGTGCCCGGGTGACGGATCTGGACGATGTCCACGCCATGCTGTCGCAGCCAGCGGCGATGCGCTATTGGTCGACGCCCGAACATGAGACGCTGGACGAAAGCCGGAAATGGCTGGAAGGCATGTTTGCAGATGCGCCCGAAGAGGATGATTTCCTGATCGAACATCAGGGCCGGGTGATCGGCAAGGCCGGGGCTTGGCGGATGCCGGAGGTGGGGTTCCTGCTGCACCCCGACCACTGGGGCAAAGGGCTGGCGCATGAGGCGATGACGGCCGTGATCGCGCATCTGTTCGCCACGCATGATGTGCCGGTCCTGACGGCAGAGGCGGATCCACGCAATGCAGCGTCGCTTCGGCTCTTGGGACGGCTGGGGTTCGTAGAAACTGGCCGGGCGACACGGACAATGCAATGGCGGGACGAATGGTGCGACAGCGTCTATCTGGCGCTGCAGCGGCCAGCGTAACGCCCCGGAATTTTGGAAAATTCCGGCCCGGAGCCTTTGAAGGCTCCGGCGCGATTTCTTTGAAGAAATCGCCGCTTCAAAGATCGCGGAAGCGCTTTTCCTGACGGGCGGTCCAGCGCAGGGTCAAGTGATAGCCATCCTCGGCCTCAACCTCGGCGGTGACGACACCTTCCTGATGCAGCCACGCGCGTTTGCGCCCTTCGGCGAAAGGCAGGATCAGGGTCAGGTCCGTCTTTGCTTCGTCAAAGACCAGCGAGATGGCGTCCAGAAGTGCTGGCACGCCTTCGCCGGTCAGGGCAGAGACCGGGAACACCCGGTCGCGCCCCGTGGCACCAAGGGCAAGGGCGGCGCGGGAAGCCGGGTCGACGAGATCCAGCTTGTTCCACACCTCAAGCACCGGGACGGCAGGTTTTACGCCAAGGGCGGTCAGAATCTCGGCCACGTCCTGCGCCTGTTCGGCGCTTTCGGGGTGGCTGATGTCGCGCACATGCAGGATCAGGTCAGCCTCAAGCACCTCTTCCAGCGTCGCGCGGAAAGCGGCGACAAGCTGGGTCGGCAGATCAGAGATGAAGCCCACGGTGTCCGAGGCGATGATCTTGCGCCCTGTCCCGCCATCCTTGGACGGCAAGGTTATGCCGCGCATCGTGGGGTCCAGCGTGGCGAAAAGCATGTCCTTGGCCAGCACTTCGGCCCCGGTCATGCGGTTGAAGAGGGTAGATTTTCCGGCGTTGGTGTAGCCGACCAGCGCCACCAGCGGGAACGGTACCTTGCGGCGGGCGGCGCGGTGCAGTTCGCGAGTTTTCACCACCCGGTCCAGCTGGCGCTTGAGGCGGATCACCTGATCGTCGATGGCGCGGCGGTCAGCCTCAAGCTGGGTTTCCCCAGGGCCGCCGACAAACCCAAAGCCGCCGCGCTGGCGTTCAAGGTGGGTCCAGGCCCGGACCAGGCGGGTGCGCTGGTAGCTGAGAGCCGCCAGTTCGACCTGCAACACCCCTTCACGGGTGCGGGCGCGATCGGCGAAGATTTCGAGGATCAGCGAGGTGCGATCCAGAAGCTTGACCCCCCATTCCTTTTCCAGATTGCGCTGCTGGACGGGGGACACGGTGCCATCAACCAGCACCAGTTCAATCTCATCCGCCTTGAGGCGGGCCTTCAGGTCATCGACCTTGCCCGACCCGATCAGCGTGGCGGGGTTGGTGCGGGCAAGGCGCACCACTTCGGCGCCGCGCAGGTCAAGTTCAGGCAGGGCAGCGGCAAGAGCCACAGCTTCGGCCAGCCCGTGTTCGGGCAAGCGGCGAGCATTGGCGGACTTCAGCGCCGGATGCAGGACATAGGTGCGCGTCGGCTGCGCTGCGGTGTCGCGCAGACGCTGGCCAGCCCGTTCTGACAGAAGATCATCTGGGTCGTGCGGATCGGACGAGATCAGTCTTCCCCTTCATAGAGGCTGATCGGCGCGCCCGGCATGATCGTGGAAATCGCATGCTTGTAGACAAGCTGCGATTGACCGTCGCGGCGCAAGAGCACGCAAAAATTGTCAAACCAGGTGATGACACCTTGAAGTTTGACGCCATTGATCAGGAAAATCGTTACCGGAACCTTCGCCTTGCGCACATGGTTAAGGAAGGCGTCTTGCAGGTTTTGCTTGTCGGCGGCCATTGCTTTTTTGCCTTGTTTTTCTATCGCTTCACTGTCGCGGCTGCGGTTTTTTTTGTCAGCTCTGTCGTCACCGCCTAAGACGGCCTGAAATGAGTATGAAGCGGCTTTCAGGGAGATTCCAGCGCAAAAATCAGGCTGTTACGCAAGCGCGGGTGGCCCCGTGCCTAGCGGCGTCCACGGGCGGGCAGGATCAAGGCCAGAAGCGCCAGCGTTTCCAGCCGCCCGACAATCATCGCCACCCCAAGCGCCAGCTTTACCGAAGCGCCCAGATCGCCATAGGCGATGGGCAGGCTGGCACCGTAGTCCGCCAGCTGGCCGGTGGTGGTCAGCGCGGCAATGGCAAGGACAAGGGCGGGTTCAAACGCCACGTCCAGTAGGGTCAGGATTGCGGTCACGATGGCGATGGTGAAGGCGAAAAGCATGAAGAAGACCCAAGCCAGCTGGGCGCCTTCCTCCCGCAGTCGGCGGGCGTCGCCACCGCCGCGGCCGATGGAGTTGGGGTGGATGATCCGCTCCAGCTCACGTTCGCCATGGCGCAAAAGCGCGTAGACGCGGAGGAGTTTCACCCCCCCCGCCGCCGTGGCCGTGCCCCCCCCGATGATCGCCAGCGCCAGCAGGATCAGGCCCGGTGTGCCGATGCCAGACCATTGCGCGGCGGACTGCCATTCGGCCGAGACATAGCCTGTTGTCGTCAGGAACGAGGCGGCCGTGAAGAGGATGCCCCAAAGCGCGGACAGGGCGCGGGGCGCGTCCTCCTCAACCCCGGCGGCTTCGGCGACGAACCAGTGGCGCAGGAAAAGGATGGCGGTGACGGTCAGGACAATCACGGCTGCAAGCCGCAGTTCGGGATCACCCGGCAACTGGCGATGCTGGGCGGTGGGGCCAAGTCCGGGCAGCGCACGACGGGTGACGGCAAAAAGCAGAAACAGGAAGATCAGCATTTCCCCCAAGATCCCGGCGCCAGACCCGGCTAGGCCCGACTGTCCCGAAATGCCAGAGGTGGACAGTGTTCCCATCGCGTGGATCAGGGCGGTGGTGGCAGACTCTCCGGCCAGAAGCAGGGCGATCCAGAGGATCAGCGTCAGACCGGTGAAGATCGGAAACAGCTGAAAGGCAAAACGGGTCAGCCGGTCAGCCGGTTCAAAGCCGCGGCTGGCCTGTGCCGCACCGAACGCCCCGCGCCCGGGCACGCGGCCCGAGGCAACCTCGGACCCGCCAAGGTTCAGGGGGGCCAGGATTGCATAAGCGGCCAGCAGCACCATGAAGCCGCCATACCATCCCACCGTCGCGCGCCAGAGGTGGATGGTGTCCGACAGCCGGTCCGCCGGATAGACCGACGCGCCGGTGGTGGTGAAGCTGGATGTCATCTCGAACCAGGCGTTGATCATGCTGGTGTCGGGCAGCGCCTCGCGCAGGGGCAGGACCATGGCGATTGGCAGCAAAAGATATGCGCCCACCAGCGAGGCGAGGTGACTGCGCGCCGCATCCCGCGGGGTGAAGGCTGCGGTGGCTATGCCCAGCATGACGGTCAGGATCAAAAGGATCAGGGCCGCGTAGAAAAAGGCGCGGGCAAGGTCGCTTTGATCGGTAGCAACCCCGTGCAACGCCGGCACCAAGGCCAGGCACCCGGTGATCCCCAAAAGCACGACCAGAAGCGGCAGTTCGGCCAGACGCGACAGCATCAGAAAAAGTCGATCGTGACCTGCAAGAGGCGCTCAACCTCGGGCACGTCCTTGGCCATGGCGAAAAGGGCGATGACATCACCCACCTCGATCCGCAGATCGCCGGTGGGTTTCAAGACCTTTTCGGCCTTCATGACTGCACCGACCAGCACGCCTTCGGGAAACTCGATGTCGCGAACAAGCCTCCCGGACAGCGGCGAGGTGGACAGCACCTGCGCTTCGATCATCTCGGCCTCGGCGTCGCCGATGGAATAGACGGCACGCACCCGACCATGCCGGATGTGGCGCAGGATCGACGACACGGTGGTGGCGCGCGGGTTGATGTAGGCGTCAATCTCCAGCGGGGCCATCAGGGGGGCAAGCGTCGGGTCGTTGACCAGCGCGATGGTCATCTGGCAGCCCGCCTGCTTGGCCCGGACCGAGACGAGAAGGTTGGTCTTGTCGTCATCGGTCACGGCAAGGATGGCGTCAGCCCGGTCAATCGCGGCTTCCATCAGAAGGTCGATGTCCATGCCGTCACCATGCAGCACAATGGTGCGTTCAAGGGTGTCGGCGGCATGTTCGGCGGTGGCGCGGTCCTTTTCGATGATCTTGGCGCGGACCCGGTCGGTGCGCTTTTCCAGCGCGCGGGCCACGGCAAGGCCCACATTGCCGCCGCCGATGATGACGATACGTTCCTGCTTTTTGGTCTTCTTGCCAAAGATTTCCAGCGCGCGGTTGACGTCCTCGAAATGGGTGAAAACGTAGATCTGGTCATCGGTGTAAAGCTGGTCACCCGCTTCGGGGGCGAAGAGGCGACCTTCGCGGCGGATGCCGACGACGATGGCGCGCAGGGTGGAAAAAAGCTCATTCAGCTGGCGGAGGGGAGTGTTCAGCACCGGGCAATCTTCGGACAGCTGGATGCCCAGAAGCTGAGCGCGCCCGCCCATGAAGCTTTCGGTGTCAAAGGTGGCAGGCGCGGCAAGGCGTTGGAGGGCGGCCTCGGCCACCTCACGTTCTGGACTGATCACCACGTCGATGGCCAGCTGGTCCTGATTGGTCAGGTCGCCGTAAAGCGCATCGAGATAATTCTGCGCCCGGATGCGGGCGATCTTGCGCGTGATATTGAAGACGGTATGGGCCACCTGGCAGGTGACCATGTTCACCTCATCCGAATGGGTGGCGGCGATCAGCATGTCGGCATCGCGCGCGCCGGCCTTTTCCAGCACGTCGGGGTGGCTGGCAAATCCGACCACGCCCTGCACATCAAGTGTATCGGTCGCCCGGCGCACAAGATCGGCATTTATGTCGACAAGGGTGACGTCGTTCTTTTCGCCCGAAAGGTGGCGGGCGATCTGCCAGCCAACCTGGCCCGCCCCGCAGATGATGACTTTCATCAGATTCCCCGCGTTTCGCCGTGAGGGACTGCATGTCAGATCAGAGGGTGGGGGTCAATCGAAGGTGCGCGCGCCTTGCCCCGGACGCCGGGAGGGCCAGCCCTCCCGGACCCACCCGGGATATTTGGGGACAGATGAAGGACGGGTCAGTCTTCGTATTCGGAAAAGCCGCGCGACCCGTTTCGGGAATTGCCGACCACGCCCAGAGACTTCAGTTTGCGATGCAGCGCCGAGCGTTCCATGCCGACAAAGCTGGCGGTGCGGCTGATATTGCCGCCAAAGCGGTTGATCTGGGTCAAAAGGTATTCCCGTTCGAAAAGCTC
>JBBQVR010000129.1:0-10107 GCA_038211355.1 Rhodobacterales bacterium | reverse complement strand
CGCCTGCGCCGGTCCCAGATTGACGAAGGTGCTGCCCCCGCAGACCGCAAGGCCGCAGACCATACCCGGCTGAACGCCCTTCTGGGGCTGGCCGAGGCGCTGAAATGCCGCCGGCAGGTCCTGCTTGGCTATTTCGGCGAGGCGGCAGAGCCCTGCGGCAACTGTGACCTCTGCGACCGCCCGGCCCAGCTTTTCGACGCGACCGAGCCGGTAAGGAAGGCGCTTTCCGCCATCCTGCGGACCGGGGAATGGTTTGGCGCGGGGCATCTGATCGACATCCTGACCGGCACCGCGACGCCCAAGGTGCGCGAACGCGGCCATGACCAGCTGCCCACCTATGCCGTCGGGCGCGACCTGTCCAAAGCCGCATGGGGCGCGGTTTTCCGGCAGATGATGGGCCAGGATCTGGTTCGCCCGGACCCCGACCGCCACGGCGCCCTTCGCATGACTGACGCCGCCCGCCCGATCCTGCGCGGCGAGGCGCAGATCACGCTGCGCCGCGACACCGTTGCGGATGCGACCGACCGGGTCGCCGTCCGGTCGCAAGTGGCCGATGAGGACGTGGGGCTGCTGGCCTTGCTGAAATCGCGGCGCAGGGCGCTGGCCGAGGCGCAGAACGTGCCGGCCTATGTGGTCTTCCCCGACAAGACGCTGATCGAGATGGCCGAACGCAAGCCTGCGACGCTGGACCAGATGGCCGGGATCACCGGGGTCGGGGCGCGAAAGCTGGAAAGCTATGGGACAGCCTTTCTAGAGGTCATCAACGGCAGCTCCGAGGCGCTGCACCCGGCGCGGATGCGGCTGGTGGGCAAGCCGGAAGGCGCGGTGTTCGACCGGCTGGCCGAGGTGCAGCTGGAGCTGGCGCGTGGTGAGGACGGGACGGGGAAATACCTGTCCTGCACCCATTCCACCCTGCGGCAGGTCGCCGAACGGCGACCATCTACACTGACCGAACTGCACGACATTCAAGGAATGGGCGAGTTGAAGGTCGAGCGGTTCGGCGCGGCCTTTCTGGCGGTTTTGCGCGAAGGGTGAGGGGTGTTGGCCCGGGTGAATTGGCCCCGGTGTCTTGGCCCCAGTGTCTTGGCCCCAGTGTCTTGGCCCCAGCGTCTTTAACCCTGCAAGGGCCGCGACTTTACCGCTGCGCGTGGCTTCAACCGCCAAAGGGTTCCACCCCTTGCCAGGTGACGGCGCGCAGATGGACCCTGCGGCGAAGCAACCGGATCTCTGTGCGTAAAACCGCCGGCTGATGGCAAGGCGGCATAGGCCGCAGCCCTACAAGGCGATGAAAGCAAGGCAAGGGCGCCGGATGACAGGTGCCACATGGTCCAGACAAAGGGCGCCTAGCTGCGAACTGCGACGTGGGGTCTGCGCAAAACGCCGCAACGCCACTGGCCTTGGTCAGGCGGCGTCTTCGGCTGCGACCACCGGGGGGCGGGCCTCATGGGGGCAGTGATCGGCCAATGTCGCCTCAATCGCGGCTTTGCGAAGCGGTTTGGTCAGATATTGGTCGATCCCCGCCGCCAGGATTTCCTCGGCGTCACCGTCCATGGCATGGGCCGTCAGCGCCACGATGGGCACATGCGCGCGGATGCCTTTGCCGGCCCCTTCCAGCGCACGGATGGCGCGGGTGGCCTCTTTGCCGTCCATTTCCGGCATCGAGATGTCCATGAAGATCAGGTCAGGCTTGAAGCTTTGATAGAGCTCAACCGCGATGCGCCCGTTATCGGCAAAAATCAGGTCAATGTCATGCGCGCGGACCATTTTCTGAAACACCAGCTGATTGGTCCGATTGTCTTCGGCGGCGAGGACGCGCATCTGGCGCAGCTCCACCGGGGCCAAGGGCACCGGGGCGGCAACCTCCGCCACGGCGGGGGCGGTCAGGGCCTGCAGATGGCGGTATAGATCAGACCGCAGGAGGGGCTTTTGCAGGATCGCGGCAAAATCGGCCGCCGCATCGCCAAGGCCCGAGGTGTTGGAGCTGAGCAGGATCACCGGCAGCGTCAGCCCGGCCGCGCGGATGTGCTGCAAAAGCGTCACCCCGTCCATTTCCGGCATGGCATGGTCGGTCAGGACCACATCATAGACGGGATCGGCGGCCAGACGGTCCAGCGCATCGGCCCCGGAGCGGCACAGGGTCACGGTGATGCCGCACGGCGCTAGCTGACGTTCCAGGATCGTGCGGTTGATGAACTGGTCATCGACCACCAGCACCCGGCGCACAGCTACCGGCACCTGCACCGGGCCTGCATCTTCGGCCACCGGCAGCGTCACCCGAAACCCGAAGCTGGAGCCTTCGCCAATCGTGCTGTCCACCCAGACCGATCCGCCCATGTGTTCGATCAGGCGGCGCGTGATGGCAAGGCCAAGGCCGGTGCCTTCGAACTTGCGGTTCTGTTCATCCTCAACCTGATTGAACTCGCCAAAGATGTGGTCAAGGTAGTCAGCCGGGATGCCGATGCCGGTGTCTTCCACCGTGACATGCAAGGTCTGCTCACCATCCTCGGCCTCAACCCCGATGACACGGGTCAGGACATGGCCCTGGTCGGTGAACTTGACCGCATTGCCGATCAGGTTGGTCAGCACCTGACGCAAACGGCCCGGATCGCCAATGAAACGGGTGGGCAGGAACATGTCGAAGTCGATCATCAGGTCCAGCCCCTTTTCCCGCGCGCGGGGCTGCAAAAGCATCGTCACCTCATGGATCGTGCGTTCCAGATCAAAGGGTTCGGGGCGCAGGGTCAGGCGCTGAGCCTCAATCTTGGAATAGTCGAGGATGTCGTTGATGATGACCAAAAGCGCCTCACCTGACGACCGGATGGTTTCGGCGAACAGGCGCTGTTCTTCGGTGAGGCCGGTGTCACACAGCAGTTCCGCCATGCCCACGACGCCGTTCATCGGGGTGCGGATCTCATGGCTCATGTTGGCCAGGAAGGCAGATTTGGCGCGGTTGGCAGCCTCAGCCGCCGTGCGGGCGGCCTCAAGCGCGGTTTCGTGTTCCTTCAGCTGGGTGATGTCAACGCGCAGGCCCACGCGGCCACCATCGGGGGTGGGGTGGTCATGCGCGCGTATCCAGCGGCCATCCGACAGCTGCTGTTCGGATGTGCCGGTGCCGTCGCGGTGATGCTTGAGGCGGTCCTTGATCCAGTCCTCCTCGCGCCCGATGGCATCCGTGTGCTGGCTGTTGGCCAGACCATAGCGCAGGATGTCTTCGAACTTGGTGCCCGGCTGCATGGCCGGGGCAGAGGCGGGGTAAGTGTCCCGGTAGCGCTGGTTGCAAGTCAACAGACGCTCTTCCCGGTCATAGAGCACAAAGCCATCTGGGATCGCCTCAATCGCGGCCCAGATGCGCATTTGATCCGTGATATCAAGGGCAAGGCAGACAAGGTCGCCATCGCGGGCGCGGCGGTCCTGCAGCTTGACCCAAGTGCCGTTCAGGAATTTCAGCGTGACCGGTTCGATCGGGTCACTGTCCACGCGGGCCAGCATGCGGGCCACAAAGGCATCCGGCGTCTCATCGCCCAGATCGATGGCGCCCGAGGTGCCGATCATCTGCACCATGTCGGCATAGGGGATGCCGGGGGCCACGGGTTTGCCGTCAAACGGGGCCATCCAGGCACGGTTGGCCGTGATCAGCCGCATGGAGACATCAAACACGGCGAACCCGTCGTGGATGGTGTTGACCGAATCCCACAGGCGGCGTTCGGCCATCACAGCCTGGGTATGGGCGCGGTCAAGATCCTCAAGAAACCTAAGGTTCTGGCCTTTCAGGACCTCCGCCTCAGACAGGGCGGACCGCACGACCATGCGTTGTTCGACGATCTGGTCGGACAGCGACCGCGCGTGGATCGCCAGCTTTTCATTGGCGGCAAAAAGTTCGCGGCTTTTCTGCTCCAGCAGGCGTTCGGCGGCAAGCCGCGCGCGCCTTTCCTTAAGCAACCGTTCCGAAAGATCCATGCCAGCCCTGTCGACCTTCCGCGCCATTCCACGCCAGTGCCGGGCCCCGAAGGTCCGGTTTACAGCACTACCCTGCCCCATCGAAATGAACCAAGACTTAACGCCAACGGGACAACTGAGTGTTCTGCGCGCTTGCCAGCGCAGTCAGGCCCATGCGACATTTCGGCCAGTGATTGAGGGAGGCATTTTCGATGCGTTGGTTTCAAAAAATCGGTCTGGTCGCGGCCATTTGCGCCTTTTCGGGTGCGGTGACGGCACAGGCGCAGGACCTGATTCCCGACCGCCGCGCCGTGCTGACCCAGGACCAGGATTTGCCGGGCGGCGACATCGCATCGGTCTTTGACACCACCATCGAAGCGTGTGAGCGCGCAGCCCTGACCAACCCCCGCGCGACGGCCTTTGTCTACAACACGCGCAACGGCAGCTGCTTTGTCAAAAACGGCCCTGGCGAGGGGGTGTTTTTCCAGGGCGCCTTCTCGGCCTTCGTGATCGAGGGCGACGCGGGCCTGCGTGCGCAAGCTGCGGATCGGCGGGCAGAAATCGCGTTCCTGCCCGATTGGGACATCCAAAGCGCCTATGAACAGGCCCAAGGCCTTGGCCGCCAGCACACCACCGGCCCCTGGACCGCCGAAGACCACCTGCAAGCCGCGACCGAGGCTGAAGGCCGGGGTGATTGGGTCGGGGCCGCCGCCTTCACAGGTGCCGCGCTGAACCTGACCGACGATGCCGCCACCTGGGGTGAGTTTGCCCGCCGCCAGTTGGCCGCAGGTATCGCCGATTCCAACCAGTCGGGCTATTTCTTCTACCAGGCGTTCCAGTCGTCGCTGAACGCCTACCTGCGTGCCGAAAACCCCGCGCTCCGCCATACGATTCTGGTGGTGATGTCTGACATCCTTGAGCGTAATGGCCGGGGCCGTGACACCGTGCAGGCGCTGCGGCTGGCGCAGACCCTGCAGCCGCGCACCGATACCGAAGCCGCGCTTGAGGCGGCGATTGGCAAATACGGCTTTCGCATCACCGAAACGCTGGTCCAGTCCGACCTTGCCCGCCCGCGCATCTGTGCGACCTTTTCCGAAGACCTTGTGGCCTCGGGCGTCGACTATTCCAGCTTTGTGCAGCTGACCGAAGCGGGCATGGTCGTCGAAAGTGGCGGCTACCGGCAGCTTTGCGTGACGGGGTTGGAGCATGGCAAACGCTACAGCCTGACCTTCCGCGACGGACTGCCCGCCGCCGATGGCCAGACCATGGCCAAGTCGGTTGAGGTGACGCAATACATCCGCGACCGTGCGCCCGGCGTCCGCTTTCCGGGCCGGGGCTATGTGCTGCCCAACACCGCCGATGTGGCCCTTCCGGTTGAGACGGTGAACACCGACAAGCTGGACCTGACCCTCTTCCGCGTGACGGATCGCAACCTGTTGCGGTCGATCCAGGATTACTATTTCGGCACGCCGATCCAGTCTTATTCCGAAAGCTATTTCGCCGACACCGTGGGCGAAGAGCTGTGGACCGGCACCGCCACCGTGGGCCAAGAGGTCAACCGCGATGTGACCACCCGCCTGCCCTTGGGCGCAGCACTTGAGGGGATGCCGGCGGGCATCTATGCGTTGAAGGCCGCCGTGCCGGGGGTGGACCCTTACGTTGTCCCCGCAGGCTGGCAATGGTTCGTGGTATCCGACCTTGGGCTTACCACATTGTCGGGCGTGGACGGGCTGCATGTCTTTGTCCGCAGCCTTGGCACAGCGGAGGCGAAGGCGGGCATCACGGTTGAACTTCTCAACCGCTCCAACGCCGTCCTTGGTACCGCCACGACCGACGATCAGGGCTATGCCCGGTTTGAGCCTGGATTGACGCGCGGCCTTGGTGGCAGCGCGCCCGCGATGATCGTCGCGCGGGAGGGTGATACCGACATCGCCTTTCTGTCGCTGACCGATCCCGAGTTTGACTTGTCCGACCGTGGCGTTGAAGGGCGTGAGGCAGCCCCCCCGGTGGATGTGTTCCTGACCACCGACCGGGGCGCCTACCGTGCCGGGGAAACGGTCTATGCCACCGCACTGGCCCGCGATGCGCAGCAGGCCGCGGTCGAAGGCCTGCCGTTGACCGCCGTGGTCAGCCGCCCCGATGGTGTGGAATATGCCCGCGCCGTGGTGACGGATCAGGGCGGCGGCTATGTCTTCTCGCAGCCGATCGCGGGGTCTGCCCCGCGCGGTGTCTGGCGGCTGGAGATGTTTGCCGATCTTGAGGCCCCTGCCCTGACCGCCCGCACCTTTCTGGTCGAGGATTTCCTGCCCGAACGCATCGACTTTGACCTGACACTGGCCGATACGCCCTTGTCGGTCGGGACGGGCAGCACCGTCGATCTGACCGTCGCAGCGCGGTATCTTTTCGGCGCGCCGGGGGCGGGTCTTGCCATTGAAGGTGAGGTGCTGCTGCGCGCGACCGAGGGGCTTGATGCCTACCCCGGCTATATCTTCGGCCGCTACGACCAGCCCTTCAGCGCCCAGATGGCTGCGCTTGACGGGGCCGAGACAGATACCGAAGGCAACGCCGTGCTGCCGGTGACCCTGCCTGCCGTAGAAGACCCCCACCGCCCGCTTGAAGCGCGCGTCACGATCCGCGTCGCCGAAGGCTCCGGCCGTCCGGTAGAGCGCGTGGTAACCAAGGCGCTGACCCCTGCCGCCCCGATGATCGGGGTGCGCAGTCTGTTTGACGGTGTCGCCCCCGAAGGAGGCGAGGCGCGCTTCACCTTGATCGCCATCGATGCAACGCAGGCGCTGGTCGCCATGCCGGTCAAGTGGCAGGTCCAGCGGGTTGAGACGAATTACCAATGGTATCAAAGCTATGGCAACTGGAATTGGGAACCCGTCGTCACCCGCACCCCGGTGGCAGAGGGGGAAGTGACGCTGGGCGACCAGCCGCTGGAAATCAGCGCGCCGGTCACCTGGGGCAGTTATGAGCTCTTGGTCGAACGGTCGGATGGCGGGCAGGCCGCGACCTCGACCGAATTCTATGCCGGTTGGTATGCCCCTGCCGACGCCAGCGCCACGCCCGACACGCTGGAGCTGTCGCTGGACAAAAAGGCCTATGCCCCCGGGGATACCGCAACCCTGCGGATCGTGCCGCGCGCGGCGGGCACGGCGCTGGTGACGGTGCTGTCAAACCGCCTTGTCGCCATGCAGGCGGTTGAGGTGGTGGAAGGCGAAAACCTGATCACCCTGCCGGTGACTGACGAATGGGGTGCCGGGGTCTATGTGACGGCCACGGTCCTGCGGCCGATGGATGTGGCGGCAGGGCGCAACCCGGCCCGCGCGCTGGGGCTGACCCATGCCAGCATCGCCCCCGGCGACCGCGCGCTGACCGCGACTGTCGAAATGGCCTCCGAGGCCGCCCCTCGCGGGCCGCTGGATGTGGCGGTGAAGGTGGATGGCGTGACGGCGGGCGAAACTGCCTATGTCACGATTGCCGCCGTTGATGTGGGCATCCTGAACCTGACCGGCTTCAAGGACCCCGATCCGCAAGGCCATTACTTCGGCCAGCGCCGCCTTGGCGTCGGCATCCGCGACATCTATGGCCGCCTGATTGACGGTCTGAATGGCGCTGTGGGCGAGGTGCGGTCGGGCGGTGACGCAGGCGCGCAGGCGCGGCTGCAAGCCCCACCCCCGACAGAAGAGCTGGTGGCCTATTTCACCGGGCCGGTGACCGTGGGTGCCGATGGCTATGCCCGCGCGACCTTCGATCTGCCCAGCTTCAACGGCACGGTCAAGGTGATGGCCGTGGCCTGGTCCAAGACCGGCGTCGGCCAGGCCAGCGCCGAGGTTCTGGTGCGCGATCCGGTCGTGGTGACCGCCAGCCTGCCGCGTTTCCTGTCACCGGGCGATGAAAGCCGGTTGCTGCTGGAGATCGTCCACGCCACCGGACCATCGGGCCGGATGAGCCTGGATGTCAGCGCCAATGGTCTGACCCTTGGCGCGGTGCCCTCGGGATTTGACCTGACCGATCAGGCCAAGGCGGTGTTTGAAGTGCCGGTGACGGCAGGCGGTGTGGGCGTTCAGACCATCGAGGTCAGCCTGACCACGCCCGACGGCAAGCAGTTGAAAAAGGCGCTGACCATCCCGGTGCAGGTGAATGACCCCGAGGTGGCCCGCATCTCTCGGCTTGACCTTGCGGCGGGGGCGACGTTCACCTTTGACGACAACGTCTTTGCTGGCCTCGTCGCAGGCTCGGGCAAGGCGACGATGGCGATTGGCCCTTTGGCGCGGCTAAATGCACCGGGGCTTCTGGCGGCGCTGGACCGCTATCCCTATGGCTGCACCGAACAGATGACCAGCCGCGCGCTGCCGCTGCTTTATTTCGATGAGGTCGCGCAGGTGATGGACCTTCAGGGAGACTCAACCCTGCAAACCCGGATCAATGAAGCGCTGGTGGAAATCCTTGCGAACCAATCCTCCACCGGCGGTTTCGGGCTTTGGGGGCCGGGGGATGGTGATTTCTGGCTGGATGCCTTCGTCACCGATTTCCTAAGCCGGGCCCGGACGCAAGGCTATGCGGTGCCCAACCTTGCCTTCAAGAACGCGCTGGCGAACCTGCGCAATCAGGTGAACTACGCCCCCGATTTCAGCGCCGAGGCCAATGGCGGGGGTGAGGCGCTGGCCTACGCGCTGATGGTCCTTGCGCGGGAAGGCGCGGCTGCGGTGGGCGACTTGCGCTATTACGCTGACGTGAAGGGGGACGACTTTGCCACCCCCATCGCACAGGCGCAACTGGCGGCGGCGCTGGCCTCTTACGGTGATCAGGCACGGGCCGATTCGATGTTCCGCAAGGCCGCCGCCAAGCTGGAAGGCCTGGGGCCGGAAACCGGGCAGCTGTGGCGGGTGGACTATGGCACACGCTACCGCGACGCCGCAGCCCTGCTGACGCTGGCAGTTGAGGCGGGGTCCACCGCCATTGACCGTGAGGCGCTGACCGACCGGATCGCAACAACCGGCGGCACGCTGTCAACGCAAGAGGCGACCTGGGCGCTTCTGGCCACCAACGCACTGATCGACCGGCCGGGTGCGGATGGCATCACCATCGACGGCGCGCCCGCCGATGGCCCGCTGGTGCGGGTGCTGGATGCAGGCGCGGTGACCCCGGTTGTGGTCAAGAATGATGGCGTGGACACGACGCTGACCGTCACCACCTACGGCGTGCCATCCGAACCGGAACCGGCGGGCGGCAATGGCTATGCCATCACCCGCACCTACTACACGATGGACGGGACCGAGGTGTCGCTGGACGGCATTGCCGCTGGCACCCGGCTGGTGACGGTGCTGACGGTCACCCCCTTCGCCTATGGCGAGGCGCGGCTGATGGTATCCGATCCCCTGCCTGCCGGGTTTGAGATCGACAACCCCAACCTGATCAGCGCTGGGTCCACGTCCGAGCTTGGCTGGCTGAACACACTGCAGGATGTCCAGCATTCGGAATTCCGGCAGGACCGTTTCCTGACGGCGGTGGACTGGTCGTCGGATCAGCCGTTCCGGCTGGCCTATGTGGTGCGCGCGATCAGCCCGGGGACGTACCATCACGCGGCGCCTTCGGTTGAGGATATGTACCGCCCCGATTTCCGCGCCCGGGGGGAAACCGGGGCGGTGACCATTGCACCGTGAGATTGCACCGTGAGAAGGACCAGCCGTAACAAGGTTTCCTTGTTCCTCAGCATCGAAGGGCTGGGAGGCGCTGTCTTGGCCCGGGTTCAAGGGCGAAGCCCGCCGGGCCGCGCCCTCCCTCCCCCTTGGGAGGGCGCATTGCAACGTTGGTCACCCGAACCTCGGTGGGAGGTGTTGCAAGATAAAGCGCTTACGTCAGCCGGTGCAGCGCCCACCCGAGGGAGGGCGCAACCCTTTGGTGCACAGCTTGACCGGCCGGGCTTTGCCACCGACCTTGGCGCGGGCATCTGATGCGCGCGCGCTGGATCATCGCTTCCGTCGCAGCCCTCTGGCTGGCCGCCCTTGGCCGCGACCGTCTTGACCTGTGGATCGACGCCACGGTCCTGCCGTCCCTGACGGTCGAAACCTCGGTCGAGGTCCTTGACCGCGACGGCGACCTTCTGCGCGCCTATACCGTGGCCGATGGTCGTTGGCGGCTGGCCTTGCCGCCTGACCGCGTCGATCC
>JBBQVR010000128.1:0-10116 GCA_038211355.1 Rhodobacterales bacterium | reverse complement strand
GCAAAGTAGTTCGGCCCCGCAGCCAGAAACGTTGTTGCAGCGGCTTGGCAAACCGGGAAAATGGGGCCGTGATTAATCAGGGTAGAACCGTGCAGAAATTCCTTGCCACGACCGCCATCGTCGCCTTGTCCGCCGGCCTGGCTTTGGCTGATGTGACGCTGTCCGGTGATGCCCGGATGGGCGTGATCGACGATTTCGGCGCGGACAACACCGGTTTCACCAGCCGCGCGCGCGTCAAGTTCACCCTGACCGGCATCACCGATGGCGGCATCAGCTTTGGCGCTGAGTTCCGGATGAACGACGCCGAGGCCGCCAACATCGGCGACGCGGGTGAGGTGTATATCGCCGGTGCGTTCGGCAAGCTGACCATGGGCGACATCGACAGCGCCGCCGAACAGGCTGTGGGTCAGGTGTCGGGCGTCGGCCTGACCAACCTCGATGACCGCAACGAAATTGCCTACAACGCTGAAGGGGATGCCCCCGCCACGCCGCGTCTGTCGTATGAATATTCGCGCGGGGCGTTCACCGGCTATGTGTCGATGGTCGATCCAATCGCCGATACCGAACGCTATGCCGTGGGCGTGAAGTTCGCCAGCGACCTTTACAGCCTCTCGCTGGGCTATGAATACGTTGAGACGGGATTTGAGCAGGTCCTGATCGGCGGGTCGTTCATCGCCGGGCCGGTCACCGGCAAGCTGGTCTACGGCGATACGCAGGATGCCGGTGATGGCGGGCAGCTGGCGGTGTCGCTGGACTATGCCCTCGGCGCGCTGACGATGACCGGTTTTGCGCAGCAGGCCTTTGACAGCACCGACCGCTACGGTCTGGGCGCAAGCTATGATCTGGGCGGTGGCGCTGCGGTCAAGGGTGGCTACGTCAAGGACAACGGCACCGGTGAAGACGCGATGGATGTGGGCCTGTCGTTCGACTTCTGATCCTGGATCTCATATTCTTTCAGGGCGGGCATGCTGTGCCCGCCCTTTTCTTTTGTGTCGCGCCCGCTAGGGTCTGGCGCAGGCAAAGCAGGGGGCGGCTGGCATGGGACTGGCGGACATCACCACGCGGATCGCAGCGGCTGAGGCAGCGGCGGGGCGCGTGCCGGGATCGGTGACGCTGATCGCCGTGTCAAAGGTGCAGCCGCTAGACCGGGTTGAGGCAGTGCTGCAAGCCGGCCACCGCGTCTTTGGTGAGAATTATGTGCAAGAGGTCGCGGGCAAATGGCCCGACCTGCGGGGACGGCTCGGCCCCGTCTCGGTTCACATGATCGGCCCCTTGCAGACCAACAAGGCCAAGGTCGCGGTTGAGCTGTTCGACGCGATCCACACACTGGACCGTCCGTCACTGGCGCAAAAGCTGGCCAGCCTAGCGCAGGCGAGGGGGGCTTGCCCGCAGCTTTTCGTGCAGGTCAACACCGGGGAAGAGCCGCAGAAGGCCGGGGTTCTGCCCGCCGATCTGGCCGGGTTCCTGACGGACTGTCGCGCGCTGGACCTGTCCCCCGCCGGCCTTATGTGCATCCCGCCCGAGGGCGAGGACTCCAGCCCCCATTTCGCCATGCTGGCGCGAATGGCGGCGGACCACGGGCTGGCGGGTCTGTCGATGGGGATGAGCGGCGATTTTGAGGCCGCGATTGCCCATGGCGCGACGCATATCCGTGTGGGCAGCGCGATCTTCGGCGCGCGGACCTACCCGGTCTGAGTCCTGGTCTGAGGCAGGCACCCGGTGAGTCCGGCGGGCAAAACCAAAGGCGCACCAAGACTGTAAAGCGTGGCAACCAGCCCTGCATCCCCGCGCAATGTGACGCTGACCGGCCCGGCACTGACCACCGACACGCCCGCAGGCAGCGTGCCGATGAACCCGTCCGGCGGGAACATGACCAGCGCGGCCGGGGCCTCACCCCCCAGCCGCATCACCAGCGCAAGCGTGCCGATCCAGCCAAGGGCAACCAGCGGCAGGGCGATCAGCCAGCGGGCGTCAATAGTCATGGATATGCTCCAGCGCGCCAAGCGGCAGGGCGCGCAGGGTTTTGCCAAGCTCTGCCACCGGGATCAGGACAAGGTGGCGAAAGCCCGGATTGCCCTGCCGGGTGAAGACATGCAGCGTTGCCGCGTCCGGATCTTCGGTGACCATGGTGAAAAGGATATCGTCGTTTCCGGCAATCTCGACGAAATCGCCGCCACTTGCCGCAATCGTCTGGGCCAGACGGGTGAAGGCGCGGTAGCGCGGGGCCTCGATCACGGTGCCTTCGGGCAGGGTTTCGATCACCGTGACATCAGGCAGACCCGACAGGGTGCGCAGGTCCAGGCCGCTGACAACCGCCCGCAGGCGCAACTGGTCTGCCCCCACGTTGGCAACGGCGGCGGCGATCACCTGTGCATAGGCCGCCTTGGCCCGGTATTCGAGGCCAAGCGCAAAGCGGCGTTCCCGGTCACGCAAGGTGTCGGTCGCGGCAGCGTCCAGCTGCCCTGCATCGCGGGTGAAATCCCACAGATACCAGGGGGTTTGCTGCAAAAAGACCGCGTAGTCCGCAGCCTGGCGGGCTGAAAGATCATCCAGCGGCGCGCGGGTTTGCCCCCGCAGCAGCGTGAAGGCGCGGCCGATGGTTTCCTCATAGGCGGCCTTCAGCAGCAGTTCAGCCGTAAAGCTGACTCCGATGGTGTAGACCATTTGCTTGGTCTCCCACGGAAAGCCACCATGCGGGCCCGACGCCTGCGACAGCGCGCAGGTTGAGGACCAAAAGCCGCCGATAGAGGGCAGGAAACGGTAGTCATGCGGGTCGCCGGTCGTGATCACCTGCGCATAGTCGGCATAGGCGTGGACGATGTGCCATTCGGGATAGGTCAGAAGGGTCCGCCCCTCCGGGCGCTGCCAGTCTGGGCCGACCAGCGGCACCCGTTCGCTTGCCGTGCCAGCCGGTCGGCACATCACCTCAACATAGGCGACAGGCGACAAGAGGCCGAGGACCAGCACCACCCCCCAAAGGACAAGGCGGCGG
Organism: Rhodobacterales bacterium; assembly: GCA_038211355.1. Classification (GTDB taxonomy): domain Bacteria; phylum Pseudomonadota; class Alphaproteobacteria; order Rhodobacterales; family Rhodobacteraceae; genus Tabrizicola. The sequence continues at coordinate 7,124 of JBBQVR010000128.1, read as the reverse complement.
ATCAGGCGAAAAAGGCCCCTCACCGCCGGAACCCCACCGCAAGGGCAGCGCCGCCAAGGATCAGATGCGGGACTGAGGACAGGAATTTCAGCGTGTAGGGGATATCCAGCACCCCCCAGGTGAAGATCCCAAGATCAAGGAATCCCGACCCGGCAAAGCAGCCCAGAAGCCCGTCCAGAAAGTACAGCGTGCCAAACAGGATCAGGAACATCTTCGAGGCGCGGGTCGAGATCACCGCCGCCGCCAGTGCCCAAAGGGCCGAGGCCAGGTGCAGCGCGTCGTCGTAGATATCCAGCGCGAAGATACCAAAGGTCCGCCCCTCGGCATCCACCAACCCCGCGATCGGCAGGTAGTTCAGGGATGCAACCAGCGCCAGGATCACGGCATAAGCCAGTGCGGTCTTGCGATGCAGGGTCATCTTAAAGCGTTCCCATATAGGTGTCCCACAAGGCATTGCGCAGCCGCAGCCCCGGGTCGATCTGCCGTTTCAGCGCCGCGAACTCCACCGCGCGCGGGTAGCAGCGGGTGAACTGGTCGGGCGTCGCGTGCAGGCGGTACGGCAGGTAATAGCTGCCGCCGATGGCCAGCACCGCCTCGATCATCTCTTGCGTCATCCGGGCCATGTCGGCCTCTCCCCTTGCCGTCATCTCCTGGCTGAACAGAAGGACCGAGGCGATGCGCGGGCCGTTTGGCGCGTAGGACAGCATGGCCGTCGGGTCCTCGGCGACATAGCGCAGGGTGATGTTCAGCAGGTCCTGATAGCTACCGGGAATGATCGCCTTTGCGGCAGCGATGAAGTCGGCGAACCGGTCGGGTGCCACAAAGTATTCATGCAGGATGTCGGTGCGCGCAGGATCACGGTCATCCAGCGTGATGACGGGTTCGTTCATCAGCGAGGACCGGCTGGAGGCCCCGGCCAGTGCCGCCCCGATCCCGGTTTCAATCCCCCAGCGGCGGCGCTTGACCCATTCGTTGCCTACCTGCTCGCGGAAGATGTGGCGTGAGACTTTGGACAGGAGCCCCGATCCGCTGGCGGCGGGAATCTCGCCCTCAATCGGGCGGTAGGTGACCAGCATCGCGTCGTCAAAGAACCCCTCGCGGTCGATGTTCAAACGGCCATAGGCCATGGGGGTGGAGCCATCGGCGACCGCGGAAAAGGCGGCGGCGAAATCGGTGGCGGGCATCGTGGTGAAGGTGGGTTCAAGCAGCTGGTTCGGAACCGCCTCAACCTCCAGTTCCGTGATCAGGCCGATCAAGCCGTAACCGCCCATCGCAGCGGCGAACAGGTCGGCGTTTTCGCTCCGCGAGGCGGTGACAAGGCTGCCATCGGCCAGCACCATCTGCACCGACCGGACGGTTGACCCCATGGGCCCGTAAGGCATCGGCCAGCCATGCGCGCCGACCGAAAAGGTGGATGCCACACCGAAATCGGAGTTCGATTGCATGACCTTGGGCGACAGGCCAAGCGGATCAAGTGCTGTGATCACCTGATGCCAGCGGGTGCCCGCTTGCACGCGGTAGGTCTCGGCCCCGGTCTCAACGCTGACAAAGGAGAAATCCAGCGTGATCGCGTGCCCATCGCGCGGAATGGACTGACCGCCCATCGAATGCCGGGCAGCGGCAAGGTTGACGGGACGCCCTGCAGCTTCGGCGGCCGACAGCTCGGCGCGCAGCGCGGTGACCAGCGTATCGCCGGGCATTTCTTTGACGATGACATGCTTGAAGATCGGCGTTTCCGACAGCAGCGAGGCGTCGTTCAGCGTCGCCTCACCGCCTGCGGGGACGATGACCGCAACCCCGTCAAGTGAAGGGTTCGCCGCCCCCATCCAGCGGCTGCCGGCCACACCCACCGCCGCCCCGGCCCCGAACAGGGCTGCCCGTCTTGTCAGCGCCATGCGGCACCCTTTTCATTGTTCCACGCCCAGCATGAAGCGACCAAAGACAGGCGTCCAGTCAGCTTTTCCGGATCGTGAGGCCGGAATCGTGGGACCGGAATCGTGGGGCCGGAGTTTTCGAAAACTCCGGTCCGATTTCTTTGAAGAGATCGGCAAGGGCGTCAGGTCAGCCAGACGCGGGCATAGGGCGGCAGGACGATCTGGCCCTGATGGGTTTCAACCGGCTGATCTGACAACGCGTCATGCATCGCCGTAACGCCAAGGGCACCGGCCTGTGCCTCAGTGATGTGCTGCCAGCGTTCGGTAAAGTTGAACAGGCCCAGCAGCGTGCCGGTGGGGGCCAGGCGCTGAAAGGCCAGCACCGCGTCATTGCCGGACGGCACCACCCGGATCGGCACGCCCGCATGCAGGGCAGGGGTGGCAGCGCGACGGGCGAGGATCTGCTTTGTCCCCCAGAACACCCGCGCGGCGGGGGTATCGCCGGAATGGCGGCCTGTCGCGCGGGTCCAGTCCATCCGGGGACGGTGAATCCAGCGGCTGTCATGGGCATGTCCGGGCACGTCCAGATAGCCATGATCATTGGGCAAGGCCAGCTCATCCCCCATATAGATCAGGGGGATACCACCCCAGGCGGCGATCAGCGCGTGGCCAAGAAGGATGCGCTGGATTGCCATTTCTACCCCTGCCACATCGCCCGCAGCTTCGGCCCGTTCCAACCCTGCCAGCGAGGCGAAACTGCCCGATACCCGCTTGTCACCGGTCGCTTCGTTGAACTGGAAGAGCGCGCCTTTGGCGAAGGTGCCGGGAAAGCTGCCTTCGTAGAAATCCGACAGAAAGTTGCGATGCCCGTGACCGGAGGCGCCAACGGCTCGGGCATCGTCATCCGTGATCGCCCAGCCGATATCATCATGGCAGCGGATATAGGTCGCATAGGTCGCATTGGTCAGACGGTCGGGGAAATGCGTCCCAAGGACATAGGTCATCAGCCGGACATCACGGGTGGCGAGTGCCGACCAGAATTGCACCATAAGGCTGTTGTGGTAGGCAAGGTTCGCCACCTTGCCGTCATGCTTGCCGCGTCCAAGATAGGGCAGCATTTCGGCGGGCGCGACAATCGCCTCAGCCAGATGCAGCACGGCGGCGGATGCGATACGGCTGCAAGCGCGCAGGGCTTGCAGCAGCATGTGAACTTCGGGTTCCGACTGGCAGCGGGTGCCCATCCGTTTCCACATGAAGGCCACCGCGTCCAGCCGCAGGACATCGACACCCTTGTTGGCAAGGAACAGCATCACCTCGACAATCTCAAGGAAAACGGCCGGGTTGGCCCAGTTCAGATCCCACTGGTGTTCGTTGAAGGTGGTCCAGACCCATTTCCCGATCTTTGGGTAGTGGGTGAAGTTGCCGGGTGCGTTGTCGGGGAACACCTCGACCAGACTGCGTTCATACGCCTGCGGCAGGTCGGGCGTGTCGAACATCAGGTAATAGTCCTGATAGGCCAGGTCACCCTTTGCCGCCTTCTTGGCCCAGGCGTGTTCCTTGGCGGTGTGGTTCAGTACAAGGTCCACGCACAGCGACATTCCACGGGCGCGTAACGCGCGGCTGACGGCCTCAAAATCCGCCATCGTGCCGAAAGCGGGGTTGATCTGGCGGTAGTCCAACACCGAATAGCCGCCATCCGAATCGCCGGGGCGGGGTTTCAGGCAGGGCATCAGGTGGACATAGGTGATGCCCAGATCCTCAAGGTAATCCAGCTTGTCGAGGATGCCTTCGAGCGTGCCGTTGAAGCGGTCGATGTAGAAGACATAGCCCGCCATGCCGGGGCGCTGGAACCAGTCGGGTTCAAGATCGCGCACCAGATCAAGGCGGCGCAGGTCGGCGGGGCGGTCAGCCCAGCCCTTGCGCAGGGCGTTGATCAGCCGGTCGCGGAAGGCGGGATAATCGGGGCGCGCACCATAAAGCGCCTCCAGCATCGGGAAAAGATCAGGGGATGACCGGGCCAGCCGCAAATCAAAGAGTTCGTCATCCGTACTGGACGGAATTCTGGCCATGGTCGTCCTCCCCCTGTCGTGCCCGCAGGTTAGGGCGTCCAAAGCGGTTTGGGAAGGGGGAGAACAGCCCGCCTTGCGCCGGTGTCTTCGCAGAAATCGGTCCAAACCCTTCGAGGGGTCCGGGGCCGGGCGAAAAACGTCAAACCCGGATGACCAGCCGGGTCTGATAGGTGATGCGGGGCGCTATCCAATGCAGGTCACGCCGCGACAGGGCCACGCAGCCCGCCGTGGGCGCGCCGGGCCGGCGCCACTGGTGGATGAAAATGGCCGAGCCGCGGCCGGGGTCGGCGTGCGGCCAGTTCCAGTTGGTCAGGATCAGCAGATCATACATCGGATCCGCCCGGCGCAGGCGTTCGTGGCCAAAGCCATGTGGTGCGCGGACCATCAGGTTATAATCCTCATCCCTTGGATCGTCGGACCACAGGTCATGCGGCCCGATCGGCAGCGCCCAGTCAGCCGGGCGGGCAATGCGGTCAGGGCGGTACAGCATGCCGACGAGGCCATGCACCCCTTCGGGCGTGGCGCCATCACCCTCACGCTTCTGCGGGCCGGGAATGACCCCGCTGCGCCCCAGCGTGCAGGGAAAACGGCGGCCCAGAAACCGGACCCCCATCGGCGTGACGACCAGATCTTCGGGCTTCACAACAGATGCCCCGATTTCGCGGCCTTGGTGGCCAGATAGGCGCGGTTTTCGGCAGTTTGGCCCACATGCAGCGGCACACGTTCTGTCACATGCAGGCCGCAGCCTTCCATCATCGCCAGCTTCTTCGGGTTGTTCGTCATCAACCGCACAGCGGAAAAGCCCATCTTGCGCAGGATTTCTGCGCCGAGGCGAAAGTCGCGTTCATCATCTTCAAAACCCAGACGGTGGTTCGCCTCAACCGTGTCAAAGCCCTGGTCCTGCAAGCTGTAGGCGCGCATCTTGTTGGCAAGGCCGATCCCGCGCCCTTCCTGATTGAGGTAGAGAAGCACCCCCGCCCCTTCGGCCCCCATTTGCGCCAAGGCCGCACGCAGTTGCGGACCACAGTCGCATTTCAGCGACCCCAGCACATCGCCGGTGAAACAGGCCGAATGCAGCCGCGTCAGCACCGGCTGTGCGCGGTCCGGCTGGCCGATTTCGACGGCATAATGCTCCTCACCGCCATCGTCGGGGCGGAAGATATGCACCCGCCCGGCGTTGGAGGCGACCAACGGTACGCGGGCCGATACCACCTCGGCCAAGGGCGACAGCGCGGCAAGGACGGGGGTGATGTCGTCCAGCGCCAGGAGGGTCAGGCCACTGTCCAGCGCCAGTTGCAGGGGGTGAAGGGCGGGAACCACCAGCACGGCGGGCAGAAGATGCGCCGATTTTGCCAGCGCCAGCGCCGCGCGGTGCAGGTCGGCAGGCCCGTCGCGCAGGGATTGCAGCGGGCCCTTCATCGGCATCCGCAGATCATCCGCCGGGTCAGCAACCGACCGCAGCCAAGGCAACCCGGCATCGGCGGGCAGCGCAATCCGCGCCAAATCGCCGTCATAGGCGCGGGCCTTCAGCGTTTCCGCCCGCCGCGCGGTGATGGCCAGCACCGGCGTCCCAAGGCCGCGCAGGTTGGCCAGCCGGGCAGGCTCCAGCGCCTCAACCGCCACCACAAGCGCTGCGGACCCGGCCATGCACAGCACCACAGGCACGCCCATGCGCAGATCGCCCCGGGCGCGGGTCAGCCGTTCGGTGGTGGTCAGGGTCAGCGTCATGGCCCCAGTCATACCCCCCGGCCCGCGAAATTGAAACATTGCCCGGCCACACGACACGACCGCGTGAGATATCCGTTGCAAATCTTGCAGGACCCGTGATCGCGGCGCATCTCCCCCTCAGAAGCAATGGAGGCAGTCATGGCCGGACTTCGGAAAATCCTGTTGGTGGACGATGATGATGACCTGCGCGAAGCGCTGAGCGAGCAGTTGGTCCTGACCGAAGACTTTGACGTGTTCGAGGCCCGTACCGGTGCCGAGGGCATGGAAAAGACCAAGGCGGGTCTCTTTGACCTGGTAATCCTTGATGTGGGCCTGCCCGACACCGACGGGCGAGAGCTGTGCCGCCGCATGCGCAAGGGTGGGGTGAAGTGCCCGATCCTGATGCTGACCGGCCATGATACCGACAGCGACACGATCCTTGGCCTTGATGCGGGCGCAAATGACTATGTGACCAAGCCCTTCAAGTTCCCGGTTCTTCTGGCCCGCATCCGGTCGCAGCTGCGGACGCATGAACAGTCGGAAGATGCGGTGTTCCAGATGGGCCCCTACACCTTCAAGCCCGCCCAGAAAATGCTGGTGGACGAAAAGGACAAGAAGATTCGCCTGACGGAAAAGGAAACCAACATCCTCAAGTTCCTGTACCGCGCCAGCCAGAACGTGGTCGCCCGCGATGTGCTGCTGCATGAGGTTTGGGGCTACAATGCCGGGGTCACCACCCACACGCTGGAAACCCACATCTACCGTCTGCGCCAGAAGATTGAGCCTGATCCCTCGAACGCGCGGATTCTGGTTACGGAAAGTGGCGGCTATCGGCTGGTTGCCTAAGGTTTCGGGCTGTTGCGACCCTGCCGCAGTGTGATGCGGCTGCCTTGCAACAGCCCAGAAATCTTGCGCATTGGGGCTTATTGTTGCCGAATTTGCTTGCTACCTTTCTGACATGCACAGGTTGTGCTTCGGGTTCCCCTGGTCGCGTCGGGGTTATGGCGTGACATCCTCCCTGTTGGAACTGGCCGGGCTTTGTGCCCGGCCTTTTTTTGACCAGGGTCCAGCTCTTATGCCGGGGCCCGCAGCCAGGCCAATGTTGCCGCAACCCCTTGCTTCTGTTACCCAAGCGCCATGCGCTATGTGGTTGGTCTTCTGACAATCCTGACTTTTGCGGTGGTGATCGGGCTTTTGGGCCTGCGTCTGACCGCATCGCTGCGCGAGATTGCGATCTTGCCGGGTCAGGTTCCGGCCGAAGGGCGGATTGTCGAAACGGCGCTGGGCGGCATCTACGTTGAAGAACTTGGGGCCGAAGACGGCCCTGTGGTGCTTTTGGTGCATGGGTCGGTTGGCTGGTCGCGGATGTGGCGGCCGACGCAAGTGGCGCTGGCGGCCGAAGGCTTTCGCACGGTTGCCTTTGACATGCCGCCGATGGGTTGGTCACCGCGTGAGTCAGGCAGTGATTACAGCC
>JBBQVR010000127.1:0-10682 GCA_038211355.1 Rhodobacterales bacterium | reverse complement strand
GAGGAAGCGGGTCAGGCCGTGCCAGTAGTCCAGGATGTACTGGGCGCCGTCACCCAGTTGATGGACTTTGCCGTAGGCATCCAGCGTGTGCTGGGCCGTGATCTTGATCTGCTCCATGATGGGGCGGGAGTGCTCGGCGCGAATGCGCCGTCGTCGGTCGCGGAGCTCGGCGATCGGGCCGTCGTCAGCCTCGTGCTCTCGTCGGGCGAGGTCGCGGTAGAGAAGAACGATGCGCTGAGCGTGCGGATTCGCGGCATTGTGCTTGAGCCAGTCGGCAAAGGGGCGTCGGGCGTGGGCGTTGCACAGTCCCAGCCGGTCGCCCAGCGGCAGTTTGGAAGCGACTCAGGACAGTCATTTCTTCAATATGGGCTTTAATAGGCCCATATCGCTTGGGCGTCAAGGTCTCCGTGTTGAGTGACGAAATGTTGGGCCTAAGCCTTTGCCATGGCAGGAGAGGGGAATGAGTGTCCTGACTTCCTTACCTCACGGTCGACCCCTCGATGCGATGGACAGCCCCTTCACCTCCGACGGCGATCAACGCACCGATTATGAGCTGCGGACCGCGCTCAGTCCGCAGGCTTCGACCTGTCCAATCGGGGTTGGGATCCGTCACGCGTCAGACTGTCGACTCTCTTAGGCCAGGGGTCAACGGTGGTCTCATGTGCACTTATAGAAGGGCAAGTCGGAGCTAGCATTTTCAGGGGAAGGTCTGACATTGCACATCTATCGATCTACCAATCCACACGTAATCGCCGAGACCTTCCATGGTTGAACAGATTCCCTTCTCCGCCCCGACCTTTGCAGATCCACGCTTGGTCGAAAACCCTGAGCCTCGTTGCCCAGTGGTGCTGCTCCTCGACAATTCAGGGTCCATGCAGGGTGAGCCACTGAATGAGCTGAATGCTGGCCTCGTAGCCTTCAAAGACAGCCTCGCCTCCGACCAGTTAGCGATGAAGCGCGTCGAGTTGGCGATCGTCTCCTTTGGGCCAGTGAAGACCGTGCAGGAGTTCATCTCGCCCGACATCTGGACGCCGCCGACGCTGATCGCCGAGGGGTACACCCCGATGGGCGAGGCCATCATACAGGGGCTGGACCTTCTCGAAGCCCGGAAGGCCGAGTACAAGAAGGCCGGCCTGACCTACTACCGGCCGTGGATCTTCCTGATGACCGATGGCACTCCGACCGACGCATGGCAGACCGCCGCGTCGCGAATTCATGAGGGCGAGGCAGGCAAGAAACATATGTTCTTCGGCGTCGGCGTCGGAAGTGCGAACTTAGAGGTCCTCGGCCAGATATGCCCGCCGACGCGCGCCCCGATGATGATCAAGGGACTGGCGTTCAAGCCTATGTTCCAGTGGCTGTCCTCGTCGCTGCGGTCCATCTCGGCGTCGAAGACCACCGACAAGGTTGCCCTGATCGATCCCCGCAAGGGCGACGAGGGCTGGGCGACGACGACCTGATGTGGCGCATCACCGGCGCCAGCCGCCAGGGCACCAGCCACATCGATCGCGGTCAACCCTGTCAGGATGCCCATCTGGCCGAGTCATTCGAGGCTCCAGACGGATCTCTTGTCTTGGTCGTGGTCGTCTCAGACGGTGCCGGATCGGCACCGCACAGCGAGCGCGGCTCCCGGCTCGTCTGTGACACCATCCACGGCAGCGTGACCCGTGCGATCCGGGAAGGGCTGACGCCGGGTACGGCGTCGGTCGACCATGTCCGGGCATGGATCAAGGATGCTCTCGATGCGGTCATCCTCCAAGCTGAGGTCATGGGCGTCCGTCCCCGTGATCTGGCGGCGACCTGCTTGGGGATGGTGGCGTGGTCGGACCGGGCTATCGGATGGCAACTTGGTGACGGTGCCGTGGTCCTGGACGACGGTTCGGGTGGCGTCGAGGTGCTCGTCTGGCCGCAGCGCGGTGAGTACGCCAACGAGACGTCGTTTCTCGTAGAGGCCGCTGACCTCGCCTCGTTATCCGTGGTCGCGGTCGACCGGCCGGTGCACCGCGTCGCTGCCCTGAGCGACGGCATCCAGATGGTCGCCTTAGAATACGTAACCAAGTCCGCCTCCGTGGGATTCTTTGCCCCGATGTTCGACGCCATGGATGGCGCCCAGCCCGGCCGACATGCCGCCGTTGATGCCGCCTTCTCCGAGATGCTCGACCGGCGCATCTTCCTCGACCGCACGGACGACGATCGGACCCTGGTGCTGGCAGTCAGGCCCGTGCCGCAGAGGCCGGTGCCGGTCACGGCCGGAGCCCTGCCGATCCCGCCTGCGGGTCAGATTGCGTCCGCTGACGCCAAGCCGACCGAACCAGTCGATGTCATGCCGGCCCTGCCGCCGAAGCCGAACGAGCCCAAGCCCATCGACGTTTTAGTTGAGCCGACCATTGGGGCCGGTCCAACGCCGTCGTGAGGCTGATGCGGCGTCGATGAACACCAAGCGGACCACCGTCAGTCTCCAAAGTTTCGCCGGCGGTCCGTTGCTCTGGACCAGCGCCGGCGAACGGATCAAGCTCGCACGGGAACTCGGCCGCGGCGGCGAAGGAGCTGTCTACGAGGTCGAAGACAAGCCGGATCACGTGGCTAAGGTTTACCTAGCCCAGATCAGCAGTGATCGCGTCGCCAAGCTCGGAGCGATGACCGGGATGGCGACGGCCTGCCCGAAGCTGCTGTCGTTCTGTGCTTGGCCGGAGGCCACCCTCCACGACCGCGCGACAAACGGCAGCGTGTCGGGGACAGCCGGATTCGTGATGCACCGGGTGGTGGGCTGTCACCCGATCCACCACCTGACATCGCCGACGACCCGCAAGCGCGACTACCCGGACCGCGATTGGAGCTTCCTAGTCCATGTTGCCCGAAACCTAGCCATCGCCGTCGACACAATCCATGCCGCAGGGGCAGTCATCGGCGACATCAACGAGGGCGGGTTTCTGGTTGGGCAGGACGGACGGGTATGGGTCCTCGACTGCGACAGTTTTCAAATCCAGCATACCAACAGGACCTATCGCTGCGAGGTCGGCATCGCCGACTACACGCCACCCGAGTTGCAGAATATTCCAGGCGGGTTCGCCAACGTCGTCCGAACGTTGAACCACGATCGCTTCGGGCTGGCCGTCATCGTGTTCAAGCTGCTGATGATGGGCCGGCACCCGTACATGGGTGTGTTCCGTGGACAGGGCGACCCTGAACTCGGCCAACTGATCCAGGAGAACCGCTTCGCCTACGGTCCAGATGCCGGGACCAGGCTCATGTCCCCACCACCGCACTCGCTCGACATCGGTGGCCTAGGGTCAGCCGTCAGCGGGCTTTTCTGCCACGCGTTCGGCGGTGCCAGTCTCCGGGGCGGGAGGCCAGACGCCTCGGCATGGATCGATGCGTTGACCGGCCTGCTATCGGGTCTGACCACCTGTTCGACCCACCCTGGTCACAAGCACGTCACCGGTACACCGTGCCCCTGGTGCCGATTGGAGGCAACCTCCGGGGTCTCGTTTTTCATCTGCGGGTTCGCGACGACCGGTTCCTGGGTTGTCGACGTCGACGCGCTGCGTCGCAAGTACGCTAGCATCCCGGTCATTCCAGCCGAGTCGTGCCCCGAATCACCGGCCAACCAGCGGACCGGCGCGGTGGTCGATCCTGGCCTTTTGGCCAATCTACGCACGGCCAAGGGCCATCGCCAGATTGGCTACACCATCGCCGTCGTCATCGCGATCTTCGTCATGACTGGTGCCGGCGCGGCCGGGTTGTTCGTCCTGCTGGTCGGCTGCTTGATCACCGCCAGCACGACGAACGGTGCCAAGCGACGTCTCACAGCCGAGATCAATTCCAGGGCCAATCAGCGGGACCAAGCCAAACGTACCTGGGAGCAGTGCCGTACAACCTGGGCCGCCGCATCCAGTGGCGACATCCAGGCTAGACGTCGGTCCACGGAGGATCGACTTGCCGCCTACGGCCGTATCGATGCCGAATACAAGGCGGCGATGGTGGACCTTGATCGTCAGAAGATAGAGGATCAACGGCAGGACTTCCTGGAAGGCATCCCGATCCGCAGCGCGAAGTGCATCCATTTTCATATCACGGCTACCAAGATCGCCACTTTGGAGTCGTTCGGTATCTCGACAGCCGCGGAAATCGACAAGGCTCGCATCATGCAGATTCGCGGCTTCGGTGGTCGCGGCATACTGGCCGATGCCTTGGTGGATTGGCGCGATCGTCACCTCCAACGTTTTTGTCCCAATCCGTCGAGGCCCGTGGATCCCAGGGAGATCGCCAGGGTACGGCAACGGTTGGAGGGGAAGCGCAGGTCAATGGAGGTCGAGATCAATCGGTCCTGCGCCGAACTCGGTGCTATAGCTCGAGCCTGCATCGATCGAAGAAACCAGATCCGTGTCGTTGAGAGGAAGTGTCGGGAGCAGTTCGACCAAGCGGTTGCCAACTGGATCGTCGCCAACGCCGCCAAGGAGTGACTATGGGCTGGATCTTTCGCAAGTCGATCAACATGGGTCCGTTGCGGTGGAACCTGTCTCGCCGTGGACTCGGGTGGAGCGTTGGGAGAAAGGGCCTGCGGTACTCGCAGGGCGCCAGTGGCCGCAGATACGTTACCATCGGTGCGGGTGGGCTCTACTACCGTCATCCCATCGGCGGTCCGCCGGCACAAACCGGCCGGCAAACAGCATCTCCGACGACCTTGCATCCCGCGCTGGCGCCTGCCCCGGCCCCGTCGACCAGCACGAAGCCGGTCCCTTCGGCACCGCCGGTTCAGCGTGCTCCGATGACGGCCCAAGAGGTCGCCGATCTCATCACAGAGGCCCAACAGCCGTTCCGATGGGACTTCACCGCTGCCGTCGCATCCGCAGTCATCGCACTCGCCGCCTTGGTCCAAGGCGGCATCGGCGCTGGGATCGTGACCGCGGTTGTCGGCGGGGTCATCGCCATCGTCGTCCGCCAGGTCGAGCGTCACCGACGCGCTGTGGTGATTGATTGCAGCGGCCTGTCGGCCGCCGAGCGGTCCACGGCCATCCGTATCCATGGGCCGGTCCGCTGCATGGGCACCGTACAAGGCCTATGGGCCATGCCGCCGATCGCTCCCGGCACCACCTCAACTGATGTTGTCACGCGCGCCATCGCCAGTGTCGGCGACAACGAGCCACCATGGGTGGTCACCGATATCAACACGCCGAACATCGTCTGCCGTCACTGGCACGCTTGTTTCCTGCCTCACGGCCTGCTCCTGCTCATCAATGGCCACGCAACAGTCACCCCGTACCGTGACCTGCACATCAGCGGGTTGGAGGTCCTGGTCGACGACACGTTACCGCCACCGGAAGCCGACGTCGTGACTCCGGGTCGCTGTCGATATGGGCAGGTGACCATCACGACGCCCGCCATGTCGGTTCGATTGATCTTGTCCCGCGTCGACGTCGCGAAGCAGTGTGTCGGGGATCTGGTGGCGGCGATCAAAGACATGCGGGCGATAGCGCCGTGACGCCGTCCTCACGTCGTTCGAGCGTCAATCAATGGCGGCTCCATGGCAGTCTTGATCAATGGCTTAACTATCGTCAGAAATGCCGATGGAGCAGACGCGGCTTTTTATTCTACTGGGGGTTCCGCGAGTAGTATAGCCTTGAGCTGCCGGGCTGCTGCTAGCGAGGCAAGCGGTGTTGGACTCCAATTGCCTACTGCGTACTGGTATGGTATTCATAGCTCTTGGCTGAAAATACTCATCTCGGAAAGTCACACTATGACCAAGCCACTCCAGTTGCTCCTATTAGCCTTATTCATCGGACTTTCGGCTGGCGCCGTAGAGACCGCACCCCTGCGCGTAACGCACATCGTCGACGGCGATACCATCGACGTGGAAACCACTCCGGGCGTGATCGTTCGTGTCCGCCTCGTGGGCATCGACACCCCAGAAAGCCACGGCAACAGGCATGGAGAGGCGATGCCCGAGGGCCTCTCGGCCGCGACGGCGCTCGCCGAGCTCCTCCCTGCTGGCACTCCAGTCCGCCTCTGGGGGCCAGGCGATACCCTGCAGCGTGATCGTTATGGCCGGGTCCTTGCCGCGCCGCTCCTCGGCGCCACGGGATGGGACTCCCTGGAAGAACACCAGATTGCTGCGGGGTGGACCGTGTACTGGCGAAAATATGGCGAAATCGACCAGCCGGAACTGCATCAGCGCTGGCTGGCGGCTGAAGCGGCCGCCCATGAGGAACTCCGTGGTGCGTGGGCAACGATTCCAGATTGGATGCGGAATAAGCACAATGAGCGCACGGCGCCAAGCGCCAGCACTGCAGCGCCGGCACCCATGGCCGTTCCGGACGCTCCCACCACAACAACCTCTTCAGTTGAGGCAACTGAAGCCGGCACTTCCGACCGCCCCAGCAGTGCTGCTGGCTATTGGCTCAACAGCGCCAGTGGTGTAAGACATAATTCACACTGCCCCTACTACGAGCACACGGCTCAAGGTCGCGCCTGCTCGGCCACCGAGGGGCGGCCCTGCGGTCGTTGTGGAGGTTGACCATGCCTGCCAATGTATTCCCACCATGGGTGGTCCCAAGCACGCTGATCGCTATCTTGGCAGCAGCCCCCATGGACGACGCATGGTCCGATGTGCTAACGGAGGCGAAGGGCGCCCTTGCTCATCCGGACTCATTGAGCTTACAGCGCCCCAGGATGCTCATCGCGACTCCAGTCATTTGGCATGACCGCCTCGGTGCCCATAGCTCGCACAGCTCGCACAGATCACACAGCTCGCACAGCAGCCATTACAGTGGCGCTGGTGGCAGCGCCCCGCCAGCGTGGACACCGCCAGTGGCACCTCCGTCGACGACGCCGCCACGAGCGACCACGCCGCCACGAGCGACCACGCCGCCCCCAGTCGCTCCAGTCGCACCGGTACCCACCACGCCGCCGCCAACCGCGGCAGCACCGACGGGATCAACGTCAATAGAAGCAGGTACCGTGAGGGGCTCGATGTGGAGCTCCCTGGAAGCCGATCAGCGACTATCGATGTTCCGACTTTGCTGCGACGCCGCGGGCCTAGTCGCGGCCATGAGCTCGACTTCCGCAAAGTTCACCGTGTTCGCGTTCACCAATGAGGCCTATGACGCGGCCAGGCCCAATCTCGCAGACCTACCAACCGACCAGCTCCTGGCGGGGCTCGCGAATGACCACGTGGCTTCCAGGTTGTATCTCGCAGCCATCAAACCCGATTCGCCCGCGACCATGGCCGTTATCAGCGGAAGGACCGTCTCGATGTCCAAAACTGCCAGCGGCGACTTGGTGACAAGTGGTGTGCCGGTCGCCGAGCGTCGCCTGGTTGATGGCGGTGTGATCTATATCATCACCAAGCTGCTGGACCCCAATGACCACCCATGAGGTGAGGCTTGGGGCGTCCTTCTACCCAGATGCTGTGGTCATCGTCGTCATTCACCGCCTCTCGCACCGCGCCGGCATTGCCCCACGACGGGAAGGCGACGAACTGATTCTGACCATCGTGCCGCGCACTGGGCACAATGTTGACGACCTCGTCCCGGACCTGCTGCAGTTACTCTCCGATGAAGCCTTGCGCCAGAAGCTCGATGCAAAGACCACAGGCATCCGCGCGCTGATCATGGCCCAGTTGTTTTCCGATGTCACCCTCACGAAGCCAGGACTAGATGGCGACCCGCCCGGTTTTTCGGGGTCCATGTGAGCTCGTGGTACCGGCTCTTGCCATTCCAGATGGACCGCATGCAGAGTGGCCTCTATCTGTGCTCCTCCATAGCTGGCGATCATGTCATCCTTCAGCGGGAGACGCTTTGCAGTGTCATTGATGGCACTCTGCCCCGTGAGCACCAGGATGCGCAAGACCTGATGGCAGGGCTTTTCCTGTCCACCGACGGAGGGCACGCGGAGGTCGATCTCCTGGCTACGCGGTTACGCACCCGCCTCCATGAACGTCGGAGCCTCGCCTCTCTGCATATTGTCGTTGCGACCCTACGCTGTGCAAATGCCTGTGGATACTGTCAAGTGAGCCGCGTGCACCCCGAAGCTCGAGGCAAGGATCTCAGCGACGACAACGCCGACCGCACCGCAGATCTCATCATGAGCTGCCCGTCGTCGCGGATAAAGGTCGAGTTTCAAGGCGGCGAAGCGCTGCTGAACATGCCAGTGGTGCAGAGGATCGTCGAGCGCTGCGATGCCGCTGCTGCGTTCAGCGGAAAACTGGTCAGCTATGTGATCGCTACCAGCCTGAGCCATCTCACTGATGCGAACCTGGATTTCTTTGCTGCGCGCCAGGTGCATATATCGACGTCCCTGGATGGACCACAGTGGCTGCATGATCGCAACCGCCCATCGCCAACTGGGAGTGGATGGCTCACGACGGTGGCCGGCATTGAACGATGTCGCCGGCGACTTGGCCATGACTGTGTGTCAGCATTGATGACCACGGCGCGGACGAGTCTTGCACATGCCGACGCCATCGTGGATCAGTATCAGGAATTGGAATTCCATTCGATATTCCTCCGCTGGCTCAACCCATTTGGCGACGCCGTTCGACACCGGCAGCGCTTGAGCTACACAGCCCTTGAATGGCTAACCTTTTGGCAGCGCGCCCTCGATAGAGTTTTGTCATGGAATGATCGAGGATACCCAATGCGGGAAGAGTTCACCTGTCTACTTCTTCGGCGGATGCTGTCGCCTCACCCTGCTGGCTTTGTCGATCTGGATTCGCCGACCGGGTCAGGGACCTCTGTGCTTGTCTACAACTACGACGGCTCAATCTATGTGAGCGATGAAGGTCGGATGCTCGCTGAGATCGGTGACCAGACGTTCCGACTCGGACATGTACAAACCCACACCTACGCGCAGATTATGGCCAACCCCACTCTGCGTAACATGGTTTCTGCAACGATGCTAGAAACCACCCCACGCTGTGATCGTTGTGCCTGCCTGCCGTGGTGTGGCGTCGATCCCGTCGTAAACCATGCTACACAAGGCGACATCCGCGGTTGTCGACCGACGTCTGACCATTGTCAGCGCATGGAAGGCGCTTTCCACTACGTGGTTGGTCTGCTGCGCGGACCGCACCGTGACCTCCTGCTAAGCTGGGCTGCGGGATGAGACCGCTGACCGGACGCATTACCAGCGGTGACGCCGAGCCGGGCCTTTATCAGGTGGCCGATGCGGATGGGCTGATTCTTGACCGTCGTGATGCGCCAGGCCAGGTGGCCATCGCCGTTGACCCGGCGATGCGACAACCTGAACGCGGTGACCTAGTAAGTGTGATTCCTGGCCGCATGTTGCGCACGCTCTACCGCAGCTCGGCGCAGGACAATTTCCTGTTTCTGACCAACCGCTGTCAAAACCGCTGCACGTTCTGCTCGCAGCCACCGACAGTTCACGCGGATGATTGGCTTATTGCTGAGGTGCTCCAAGCGATTGCGCATTTACCACGAGGGATCGCCAGCGTGGGCATCACTGGCGGAGAACCAACGCTCGCCGGCCCAGGGTTGCTGGCTGTACTCGCGGCCCTTACCGCACACCACCCCACATGTGCCATCCATTTGTTGAGTAATGGGCGCAACTTCGCTTGGCTCGGCTTGGCACAACGGGTAGCGGCCATTGGGTGCGCTGACTTGGTGGTTGGCGTGCCAATCCATGCCGACTCACCGCCAGCGCACGACGCCATCGCTGGCTCTGCTGGTGCGTGGGGCGAGACCGTTCGCGGTTGTCTCGCCTTGGCGCGGTGCGGCATCGCCGTTGAGATCCGGGTCGTTCTGGTCCGTGACAATGTCGCTCGGCTAGAGCAGTTGGCCGCGTGGATTACACGGAACATGCCATTCGTGGTCCATGTCGCCTGGATGGCTCAGGAGGTCACTGGCTATGCGGCCACCGCCGGCGATCGGGTATGGGTGAATCCCAAGAGCTACCATGTGCAACTTCGTCGCGCGGTAACGCTCATCCAACGGTGGGGAATACGTACGTCGATCTACAACTTGCCGCACTGCTGGATGCCGGCAGACCTATGGCCGTGGGCGGTGAAATCCATCAGCTCATGGAAGGTTGAACACCCTGATGCCTGCACCGGCTGCAGACAGCTCGCAGCGTGCAGTGGCCTCTTTGCAACGGGTACGCGGCTGACGCCTCGACCATTTCACCAATCAGCGTGCTGATCGGTGCTCGCCTTCGCTGAGAGAGTGGAACATATCCCGGGTATGGCCGTGTAGTTGATGCTGACGCCGTCGACCGGCAACGGTAACAGTCGTCAGGCGGTCGGTGTTGCGGCCGCTGGGCGCCGGTGTCACCAAGCCGAATCGCTCCCCATCCTGGCCGGCATCAGCACCGCCGGCATCGACGCCAAGCCGAGGCTTTGCGGTCTTTGCACCGTACCTGATCCGCTTGATTTACAACGACAAATTACATGAAGGTGCGTTTTAGGCGATTCTGGGCAGGATCGGTCGTACCCCTCATACAATTGGTCAGGATGTGTAAAGGTCCGCCAGAACGAATAAAACCTGGCAAAGATTCAGGTCTGAACGGTACCGTGTTGATGGTCTAGGCGGAAATGCATAGCGTTGCTTCAAGACGCGGCGCCCCAACGCCGCTTTAACGCGGTCGATATCCTTTCGCCGCGGGTTGAAGCAACGTGTTGTTGGGCATGGCCATTACCCAGGGAGTTCGCTCCCGGCGGCGGCCCGTGG
>JBBQVR010000126.1:0-10775 GCA_038211355.1 Rhodobacterales bacterium | reverse complement strand
GTTGGAAGGGGCGACAAAGAAATCGGCCCGGGTCAGCGCCTCTGCACCGGTCAGGTCAAAGGTCAGCTGCCGCGTCACGCGTCCACACCACCCGGGCCTGCGGGCTTGCGGCTGCGGCGGGGTTTTGCGGGCAGGGCGGGGGCTTCGGCAGGAGTCTCAGCAGCGGTCTCAGCAGGGGTCTCAGTCTTGGGCTGGTCAGCCGCTTGCGCCTCGGTTCCGCGATACAGCAGGCTGGCCTGATACTGCTCAACCCCAAAGCGCGTAAGCACGCCGATAGCCGCAGCCACAGGCACCGCGATCAACAGGCCTGCAAAGCCGAAGACCGACCCGAAGGCCGACAGCGCGAACAACAGCCACACCGGATGCAGCCCCACGGATTTGCCGACCAGTTTGGGTGTCAGGATGTTGCCTTCGACAAACTGACCTGCGGCAAAGATCGCGGCGATGATGCCGATCTGCACCCAGTCACCCCAGAACTGGAACAGCGCCAACCCCACAGCCAGCGTGCCCCCGATGATCGACCCCACGTAAGGAATGAAGGTGATCGCTCCGGCAATCGCGCCCACGATCAGACCAAACTGCAAGCCAGCCGCCATCAGCGCGACCGCGTAGAACGATCCCAGCGCCAGACAGACCGACACCTGCCCGCGCACGAAACCTGCCAGTACGGCGTCAATCTCAAGCCCAAGGCGGCGGACGGTGGGGGCGTGGTCGCGCGGCAGCATCGCGTCGATCCGGGCCAGCATGTTGTCCCAATCCAGAAGCAGGTAAAACGCCACCACCGGCACGACCACGATGAAAACCACCGCCGAAAGCAGCCCGAGGGCCGATGACAGGATGCCGTTCGCAAGCTCGGCCCCGCGCGCCTGGACGGCGGTGCCAATCTCGGCCAGCGTCTGGCGGATGGTCGAGGTGCTGTCGGCAAGGTCGGGAAAGCGTTCAAGCAGGAACCCCTGCAGGCGCTTGGCGATGTCGGGGGCGGCGTTGATCAGCGCGGTCAGCTGGTTGACCAGCGTCGGGATCACCGCCAGCACCAGCAAGATCACCAGCATCAGCGCGACAAGCGAGATGACCGTCGTGGCCGCGACCCGGCTTAGGCCCGCACGTTCCAGCCGGTCGGCGACGGGATCAAGGAAATAGGCAAGCGCCCCACCAACAAGAAAAGGCAACAGCACGTTGCCAAGGAACCACAGCAGAACAAGAAACAGCACAGCCGCGATGGCCCAGCTTCGAAATTGGTCACGGATCGGCAAGGCCATGGCGGTTTTTCCTGACGAAGGGCTGGCGGGCAAGCCTTGCACATATCGCCCCTGCGGCCGCCTGACGCAAGAGGAGCGGCGGGCGAAGTCCCGCCGTCAGCGCCCGCTTATCCCCGGCCCGGTAAGCACCCCGGCGATAGAAGTGGCCCGGACAATCGCGTCACTAGGGGGATGTCCGGGGCATGGTGCCCTGGGCATGATTTCCGGGGCCAAGGCGCGCTGCCAGCTGACGGCGGCACCATGGCCCACTTTTTCGAAAGGTTACGACATGCAATCGAAGTTCCTGTCCATCCTGGCCGTTGCCAGCCTGCCCCTGATCGCCCCGCTGGCGGCCTTTGCCATGCCCGTCGTGGGCGACATCGTCGGCACCGACCCGGTCGCGGCCAAAGCTGCGCTGGAAACCGCCGGCTGCATGGTGGACGAATTCGAGGCTGAAGACGGCAAGATCGAAGCCAAGTGCAAGGATAGCGCCACCGGCGCGATGAGGGAGGTCTATATCGACCCCGCCTCGGGTGCTGTGGTCGAAATCAAGTCGGAAGACTGACATGGCGACCCCCCGGACCTCTCGCATTCAAGCTGCCAACGGCCTGACCGGACAGCAGGCCGCCATCGCCCCGCCCACCCTGTGGGACCCGGTGGTGCGTCTGTCGCATTGGGGCATCGCTGCGGCGGTGGTTCTGAATGCGCTGATCAACGAAGGTGGCAGTCTGGCGCATGTGTCGATCGGCTGGGCAGCCATGGCGCTTTTGCTGATGCGGTTGGTCTGGGGGGTGCTTGGCCCGTCTGAGGCGCGTTTCAGCGCCTTTCCGCCAAACCCAAGGACCGCGCTGGCCCATTTGCGCGGGATGCTTCGCGGCGAAAAGCCGCGCGGCTACCCCTCGCACAACCCGGCGGGCGCAATTATGGTCTATGCATTCTGGGTGGTTTTGGTGGTGGTTATCGGCACAGGGCTGGTGATGACCGGCGGTGCGACGCCGATGCAGGTGGCCGCAGACAAGGCAGCGGTTGCATCGGGCGACTGGTCGGCGTTGATTAAGGATGACGGTGAAAAGCGCGATGATCCGTCGGGCTTTGGTAAAGGGGCGGAAGACGTGCATGAAATTGCGGCCAACCTGTTACTGATCCTTGCGGCCCTGCATATTGCAGGCGTCTTCGTCGAAGGCCGCCTGATGCGGCGCAGCCTGGTGGCGCCGATGCTGCTGGGTGCAAAACCCGGTGCAAAGACGACACGGCGTAAATGACAGTGATGCGCGCAGACGTGACGGACAGTCGCCCGGATGCCCCCGCCTCAAAGGGCGTCAGACGTGCCCGGAAAGGTAGAATTGCCCCCCGCGATGCGGCCCGCCATCAGACGGCAGCCCTGTCGGCGTTTCTGGTGGTTCAGTCGCTGGGCACTGTGTTCTTCGTGGGCGATGTGATCGGCGATCTGCGCAAGGACCCGACCTCAGTCCACTTCATCTTTGAGGCGACAGTTACAGTGGCCCTTGTTCTGGGCCTTCTGTTTGGGGCTTTCGCCTTGCGCCGTACCATCGAATTCCTGCGCAGCCAGGAGGCCGCGCTGGATGTGGCGCGTGGCGCGCTGTCGGACGTGATTGCCCGCCAGTTTCAGGCCTGGGCCCTGACCCCGGCCGAACGGGACGTGGGGTTTCTGGCGCTAAAGGGCCTTGATGTGGCCGAGATCGCCGAACTGCGCGGCGCAGCCCATGGCACGGTGCGCGCTCAGCTTACGCGGATCTATTCAAAGGCCGGCGTATCGGGTCGCGCCCAGTTTGCCGCTTTTTTCGTCGAGGACCTGCTGGGTGAGGGCGTCGCTTCGGCTTCTTGAGCGGGGCCGGCTGAAAGCGGCTGGCATGCCGTCATTCCACCCCTTCGTGCAGCTCGACCGAGACGTTCAGCGCAAGGCAGGTCGCCCCCAACCCCTTGAAACTGCCGGATATGGGCGAGGCTTGTGCCGGGGTGCGCGTGGTGGCGACCCGGATCAGCGCGCTGCCGGCGGTGATGCGATTGGTTGGGTCAAACTCGATCCAGCCTTCGTCGGGCACAAAGACATCAGCCCAGGCATGAGTGGCCCCTCCGCCCACCGGCGCATCCGTCATCAGCCCGGTGTCAGAGAGGCTGTCGTTCAGATAGCCGGTCACGAAGCGGGCGGCAAAGCCAAAGCGGCGGGCGGCCTCCATGAACAGAAACGCAAAGTCCCGGCAGGTCCCAACCCCGGCGGCGATGGTTTCGGCGGCGGTCTGGGTGCCCATCTCGTCGCGCGCGGAATAGCGCAGGTTCAGGTGCACAGCATCGCTTAGTCCGCGCAGGAAGGTCACCGCGTCATTGGCACGCCAGGGGAAGGCGTCTTGCAGCCAGCTGTCCAGGGCTGCGCTATCCTCGGGGTGTTGCAGACCCAGAAAGGGCTGCAGATCGCGGATGTCATCTTCGGTATAGACAAAGGGGTAGGGGCAGACGTGCCCCCCGTCGCCCCGCACCAGCCGGTCCGAGACGTAGCGCCGCAAGATCAGCTCGCTTTCGATAAGCAGCTTTTCGGTGGGCGTCTCAAAGCTGGCCTCGGCCACCGAATTGCCGAAGGTGTCGAAATACCACCGCAAGCTGGCTCGGGGGCGGATGGTCAGGAAAGCATCGTCCACCCACAGATCATGCCCATCGCGTGGGCGCAGCATCAACCGATGCGCGTTCAATATGACCGGTCGGTCGTAAATGTATTCCGTGCGGTGCCGAATGGTGATGATACTGGCCATGGGAACCTTTCCAGGTGGCGCGCGTTCTTGCACTGTCGCACAGCCGGGTGCAGCCTGCACGGGTTGAAGTCGGGCAAAGGTCCCGGCTGGCGGAGGCAGTAGAAGATCGCAGCACCAGGCGCCCCGGAGGGGCTGGTGCGCGGCACGGGTTCATCTGAGGCAGCTAAGGTAAGGTCGAAGAACATGCTCATCCGCTTTGGTTTCGAGATCAATCTTGAAAGCACCGCTTCGGTTCCCATGCTGCTGGCGCTTTCCACGCACAGCGATCTGGTGGCAGGTCTTGGCGGGCGTCTTATCGGGTCGGATGAGGTGCAGGTTGCGCCGGCCACGCCCACGCACCGCTACAAGGACCGGTTCGGCAACTGGATCACGCGGGTCGTGGCGCCGGTTGGTCAGACGCGGTTCTGGGCCGATTGTGTGGTTGAGTTTCAGGGTCTGCCCGACCCTCAGCACCCCGGCGCGCGGCAGCATCCGATCCCCGAGTTGCCGGATGACGTGCTGCAGTTCCTGATCCCCAGCCGCTATTGCGACAGCGATATCCTGACGCAAGACGCCTGGCGTTTGTTCGCGTCGGTGCCCGAAGGCTGGGGCCGGGTGCAGGCGATCACCGCCTTTGTCCACAGCCATGTAACCTTTGGCTACCAGTTCGGCCGCGCCAGCAAGACCGCGTCCGAGGTGTTTCGCGAAAAGACCGGTGTTTGCCGCGACTTTGCCCATCTGGCAATTGCGTTGTGCCGGGCGATGAACATTCCCGCCCGCTATGCCAGCGGCTATCTGGGCGATATCGGCGTGCCCTATTCCGGCCCCGGCGATTTCTGCGCCTGGTTTGAGGTGTTTCTGGACAATCGCTGGCACACGTTTGACGCTCGCTACAACGTGCCGCGGGCGGGCCGGGTGCTGATGGTGCGGGGCACCGATGCGTCAGACGTGGCGATGATCACATCCTTCGGCGGCTACCGGCTGGACCTGTTCCGTGTCTGGGCCGATCAGCTGGAGTCCGGGCTGGATGACGGTGACGTGCTTGACCTTCTGCGCACCCTGCCCGATGCGGCACCTTTGGTGTTCCCCTCCTCGGCCCGCGCGGCCTGAGGGGCGAACGGCCGCCCCATTGTTAAGGTCACCCAGCGGAGAGGTAATCCTGCACCGTCTGCGCAGCGCCTAACTGCCACAGGCTGGCAAGGTGGCGGGCAAACGCCTCCGCCAGGCGCGGGTTTTGGCCAAGGTCACCATAAACCTCGGTCATGCCCAGCCAGACTGCCGGGTCTTGCCGCGCCGCAGCGGCCAGGGCCGTCAGCTTTTCCCAATTCGGGTCATTCGGCGGTGTGACCGCGCCACTGTCCGTGGTGCCTTCGCAATACCGGCACCACAGCGCCGAGGCGAGGGAAAGCCCTTCGATGCTGCCACCCGCGCCAAGCGCATCTTGCAGGCTGGGGACGATGAACTTTGGCTGTCGGTTCGATCCGTCAAGGCACAGCCGCTGCACGGTGTCAGCCACCTCGGGGTTTGAGAAACGGTCCCGGATCAAGGCGCAATAGTCGCCAAGATCGGTACCGGGGACGGGGGCGACATAAGGCATGATTTCGTCGCGGGTGACCTTTTCCAGAAAGCCCAGCACCAGGGGATGTGCCATGGCCTGATGGACATATTCGATGTCCAGCATGCCGCCCGGATAGGCGATGAGGGCATGGCCGCCGTTCAGGATGCGGATCTTCATCGCCTCGAACGCGTGCACGTCGTTGGTGAAGGTCACACCGACGGCTTCCAAGGGCGGGCGGCCGGTGGGAAAGTGATCCTCAAGCACCCATTGGCGGAACGGCTCACAGGTCACGGGGATCGGGTCATCGCCAAGGCCAAAGCTGGTGGCAAGCGCACGTTCGCGGGGGCCGGTGGCGGGGGTGATGCGGTCTACCATGCCGTTCGGGAAGGCCACGTTTGCGTCGATCCAATCGGCCAGCGCAGGGTCTGACAGCCGCGCTAGCCCGGTGACGGCGGCATGGGTCACATGGCCGTTGCCCGGCAGGTTGTCGCAAGACATGACGGTGAAGGGCGGCGTCCCTGCCGCGCGGCGGGCTTTCAGGGCCGCCACAATGGCCCCGAACGCGGTTGCCGGGCGGTCAGGGGTTTGGGCATCGGTAAGGATGGCGGGGGCGGCGGTGTCAAACGCCCCGGTTTCAGCGCTGATGAAGTAGCCGCCTTCGGTGACGGTCAGGCTGACAATCCGGATCTCCGCCTTGGTCATCGCCGCGATCAGCGGGGCATTGTCGCTTGCCACCTCAATAAAGCCGATCATCGCGCCCACGCGCCGCGCGGTCTTGCCGGCGGGGTCAAGCTCAATCACCGTGGAAAGGCAGTCCTGCGCCAGCATCGCCTGACGCATGGCGCCATCGGCGGGGCGCACCCCGGCACCAAGGATGCCCCAATCCAGCGCCAGCCCCATGTTCATCAGATCATCAAGATACACCGCCATATGCGCACGGTGAAAGTTGCCCAACCCGATGTGGACGATACCGGGGGTAACCCGACTGCGGTCATAGCGCGGCAGGGCGACAGGGGGGAGAGGTGCGTTCATGCTCAGGCCATCCAATTGCCGCCGTCCACGCCGAAGCATTGGGCGACGATGTATTTCGCTTCATCGGTAGCCAGAAAGATAGCCATGCCGGTCAGGTCGTCGGCGGTGCCCATCCGACCAAAGGGGACGGCTGCCCCGACCTCGCGCTTTTTCTGGCCGGGGGCCTTGCCTTCGTATTTGGCAAAGAAGGCGTCCACCCCGTCCCAGTGTTCGCCATCCACCACGCCGGGCGCGATGGCGTTCACGTTGATCCCGTGCTGGATCAGCCCCAGTCCGGCGGATTGGGTCAGGCTGATGACGGCGGCCTTGGTCGCGCAATAGACCGCAACCAGCCCCTCACCCCGGCGTCCGGCCTGGCTTGCCATGTTGATGATGGTGCCCCGGCCCCGCGGGATCATGTGGCGCGCGGCAGCTTGCAGGCAGAAGAGCGTCCCCGCCACGTTGACGGCCATCAGCTTGTCATAATCGGCGCGGGTGATCTCGGCGATGGGGGCGGCGGTGAAGAGGGCTGCGTTGTTGATCAGGATATCAAGCTGGCCCATCCGCGCGATGGCCTCGGCAAAGGCCGCATCAATGCTGTCTTGACGGGTTACGTCCAGGGCTATGGCATGGGCCTGCGGGCCAAGGCTGGCAGCGGCCTTCTCTGCCGCTGCAAGGTTGATGTCCGCGATGGCCACGCTGGCGCCTTCGGCGATGTAGGCGCGCGCAAACGCAAACCCGATGCCGCGTGCTGCCCCGGTGATCAGCGCTGTTTTGCCCTGCAACCTCATAGAGCAAGCCCTTCGGCGTCAAAGCGGTGGATCTTGCCGGCAGGGGCAAGTTTCACCCGGTCGCCGTGATGCACGCCCAGTTCCCCCGGCCCGCGCACGTTCAACGTGCCAAGGCCCGGCACATCGACCTTGATGAAACTGTCTGACCCAAGGTGTTCCGACAGACCGACCACGCCCTCCCACGGGCCATCGCCGACGGTGATGTGTTCGGGGCGGATCCCGATGGTGTGGGCGTTGTGCTTGGCGGCCTCAGCCCCGTCGATAAAGTTCATCCGTGGCGACCCGATAAAGCCCGCGACAAACTTGTTGCGCGGCTGGTGGTAAAGTTCCAGCGGCCCGCCGACCTGTTCGATGCGGCCTGCGTTCAAGACCACGATCTTGTCGGCCATGGTCATTGCCTCAACCTGGTCATGGGTCACATAAACCATCGTGGTCTTGAGGGTCTGGTGCAACTCGCTGATTTCCTGACGCATTCCAACGCGCAAGGCGGCGTCAAGGTTGGAAAGCGGCTCATCAAACAGGAAGGCCGCCGGTTCGCGCACGATGGCCCGGCCGATGGCCACGCGCTGGCGCTGCCCGCCCGAAAGCTGGCCGGGGCGGCGGTCAAGGTAGTTGGTCAGGTTCAGGACCGACGCGGCCTTTTCAACCCGGCGGGTCTGTTCGGCAAGGTCCATCCCTGCCATTTTCAACGGGAACTGGATGTTCTTGCGCACTGTCATATGCGGATAAAGCGCATAGCTTTGGAACACCATCGCCAGACCGCGCTTGGCGGGGGGCAGGTTCGTGGCATCCTTGCCATCAATGTCGATCACGCCGCTGGTGGTATCCTCCAGCCCTGCGATCAGCCGCAGAAGCGTGGACTTGCCACAGCCAGAGGGGCCGACAAAGACCACAAATTCGCCATCCTCGATGGTCAGGTCGATGCCGGGAATGACATCCACCTCACCGAACGATTTCCGCACCTTGGTCAGTTCAATCTTGCCCATGTCTTCCTCACTTCACCGCGCCAAAGGTCAGGCCACGGACGAGTTGTTTCTGGCTGAACCAGCCAAGGATCAGGATCGGCAGGATGGCCATGGCCGATGCCGCCGAAAGTTTTGCGTAAAACAGCCCCTGTGGTGCCGAAAAGCTGGCAATGAAGGCCGACAGGGGGGCCGCCTTGGTGGTGGTCAACACGATGGTCCAGAACGCCTCATTCCAGGCGAGGATGATGTTCAGCAGCATGGTCGAGGCGATGCCGGGGATCGCCATCGGCGTCAGGACATAGACGATCTCATTCCACAGGGAGGCCCCGTCCATCCGCGACGCCTCAAGGATCTCGGCGGGGATTTCCTTGAAATAGGTGTAAAGCATCCAGATGATGATCGGCAGGTTCATCAGCATCAGGACCAGAACCAGCCCGATCCGCGAGTCCAGCAGGCCCAGTTGCAGGAACAGAAGGTAGATCGGCACCATGACCGCGACGGCAGGCATCATCTTGGTGGACAGCATCCACATCAGAAGGTCCTTGGTCCGCTTGCCCGGCACAAAGGCCATCGCCCAGGCCGAAGGGATCGCGATGGCAAGGCCCAAAAGTGTGGAGCCGACCGCAATGACGACCGAGTTCCAGAAGAACCGCGGATAGTCCGACCGGGCCCAGACTTCGATGTAGTTTTCAAACGTCCAGCTTGCGCTGAACAGTTCGGGCGGCGAGGCGACGGCGCTGGCTTCGGTCTTGAAGCTGGTCAGGATCATCCAGAGCACGGGGAAGAAGATGATCAGAGCAACCGTCCAGGCGGCGATGGTGGTCAGCAGGATACGGCGGGGGGATTGGGCACGGGCCATGATGTTTCCTTACGCGTCCAGATGCCGGCCGATGCCGCGCATGAGGAAATAGGCGACGATATTGGCAAGGATCACTGCGATCATGCCCCCCGCCGCTGCCCGGCCAATATCCTTGGCCACGATCGCCTGCTTGAAGATCATATAGGGCAAGGTGGTCGAGGCTGAGCCCGGTCCGCCTTGGGTGGTGGTGAAAATCTCACCGAAGATGCCCAGAAGAAAGATCGTCTGGATCAGGATCACCACCGTCACCGCGCGGGTCATGTGCGGCAGGATGATGTAGCGAAAGCGGTTGAAGGCCCCCGCGCCATCCATTTCGGACGCCTCAAGCTGTTCGGACGACAGCGATTGCAGGGCGGTGACGAAGATCAGCGTCGCGAAAGGCAGCCATTCCCAGGCAACGATCCCGATGACGGAGGGCAGGGGATACTGCTCCAGAAACAGGATCGGCTGCGCGCCAAGCCCGCGGGCAAAGGCGGCAAAAAGGCCGTTCTGCGGGTGCATCAACAGGTTTTCCCAGATCGACGCGGCCACTGGCGGCATGACGAAAAACGGCGCGATGACCAGGATGCGCAGGACGCCCTGACCCTTGACCGGCTGGTCGATCAGCAGCGCAATCAGGATGCCAAGGACGACCGTGATTATCAGCACACCACCGACCAGCAGCAGCGTATTGGTCAGCGCCAGCCAGAAATCGGGTGAGTTGAGGAACCAGGCATAGTTGTTGAAGCCGACCCATCCGGTCCGGTCCGGCGACAAAAGCCGGTACAGGCGGAACGAGAAATACGCTGTCATCGCGAGGGGTACGAGCATCCAGACGAAGAGGACGAGGACCGAGGGCGCGACCATGAACCGGGCCGCCAAGCGGGTGGATTGCGTGGACATCGGGCGCGTCTCCGGGGGGGCAGGGGGCTTGTGGCGCGGGGCTGGGCCACACCTTGCGATGACGGTGCGGAATGAAAAAAGGACGGGCGGTATACCGCCCGAAAAAGGTGTCCGGGGCCGCCGATACGGCAGCCCCGGCGGGGAGGTTACTTGATGTAGCCGGTGGCTGTCATCTCATCGACGACGGCGGCTTGTGCGGCTGCAAGCGCCTCATCGCTGGTCGACTGACCGGCCAGCGCTGCCGAGAAGATCTCGCCCACGGTGGTTGCAATGCCCGAAAACTCGGGGATCGCGACAAACTGGACGCCGACATACGGCACCGGCTGCACGGAAGGTGCTGTCGGATCAGCCGAGTTGATGCTGTCCAGCGTCATCTTGGCGAAGGGCACCTTGGCGTATTCCTCGTTCATATACAGCGAGGTGCGGGTTCCCGGAGGCACGTTGGCCCAGCCTTCCTTTGCGGCGACCAAGGCAAGATAGTCCTTGTTCGTAGCCCAGTTGATGAAAGCTTTGGCCGCGTCCTGCTTTTCGGACGAAGTCGGGATGGCCAGTGACCATGCCCAGAGCCAGTTGCCGCGCTTGCCCAGACCATTGTCGGGGGCGAGAGCGAAGCCGACCTTGTCAGCGACAGTCGAGTCAGCGCCGGTCACGAAAGAGGCCGCCACGGTCGCGTCGATCCACATGCCGCACTTGCCCTGATTGAACAGCGTCAGGTTTTCGTTGAAGC
>JBBQVR010000125.1:0-10857 GCA_038211355.1 Rhodobacterales bacterium | reverse complement strand
GGCTGATCCCCAGTCAGATCACCCGCGATCGCAAACTGCTACGTCGCTTCGGCCAACTCGCCGGCTGGCGCTTTGGTCCTATGGGACGGGTGCTGTGTTGGCCGTAGGGGGAGTGCTTGAATGCTCGAATGCTCGAATGCTCGAATGCTCGAATGCTCGAATGCTCGAATGCTCGAATGCTTGAATGCTCGAATGCTCGAATGCTCGAATGCTTGAATGCTCGAATGCTTGAATGCTCGACAAAGCGAAGGGCATCATCCGGGGTGAGCGCACCTTAATTAACCTCGACGCCATCAGTCTCAGCGTGCGCGGCTCACAAACGTCAGCACTGTCTGCCCGTCCACCGGCGCGACGCCGACACGCAGCGCCGTCTGCAAGCGGTCCTGCGAGTCGAGCGCTGCCGCCGTGGCATAGGACAGGCTGTAGAGGTCGAAGCCCTGCGGGCCGATGAAGGTCGCCTGGGGCGAATCCAGCAGCGTGGTCAGTTTGTCCAGGCCGTGCTCATCAAGCAGCCGGGCGGCCTGGTCGAGGCGCTTCACCAGCGGACCGGAGACTGCCAATTTGCCGTCCTTTGCTTGCAGCGTCTCGACCAGCACCGCCGTGCCCTCTTCGAGCCACAGCGGCAGGCGGGGCATGGTGCGATGGGCCAGCCGGTGGAAAAGTTCGTGCTGCAGGCGCGGGGTCAGGCGTTCGGAGGGGCACCACCAGCCATACACGGCCCCGTCCGAGCGGGCGTAGCAGAATTGCATGGCGCCGCCGAAGCCGGGCAGGTTCTGGCGGCCGAAGGCTGCGTAGCGGGTCTCGTTGTCGAGCAGGCGGATCACCGCCCCCGGCTTGGCCACGCCAAAGCGGGCGGCGAGCAGGGTCAGATAGCCGTCCGCCCAGGCCGCCACCTGCTCGGCATTGTCGCGGCGACTCACGCTTTCGACCCAGACGTCGCCGCTGCGCACCCGGTAGGTGAACAGTTCACCCCCCCCGCGCCCGACCACATCGCCAAGAGTCACGGTGGCCAAGACGGCGATCACCAGCAGCAGGGCCAAAGTGACCACTGCCCAGCCGATGCGCTTCTGTCGTTGTCCGTTAGGTGCCATGCGTTAGATTCTAACCAATGTTAGCGCGGAAACGACGTTTAGCCAGCGGAAAGGGCGAAAATCAGCCGTGAGCGACCCCTTGACCACGCGGCCTCTGGAGGTCCCGGCACGTCCCCCCACGACGTCCTTCTTCCTGCCCGTCACTGATCGCATCAGCGAGGTCGAACTGCCCGGACTGGAGTCGAAGCGGCAGCACCGCGTCGGCGCGCGCGCCTTCAGTCCCGAGGACGCCTTCGAGACCCACACCGCCATCCGCCCGGTGGTGGGGCGGCGTGCCGGATGGCAGGTCTGGCTGGCCTATGGCCTGATCGGGGCGCTGATCGGGCAGGTGGCTGGCGCCTACACCATGCGCGCCACCGGCCTGGGCGGGGCCTTCGCCGGATCGGCCATGTTCACGGTGGTCATCCTCGGCGGCTACATCTTCCCGCGCTTCCAACGCAACAGCTTCGAAATCTGGAACGGCCTGGCCACCCCGCGCCGCGCGAACCTCGCCCTCGCCCGCGATCTGACCGCGCTGTTCGGCGGGATCCTGCTCGGCTTCGCGCTCCTCGCCGGGGTTCTTGGGGCGGACAGTTATGCCGCCTGGTTCGACGGATCCGCGACCCTGCTTGGACGGCGGCCAGGGCTGGGCGATCCCTCCATGGCGGCAGCCCTGCCGCTGATGCTGCACAACCTCCGCATCCTGCTGCTACTGCTGCTGGTGGGCGTGGTGTTCCGCTATCTCGGCCTGCTCTTTGCGATGGTCTGGAACGCTGCCGCCTGGGGCGTGACCTGGGCCGCTGCCCTGCAGGGCCTGCCCGGGGTGACCAATTCGCACCTGCTCGCGCTGCTCGTCCTCATCCTCGCGGCCGGCCCGCATCTGTTGCTCGAAGCGGCCGGCTACTGCCTGGCCACCAGCGGCGGCATCTTCGCCCGTCGCGGCCTCGACCGCTACCGCGTCGGTTCCCGCACCCTGGAGATCGTCTCCCGCGCCGCGCTGCACCATGTCGGCATAGGCGCCACCCTGGTGGTCATCGCTGCCTTGGTCGAAGGCTGCTGGGCCCCGCTCATCCTCCGTTGGCTGACCGCCCCCGAAGCCGTGATCCACTGACCCACGGCCGGCCTTCTGGATCAACCTTGAAATCGCAGTCGGATTCACTTGGAGGACCAGAGGAACCAGAGGAACCAGAGGTGGAAAAGACTTGGGGCAAGGAACGAGGGTCACCCTCCGGGTGAGTGCAGCTCTCGGCGCAACACTATGCGCGCACCCTTTCCCTCTCAGGTCACTCTGGTGCTCAGGGTGAATCCCAGCGCCGATTTTAGGATCAAGGCCAGAGGCCGCAAAGTCTTTAGAAGCGCGTCTCTGGCACGAACACGGTGTCACCGGGCAGCAGTTTGGTGTCCTCGACGCCTTCTTTACCTTCCAGCACCGCGCGGATGTCGACCACCTTGATCGGCGCACCGGGGCGCAGGATCTGCACCTGGTCCTGGCGGCTGTAACGCTCGAAGCCGCCGCACAGGCTGATGGCGCGCGAGGCGGTCAACTGCTGGTCGGGCTGCACCGGCACGGCACCAGGATTCTTCACCTGGCCAAGGATGAAGATGCGGTCGGTCCGCGGGACGATGCACAGGTCGTTGGGGCCGAGAACGACATCCTTGGCCAGCGCCTCGGGCGTGTCCTTGGCCGGAATCGCCAGGACCGTCGGGGCGCTGCCATCGGCAGAGCGCTTGACCACCACGGCCCCAAGGCGATTGGCCTCGGCGGTGAACCCGCCAGCCCGGCTGATCGCCTGCAGCGCAGTGGTCGGCGACAGCGGGTCCAGCGCCACGTCGCTGGGCAGCTTGACCTCACCCAGTACGAAGGCGCGGCGCGGCCCGAACTCGGTAACCACGATCGTCACTACCGGGTTGACGATGAGGCCACCCGCGAAGCGCTTGGCGATGTCAGCCTGTGCGGCGGGGATGCTTATGCCGCACAGCGGGCCGACCTCGCCCAACAACGGCAGCGAACACATGCCATTGGACGGCAAACGGACCTCGGTGGCCAGATCCGGGTGGTCGTAGACGGTGATGCGCAGCAGATCGCCCTGGTACAGCTCGTAAGAACCGGGCGCCGTCACCCCGACTTCGCTGGCCGCCAGGATGACGGTCGCTGCAAGCAGCGCTGCTGCGGCGCGGACGACTGGCAGCATCAGGGCTGGTTGGGGGAGACGGCGGTTCCCTGGTTGGCCTGCGAGCCGCCGGGCTGACCGATTGCTACACCCTGACCGGCAAGCGACACCGGGGCGGGCAGCGAACCGCCGCCGGCGTTGCCGCCGAGGGTGTCGCCGTTGCCGCCGGTGCTGGCGACAGTGTTGACGGTACCGAACTGCCCGCCAGTGAGGCTGGCAGTGGTCGTGCCGGCATTGCTTTGCATGGTCAGGGACGAGACGGTCGCGACGCCATTGGCATTGGTCACCATGGTCAGGACGATGGAGGTGATGCTGCTTTGCGGATCGATCGGGCTCAGGGTGATGACGCCCGCGACCTCAAACGCCATGAAGACAATCTTGGTGCCGTCGGCAAGGGTCAGGGTGACCTTGCCGTCCTGCCCGGGCTGCACGGCCTGGTGCGCAGCGGCGGCGACCGAGCCGATCTCGGCGGGCGTGAACGGCAGCGCATCGGCGCCCAAGACGGGACCGGCGAGGGCGGCGACGAGCAGAAGCGAAGATAGGATACGCATAGAGCCTCCAGGAAGGGATATAGTAGGCGGCAGACAGGGCCAAGCAAGGCCAAGGCCAGCGACGCCGCGTGAGGATTTAGAAGGCCACCGCGGTGACCAGCGAGCCGGACCAGCGCTCGTAATCCTCGCCAAGTTGGGCCCAGCTCTGCTCGTAGCCACCGATGAGACGTACCGCGACGCCCTCGCGCAGCAGGTACTCGGCACCAAGGTGGCCGGCGTTGGTGGCGCGCTCTTCGACGGGGACGCCGACAGCAGAGCCGGAGTCGGTCAGGTGGTAGGTCTGCACCTGGGCCAGCAGGAAGGCCTTGGTGCGCAGACGGTAGCGCAGGTCGGCAGCGGCGCCGTACAATAGGCTGCCGTTGGACGTGGTCGAGCCGACCATGTGCGAATAGCCATGCAGGGTGGCCGAACTGCCTTCCTCCCACAGATAGGCGGCGCTCAGATCGGCGGCCGGGGTCAGGGTGTGGTCGTCGCCATAGTTGGAATCGTCAAGATAGTAGCCGCTGTAGGCCCGGTACTCGACACCCAGTTCGGCCAGCACCTTGGTGCGGGTCGACGGTGCCGCGCGCCAGCCGGCCAGCGCCTGCACCCCGTTGCTGTTGCGGAAGCGGTTGGTCTCGTCCGGGTAGCGCCAGGCATCGCCGACGATGCGGGCGTAGGTCTCGGCGTCGCTGGCATAGCGCCAGCCAGCCGTGGCATCGGCGGTCAGGCGCTGGTTCCGCCGCTCTTCGGCGGTCCAGTTGATGCCGTCATCGAAGTACTTCTCGCCGACGAACGCGAGGCCGCCAGCGAGGCGCAGCGTGCGCCCCTCCCAGTCGACGCCGATCCCGCCGTCGCCGACCCCGCGCTCGATGCGGACGCCGCTTTCGACCAGCGGATCGTCGATGCGTGCATAGCCGGCCGTGGCCCTGGTCTCTAACCCGGCGCCGTCGTTATGCAGCCAGTCGAGGCGGCCGCGGCCGCCGATCATGTCGCGGTCCTCCTCTTTGACCCAACGCTTGCTTTCAATCTCGAGATTGCCGGTCAGGCGCTGGCTGTCGCCGATGTCATAGCGCGCCTCGAGGCCGGCCAGGGCCTCGAAGTAGCAGTCCTGGATACGGTCGGTTTTGGTGGCATAGACGTTGGAATCGGCCCCGGCCCCCAGGAGCAGCTTGGGATGGAGCACCACGCGATCATCGTGGAAGGCAAGATTGCCCATCGGATCCAGCGCGAAATCACGCACCGTGACCTGGGGTGGGGCATCCAGCGCGGTCACCGTGGCGGCGATGGCGAGAAGTGCGGCGACGGGGCGGAGGTGCGGGCGGAGGAGGGGGCGGTGGGGTGTCATGGCGAAGCTTGGGAGGCTAGCGATGCTGGGTCACCAGTGCAAGGGATCATTCAGAAAATGTCATGGCTATGCTCAAGTAGTATACAAAAATCATCTTCTTGCAACATGCGCACCCATGCTGGTGCCGAGCAGGTGGATCGCTAAACGGGCGCCGGCAGCATCCCACCACGCACAGTCCTGACCCTATGACCGATTCCACCCGCATCGCCAGTTCCGCCGTGGTCAACCGGCCCCTCGAAGCTGACGTCCTGGTGCGGGAACCCACGGGTGGCGCCGATCTTGCCCGCCTCGCCCTTGACCTGGTCCGGCGCGTCGCAGACCGCTCTTCCGCTGGGTGGGTGCAAGATCCCAGGTCGGCGCGGCTGGGTGTGTCCGGCGCGCCAGGTACGGTGGTCGCCGTGCGCAATGCCCCGCCCACTCTGGTGACGGCGTTGCGCCTGTCGGGCCTGCGCCAAGTGATCCAGGTTGAACCACCGGCGGCGCCGGTGGTGACCTGATGCGAGCGACCCCGACCTTGCTCAAGGGTGGACCTGAGCCTATCTTCCTGGTCCGCATCAATACGACCCGGACGGTTCAGCCATGCCGCATCAGACTGATACCCTGCATGATGACCTGCGGGCCAATGAACCAACGTAGGCACAGCGTGAAGGGGTCACGGGTTCTCAAAGAGATGGCAGGTCTGGGCTGGCAATGCAAGCGTTGGCAGTCGGCCTTCTCGGCATGCTACGGCTTGCCTGCGAAGCGTCTCGGTGGTTCCTGAAAATGGCAGGATTCACCTCACTCGCACTGCGACTCTACGCGCGCTGGCAACAAGCTCATGCCGACCATCGTCGCATCGCCACCGGCTTCGTCATCGTCAGCCTTTTCGTCGCCCTGGCCAAAGGCATGGCGGCGTTCAAGGAGATGGCAGTGGCCTGGCGCTATGGCACCAGCCCGGTGGTCGACGGCTATCTGTTCGGGACCAATCTCGTGCTGTTGCCGGTCTCGATATGGTTCTCGGTGCTGACCGTGGTGCTGCTGCCCCTGGTCGGGCGGGCGGCCACCGACGATCCCCTGCGCCTGCGCCGCTTCCGCGCCGAACTGCTGGGGCTGACCCTGGGCCTCGGCCTGCTCGCCTATCCCCTCGCCCGCTGGGGACTCGACCTGCTGGTGACCAGCGGATGGTCCGGGTTGCACGGAACGGCGGCCGACACGGTCCTGGCCATGGCCCCATGGCTGGCGCTGCTGCTGCCCCTCGGACTGGTCGCCAGCCTGTGGTCGGCCTGGACCATGGCCGGCGGTGGGCATCGCAACACCCTTTTCGAGGGCATCCCCGCTGTCTGCATCCTGGTCGCGGTCCTCGCCCTGCCCGGGGCGGCGGGCGAGACCCTGCTGTGGGGCACGGTCGGCGGCTTCCTGGTCCAGGCCGCCTGCTTGGCCGTACCCCTGGCAACCCGCAAGGAACTGGAGGCGCCGGGCTGGGATCTGACTTCCCCGCACTGGGCGCCCTTTCGCCAGGGCTTCCTGGTCATGCTGGCGGCCCAGGTGCTGATGGGCCTTGGCGGTATTCTCGACCAGTTTGCCGCCGCTCGCCTGGGCGAGGGCGCCATCGCCACCCTCGGCTATGCCAATCGCCTCCTCGCCTTGGCACTGGGCCTGGGTGCCACGGCGGTCAGCCGAGCGATCCTGCCGGTGCTCAGCGGGATGGCAGAGGGCGACGCCGCACACCGCCAGCGTCTGGTCCGGCGCTGGGTGGGGATGATGCTGGGGGTCGGTGTGATTGCGGCAGCCATCGGCTGGCTGCTGGCACCCTGGGGAGTGAGGGTACTGTTCCAGCGCGGGGCCTTCACCGCCGGCGATACGGCGGCGGTGGCGCAGATGCTGCGCTGGAGTCTGCTGATGATACCGTGCTACATGGCCAATCTGGTCTTGGTGGCGAATCTGACGGCGCAGCGCCGGTATGGCGTCTTCATCGGACTCAATGCGGTCAACCTGGCGGCAAAGGCCGGATTGCTGTTCGTGCTGGTGCCGATATTCGGGATAGCGGGCGTGCCATTGTCGGGGGTAGGGATGTACGTGGTCGCATGTCTCGGATTGCACTGGGTCAGTCACCGGAAGGTCGGACGATGAAACTGCTCTTTGTCATCTCGTCGATGTCGGCAGGGGGGGCGGAACGGGTCTGCGCCAATCTCGCCAATCATTGGGCCAGCAAGGGCTGGCAGATCACTATCGTCACTATTTTCGGCCAGGATCGGGATTTCTATACCCTGCATCCGGCGGTGCGACGCATTGCACTCAACCTGGGCCGCGAGAGTCGCAATCCGGTGATGGCCGTGGTGCACAACTGGAGACGCGCGCGGGCATTGCGGGCCGTGTTGCTGGCCGAACGTCCTGATATTGCATTAGCGTTGATGGACAGGAACAATGTCTTGCTGGCATTGGCGGCAAAGGGCTTGGGCATGGTGACGATCGGTTCCGAGCACACGCACCCGCCCCAGGCACCGCAACATGCCTTGTGGAACATGCTGCGTCGAAGGCACTATGGCCGACTCGATGCCGTTGTCGCTTTGACAGACAAAAGCGCCGAATGGATCCGGAGGAACACGTCGGCGTGTCATGTTCCGGTAATCCCAAATCCGGTGCCGTGGCCGATGCCGGTCCAGGAGCCCATCGTGCCGCCGCCTGAAAAACGGGGATGTCGTTTGCTGGCGGTGGGACGACTGGTGCCGCTGAAACAGTTTGGGTTGTTGATTGAGGTCTTTTGCTCCTTGGCGCAAACCCACCCTGAATGGGAGTTGGCGATTCTCGGCGATGGTCCGGAAAAGGATCGACTCCGGGAAATGGCCGCCCGCGGTTCCTGCCCGGACAGGATCATCTTGCCTGGCCGGGTCGGCAACCTGGGTGACTGGTATGGATCGGCCGATCTCTATGTGATGACGTCGCAATACGAAGGGTTTCCGAATACATTGGCAGAGGCCCTGGCCCACGGCGTGCCCGCAGTAAGTTTTGACTGCGACACAGGACCCAGGGATATCATCCGGGACGGCATTGACGGTCGTCTGGTCGAGCCAGGTGACCGCAAGGTATTGGCGCTGACATTGGCAGAGCTTATGGGCAACAAGAACATGCGGAAGCACCTTGCCCAGCGCTCCATTGACGTACGTGATCGCCTGTCCCTGGACAGAATCGCGACGGCGTGGGAGACGGAATTCGATCGTCTAGTGCGAGAGCCCAAGGACCGTTGGCATGAGTGAGGTGATGGCCATTCTGCACAAGATGACCACGCCACTGTGGCGAGCATTATGGATTCCAGCGATCGTGGCGATCGCTGTCATTTACGTATTCCTTCCTTTCGAATCGTTTCTTCGGCAGCCGTTCTGGGATCTGGGCGTATATCGGGCGAATTTCGGCTCAGGCTATCATGAACGAGTATTGAATGCGCTGAATGGTCAGCTTGATGTCGTCGCGTCGTTGACCCAGGAACATGCGTGGCTGGCGATTGTCGTGGCGCTCCGGGATTGGACGGGGTCGTTCGAGAACGCCTTCACGGTAGTCAGCATGTGCGCCTGCTTGGTGTTTCTGGCTGTTACGATCAGATCCTGCGGATGGTTGTTGGCGCTCGTCATGTTGTTTCATCCCTTGATGACGAACCTATTGATGTCGCAGATCCGGTCTGCCCTGGCAATGGCTTTGATTTATGTGGCGTGGCGATGGCGGGACCTATTGGTCATGGGACCGTCACCGACGGATAACGGTGGCCAGACGATGCACGAAGAACAGAATAACTCGCAGCATGCGTGGTTGTCATGGATATGGGCCTTGCGTGGCGCCTTGGCGATCATGGCCTGTTTTATCCACACGGCGATGGTGGTCATGCTCCTGTTATTGGCTGGGTCTTATTTGGTAAGTCATCTTGCGCGAAAAAGCCAACCCCAGGCCCTGGTCGCGATGGTAGGCGTTATCTCATTAGGAGTGCTTATTCTGTCTCCGGCGCGATTTCTACTTCTGAACACGCTTGGCGACCGTCGGGCTGAGTATAATGTAGATGTAACCTCGACCATAGACTTGGTGATATGGGGTACATTTGCTTTGTTTTTCCTAGTGCGGGCGACTCGTTACCTCACGCGACCGGAATCTGTATATGCGGTCATCTGCCTTAGCGTATTTATTGCGACCTCCCTGGTCGGGACCCAGTCATCAAGGGTGTTCGCGCTGACCATCCCTTTATTTATGGGCTTGTTTCGGGATTTTAATGGAGTTGAATATCGCGGATTGTTGTGCTGGTTTTTTGCCACAACGGCACTATATCTGAAATACTGGTATCCGGTTGCCTAAGCCATGAACATCGCAATCGTTGTCCCAACTTTCCATCGAGGCGGTGCTGAACGCGTCGTGAGCCGTCTGTCGTTGTTTTTGGCAAAGCATCACCGTGTAACGGTAATCACATGGGATGGCCGGGATCCGGCATATGACTTCGGCGGTGAGGTCATTGATTTGTCCTTGCCTGCGCGTCCAACCTTGATTGGGAAATTACTCCAGCAACGTCGGCGTGTAACTGCGTTAGCGGCGACGCTGGACCGACTGTGTGCCGATCGGGCTTTTGGGTTCATGGAGGCGGCAAGTGTTCCATTGATTCTGGCGCGTTCGAAACTGCGACATCCATGCCATATCACCGTAAGTGTCCGCGACGCTCCGTGTTCATTTCGTGGGTTTATGCGATGGAACATGAAACGACTGTATACCAGGGCCGATCGTATCGTCCTGCTCACACAAGCCGGATTGCGTATCCACACAGAGGAATGGGGATTCCCGGCCTCGCGATGCTGCGTGATCCCTAATCCGCTTGATGATGTATGCTTTTCTATCGATTCTACACATGCCAACCTGCGCGAACCTGGACTGCTGGTGGCCATTGGACGTTTGATGCCACAGAAGGGTTTTGAGGATTTGATAGACGCTGTTGCTGGTCAGTTGCGGGACAGACCAATCAGGGTGGCTATCTGCGGTGAGGGCCCTCTCAGGCCGAAATTGGAGTCACGTATCCGGTCCTTGGGATTGTCGGATCGCATTGCCCTTATTGGCCAGGTATCTGATGTCCGTTACTGGCTTGATCGGGCCGCCGTATTCGTCCTATCATCGCACCATGAGGGGTTCCCCAATATTGTTGCGGAGGCAATGGCGCGCGGTTGCCCCATCGTCAGTACCGATTGTCCCACGGGTCCCAATGAGATGCTGAAACACGAGCATAGCGGTCTATTGGTGCCGGTAGGGGATCCCGTCGCCCTGGGTCAGGCTCTGCGGCGCATGTTGGATAATCCTATATTGGCTACAAATTGTGCTCTTGCTGCCCGGACAATGGCCGAACAATGGGCCATAGAACACATTGCCCCCATGTGGCTTGCGTCATGACGGCTAACCCGCCCTTATCGATTGTCCATATCGCCACAAGTTTGTTGTCTGGTGGCGCTGAGGCCGTCCTTTATCGTTTGTGCACCGCACCGGGGCAGCGCGTTCGTCATCGGGTGATTTCCTTGAGGGGATTCGATTTTTATGGTCCGCGATTGCAGGCATCGGGAGTGTCTGTTGATGCGCTGGGAATGTCTCGGGGAAGGCTTTCGCCAAGTGGCCTCTACCGACTGCGTCAGCTTATTCTGAAATATAGACCTGATGTGATACAGACATGGATGTATCACAGCGACCTTGTCGGCGCCTTGGCTGCGCGTGGCCTTGACATTCCCATCGTATGGGGTTTGCGTAAT
>JBBQVR010000124.1:0-10870 GCA_038211355.1 Rhodobacterales bacterium | reverse complement strand
AAGCCGTGATCAAGGTGCAGATCGCCAAGCGGATGGCCGCGAGCCCCGGCTGGTTCACCAAGGTCCGCGACCAGATCAAGGGCGTGTCCGAGGAAACCACGACCGGCGTGCATCGCCTGTATGACCTGCACAAGAAGGGTCAGCTGCCGTTCCCCGCAATCAACGTGAACGATTCCGTCACCAAGTCGAAGTTCGACAACAAGTACGGCTGCAAGGAATCGCTGGTCGACGGCATCCGCCGCGCGACTGACACCATGATGGCTGGCAAAGTGGCCGTCGTCTGCGGCTATGGCGATGTTGGCAAAGGTTCTGCCGCGTCCCTAAGCGGCGCCGGCGCGCGTGTGAAAGTCACTGAAGTCGACCCGATCTGCGCCCTGCAGGCCGCCATGGACGGCTTTGAAGTTGTCCTGCTGGAAGACGTCGTAGACAGCGCCGACATCTTCATCACCACCACCGGCAACAAGGACGTGATTCGGATCGAGCATCTGCGCGAGATGAAGGACATGGCCATCGTCGGCAACATCGGACACTTCGACAACGAAATTCAGGTCGCCGCGCTGAAGAACCACAAGTGGACCAACATCAAGGAACAGGTCGACATGATCGAGATGCCCTCGGGCAGCCGGATCATCCTGTTGTCCGAAGGCCGCCTTCTGAACCTTGGCAACGCCACGGGCCATCCGTCCTTCGTCATGTCGGCCAGCTTTACCAACCAGGTCCTCGCGCAGATTGAGCTTTGGACCAAGGGCGAAGACTACGCCCCCGGTGTCTACATCCTGCCGAAGGCGCTGGATGAAAAAGTGGCCCGCCTGCACCTCAAGAAGATCGGCGTCAAACTGACCGAGCTGCGCCGTGATCAGGCCGACTATATCGGCGTGAAACCGGAAGGCCCGTTCAAGTCTGACCACTACCGCTACTGATCGCGGCCAGGGCTGCTTGTCGTTTCCTTGCGGGCGCTTCTGGCTGATTGCAGCGAAAAGTGCCCGCAGGGGGCGTAAACCGCGCCTGCGCGGCCCATTGCCTGCGGGGAAAGGCCGCCCATCTTTCCCGTTGCCGTTTGGGCAGGTTTTCGTAATCTGCCACAGTCCTGCCACAATGGGGGACGTGTCAAGAAACGAGGGACCTTATGGGAAAGCGCGACGATCTGATCGCCAAATACGCAGAAGACCTGAAAACCAAGTGCAAGGTCACGCCCGACCTGGCGCTGTTGACCAAGGTCACCATCGGCTGTGGGCCATCCATTTACGACAATGACGCATCAACCGTCGCCGCCTCTGACCCGGAAGAGCTGGGGCGGATCAAGTCCAATTTCCTGATCAAGAAGCTGGGGCTGAAAGACGGCCCCGCGTTGATGGAAGGCATCAATGCCGCCGTCGACACCTATGGCAAATCGGAACGCAACAAGCTGCGTGCGGTGTTCTACTACCTTCTGGTCAAGCATTTCGGCCGCGAAGCAGCCTACAAGTAATCCACACCTCTTCTTGCCCCCTTCACCGGGGGGCCAACAGGCCTCGACCGCCTCCCTTCCCCTTTTGGGGGAGGGATTGGGCAATTTGACCCAATGCCTGGGCCAACCTACGGCATTTGAACCAAACCTGACGCACTCACACCTTGCCTGGCGGTGGGGATTCGGGGCATCTCTTTGTGGTCAGGGCAGGATGCCCAGGACCCTTATACTAATCACGCGGTGCTTGGGGTGTGCGCGTGGGTGGATGGAGGGTCCTGCAGGGGTGTGGGGCCCTCCGTTTCGTTTGGTGGGGCCATTTCACCTGCGTCAGGCAAAGCACATGCCGGTTTGCCAAGAACGCCGGCTACCCGCCGCTAGCCATTGATAATGTTTGCCCGCTTCAAGTGTCCGAGCGGACAGTTACGGATCAACCCCGCCCATCCCGCAGACGATCTCCCACTCCTCGACGGATACTGGCTGCACCGAAAGCCGGGTATTGTTGACCAGCACCATCTTTTCCAGCCCCGGCTGAACCTTGCAGTCTTCCAGCGTCACAGCCCGCAGAAACGGGCGCACAGCCTTGATCCAGACGCAGTCCCAGCGTGGGTCATCGGTGGTGCTGTCGGGGCTGCTGGTCCGGCAAACCTCGACGATCCCCACAACCTCTTTGCCGATGTTGGAATGGTAGAAAAACCCAAGGTCGCCCACCTTCATCGCCCGCATGTTGTTGCGGGCCTGATAGTTGCGGACGCCGTGCCATTCCTCACCTTCATCGCCCTTGGCGACCTGGTGATCCCAGCCCCAGACATCGGGTTCGGACTTGAACAGCCAGCGGCTCATCCGATCACCCGCTTCCATTCCTGGATCATCACTGAGGCGAACAGCCCCGCCTTTGCATAGGGGTCTGCCGCGGCCCAGGCCTCGGCCTCAACCCGCGTCTGGACACCCAGCACGATCAGGCTGCCGCACATCTGCCCGGCTGCGTCGATGAAGGGGCCCGCCTGTTCGACCACGCCGGAGGCTTCGATATGCGCAAGGTGCGCGGCGCGGTTTTCCACCCGGGTTTGCAGGGCGTTGGGGTGGTCAAGGCAGACAAGGACAAAACGCATGGTCATTCCTGTTTAAGGGGCCGGCGCATCAGCTGGCCGATGGCATCATTCAGCGTGATCCGGCCAAGGGCAAGGGCATCAACCATCGCCGTCACTGGCATCTCGACCCCCAAGCGCCCGGCCAGTTCCTGCACGGCATGGGCTGTGGCCACGCCTTCGACGGTAACGGTGGGGTCAAACCCCTCAGCCCGCCCAAGGGCCAGACCATAGCGAAAGTTGCGGGACTGGGCCGAGGTGCACGTCAAGACCAGATCACCGAACCCGGACAGCCCGGCCAAAGTCTCGGGCCGCGCGCCCAGGGCGGCGGCAAGGCGGACCATCTCGGCATAGCCTCGGGTCATCAGGGCTGCACGGGCGCTATCACCAAGGCCAGCGCCGATCACGGTTCCGGCGGCAATGGCGACCACGTTCTTCAGGGCGCCACCCAGTTCGGCCCCGCGCACATCATCGGTCCGGTAAAGCCGCAGCGTGGGCGTCGACAGAAGATCCTGCAGCGTTGCCACATCGCCGGCGCTGGCCAATGTCAGCGCAGTCGGCAGACCTTGCGCGATGTCGGCGGCAAAGCTGGGACCGGTCAGGATGGCCACCTGCGCACCCGGACGGCGACCTTCGATCAGGGCGACAGGCCCACGCAGGGTGGCAAGGTCGATGCCCTTGCAGCAGGCGACAAGGGGCTGGCTGCCATCGACCTGGGGCCAGGCATCCAAAAGCGCGCCAAGGGTCTGCATCGGCACGGCCAAAAGCAAGGCCTGACCCCCGGCGACCTCCCCGATTTCTGCGTGAACAGAGACGCTTTCAGGCAGATCAACGCCCGGCAGCGCACCCTCATTCCGGCGGGTTGTCTGCATCCGCAGCACCTGCGCCGGGTCGCGGGCCCAAAGGTGCACCTGACGGCCGCCCTTGGCCAAAGCCACGGCCAAAGCGGTGCCAAAGGCCCCGGCGCCGATGATCCCGATCATGCCTTGGCCCCCTTCTTGCCTGACCCAAGCTGCGCAGGCGCAGTGTCGTCCAGCGGCCAACGTGGCCGCGCGACAAAGTCGGTTGAGGGGGCGATCCCAGCGCGCATCCGTTCAATCCCTGCCCAGGCGATCATTGCGGCATTGTCGGTGCACAGTCGCAGGGGCGGCGCAAG
This sequence comes from Rhodobacterales bacterium, assembly GCA_038211355.1. Lineage (GTDB taxonomy): Bacteria > Pseudomonadota > Alphaproteobacteria > Rhodobacterales > Rhodobacteraceae > Tabrizicola. Next base: position 7,182 of record JBBQVR010000124.1, on the reverse strand, counting down.
GAAGGGCACGTCTGCACGGGCGGAAACAGTCTCTAACATGGCCCGAATGGCGGTGTTTGCAGCCACGCCACCGGCAAGGGCAAAGGCCGTCACGGGGCCTGATGCCGCCAGCGCCCGCGCGGTCTTGACGGCCAGCACCTCAGCCACAGCCGCCTGAAACCCAGCACAAAGGTCGCGCCGATCCTGCACCGTGAGCCCGCCTTGCGCGGCGATCAGCGTGTCGCGGGCCCGCAAAAGCGCGGTCTTCAGGCCGGAAAAGGACAGATCACACCCTTCACGGTCCAAAAGCGGTCTGGGGAAGGTGAACCGCTTCGGGTCGCCCCGCAGCGCCTCAGCCTCAACCGCGGGGCCGCCGGGTTGGGGCAGGCCAAGCAGCTTGGCAGTCTTGTCGAACGCCTCACCGGGCGCGTCGTCGATGGTGCCGCCAAGACGGCGGAAGCGGTCAACCCCTTCCACAAGCAAGAACTGGCAATGCCCGCCAGACACAAGAAGCATGAGGTAAGGAAAGGCGATCCCATCGGTCAGCCGCGGGGTCAGCGCATGCCCGGCAAGGTGGTTGACCGGCATCAAGGGCAGACCCCGCGAAGCCGCCAGCCCGCGCGCCAGCATCACGCCAGACAGCACCCCGCCGATCAGCCCCGGCCCTGCCGTCACTGCGATGCCGTCCAGCGCGTCCAGTGTCACCCCGGCCTTGGCAAGCGCCTCCTCCACCACGCCGTCCAGCCGTTCGGCATGGGCGCGGGCGGCGATTTCCGGCACCACCCCGCCGAAGGCCGCGTGCAGGTTGGTCTGGCCCAGCACCTGTGACGACAGGATCTGCGGCGCCAGCCCCGGCGACAGGCGCACGACCGCCGCTGCGGTATCGTCGCAACTGCTTTCGATGCCAAGAAGGGTCAGGGTCCGGTCCATGGCCGCCGTTGCGTGAGGGATGCATGGCAGGTAACACCATGGGCATGGCGAGACAATCCACCCAAGGCCCCGCGATCACGGTGCTGCTGACGCGGCCAAGCGCGCAGTCGCAGGCCTTTGCGGCGGCGCTGGGGGCGCGGTTCGGGGCAAAGCTGCGCCCTGTCCTGACCCCGCTGATGGCACCGGTCTTTCTGATGCCTGCACTGCCGAGGGGGCCCTTTGCTGCGGTCATCTTCACCTCGGCGACAGGGGTAGAGGCGGCCAAGGGTCTTGACCTGCCGCGCCACGCCTTTTGCGTGGGCGCGCAGACGGCGGCGCGGGCGCAAGCTGCGGGGTTTCAGGCGCACTCGGCCGATGGCGATGCAGAAGCGCTTGTGGCGGCGATTATGGCTGATGCCCCAAATGGCCGCCTTGTCCATCTGCGGGGCGAAGAGACGCGGGGGGACATCGCGGAAACGCTGACTTCCGCCGGAATAGAGACTGTTTCGGCAGCGATCTACCGTCAGGACCCGCACCCGCTGACCGATGCGGCGCTGGCCGTTCTGGCGGCGGACGGGGTGGTGATTGTGCCCCTGTTTTCCCCCCGGACAGCGGCGCTTTTCAAGGCGGCCCTGCCGAATGACCGCCGGGCAACGCTGTGGGTAGCGGGAATGAGCGACGCCGTCGCAGACGCCTTGCAGGGGCTGTCCGAAAAGCTGGAGATTGCCCGGCGGCCCGATGCCGATGCGATGCTGGACGCGGTGGGACGCCTGCTGGAAAGTCGCCCAGCGCCTTGAACCCGCGGGTGCCGAGTGCTTAGGTGAAACTTGGCCGCAAGTGAAAGGGCCTAACCCATGACACGCCGCCCCACGATACGCCAAAACGACACCCCCGCTGACCCGACCCCGGCCGACCCCGTTGCCGAGGCGGTTACCGGGGATGAAGAAACCTCTGCCGAGGTGTTGGCAGCGGTCACGCCTGATCCGGTCACGCCTGATCCGGTAGTGCCCGATAAGGTGCCAGTGATGGCCAAGCCTGCCCCCCGTCCGGGCATCTTGGGGCCGCTGCTTGGGGGGGCGCTGGCAGCCATCGGTGGCTTCGGTCTTTCGCATTTCAACGTGCTTGGCCTGTCTGCACCAGACCAGACGGCCCAGGTTGCAGCCCTCACAGAGCGGCTGGATACGGAGGTTACCGGGCTTGAGGCAGGGCAGGCTTCGCTGCAAGCCGCCCAAAGTGCGGCGATTGGCGATCTTACTGCCCGGGTTGCGGCGGTTGAGGGGATGCCAGCGGCTGACATCTCCGGGCTGACCGATCTGGACCGCCGGCTACAGGTGATCGAGGCGCTGCCGTCGGGCGGTGATGCGTCAACCGCAGCTTTGGCGGCCAAATTGGCAGAGCTTGAGCGGCGTCTGGCCGAGACCCCTGCCGCCGGTGCAAACAGCGCCGAGGTTGACGCAGCCCTTGCCCGACTGGCCCTGGTCGAAGCTGAGGCGCAGGCCCGCGCAGACGCCGCTACCGCCGCCGCTGAGGCCGCGGCGCAGGCCCGCGCGCGGGACGTGCTGGCCGCAGCGGCCGCAACCGGGGCCGCCTTTGACGCCGAACTCGCCGCCGTCGCCGACACGGACCTGCAGGCCCGGCTGGCCCCATTTGCGACGGGCGTGGCCTCACTGGCGGACCTGCGGGCCGCTTTCCCTGACGCCGCGCGGGCCGCGTTGCGGGTGGCTCGGGCCACGGATGCCGAGGCAGGTTGGGGCACGCGGCTGGTCGATTTTCTGGGCGCGCAGACGGGGGCACGGTCCCTTTCCCCCCAGGATGGCGACAGCGCCGATGCAATCCTGTCGCGCGCGGAATTTGCGCTGGCTGAGGGGCGGTTGGCCGATGCCTTGGCCGAACTTGCCCCGCTAGCGCCAGAGGTGCAGGCCCCGCTGGCCGATTGGCGGGCGCAGGCCGAAGCGCGGCTTGCCGTTGATGCCGCGCTGGCGGGGGGCCTTTGATGCTGTGGTCGCTGACCAAGGTTGTCGTCTTCGTCGTCGCCATCGCGGCGCTTGCGCTGGTGGCCGCGCGCCTGACCGAAGCGGGCGAAGCGATGCGGATCATCGTCGCGGGGTGGGAGTTTACCATAGGCCCACTACAGGCCGTGGTGCTGGCGGTGGTGCTGTTTGCGCTTGTCTGGCTGACGCTCAAACTGCTGGGGCTTTTGGGCGCGACGGTCCACTTTCTGAACGGCGATGAAACGGCAATCTCGCGTTATTTCAACCGCAACCGGGAACGCAAAGGCTATCGCGCGCTGTCCGAGGCGATGATGGCGCTTGCCTCGGGTGAGGCGAGGATTGCGCTGACGCGGGCGCAGGCGGCTGAAAGGTTGCTGGGCAAGCCGGAACTGACCACGCTTTTGGTCGCCCAAGCGGCTGAGGCTGCGGGCGACCGCAAGCGCGCGACCGAGGCTTACAAGACCCTGCTGGCGGACGACGGCACCCGCTTTGTCGGCGTGCGGGGCCTCTTGCAGCAAAAGCTGGCGGATGGGGACCGCGAACTGGCGCTGAAACTGGCGGAAAAGGCGTTCCAACTCCGCCCCAAACATGCCGAGACGCAGGATATCCTGTTGCGGCTGCAGTCTGACGCTGGCGACTGGTCCGGCGCGCGCTCCACGCTGGGGGCCAAGCTGAAGGCGGGGACCCTGCCCAAGGATGTCTACCGCCGCCGCGATGCCGTGCTGGCCCTGCAGCAGGCCAGAACCGTGATTGACGAAGACGCCAGCATCGAAGCGCGCGAAGCCGCGATCGAGGCGAACCGCCTGTCACCCGACCTGATCCCCGCCGCCGCGATGGCTGCGCGGGGCTATGTGGCCAAGGGTGACCGGAAGAACGCGACGCGGGTGCTGAAAAAGGCATGGGAGGTGATGCCCCACCCCGACCTTGCCGCCGCCTTCGCCGAGATCGAGCCGCAGGAAACCCCGGCTGAGCGGCTGAAGCGCTTCAAGACCCTGACCGCACTGCGCACCGACAGCGATGAGACAAAGCTTTTGCTGGCCGAACTTCTGGTGGCCGCCGAAGACTTTCCCGCCGCCCGCCGTGCGCTTGGCGATATGGCCACGCGGCACCCCACGCAACGCGCGCTGGCGCTGTTTGCCGGGATCGCGCGGGGCGAAGGGGCCGAGGACGCCGTGGTGCGAAGCCTTGTGACACAGGCGATTGCCGCCCCACGCGGGCCGCAGTGGTGCTGCGACAAGTGTCAGGCGATCCACCCGACCTGGGCTCCGGTCTGCAGCAACTGCGGCAGCTTTGATACGCTTTCGTGGCGGGAACCCCCGGCTTCGGCGGATGCCCCCGACGGTCTGGCAGAGTTGCTGCCCCTGATGGAAGCCCGCCCCGCCCCGCCCGAGCCCGAGGTGGTGCCGGACCCCGACCGTCCCAGCCTGGACGAGATCGCCCGCCGCGCAAATTAACGCTACACAGCAGATGGGCGCGGTGCTAAGAGCCGCGCAGAATAGGATACCGCTGTTGCTAAGCTGGTACTGCACGTCATTCGCATTTATTGGGTCCACCCCAGAATGACACGCGATACCAGTAACTTACCGGGGCTTGACTTCGCCTTGGGAGAGCCATAGTAGGGTCTGCACCAGAAAGTGCCGCTGTAGCTCAGCTGGTAGAGCACGTCATTCGTAATGTGGGGGTCGGGAGTTCGAGTCTCTTCAGCGGCACCAGTTTCTCAGAGAAAACCTCGCTTCCTTGATGGGTGGCGAGGTTTTCTCGTTTTCGATCCAGCCGGTGTGTCGACTTTTGGCTACGCGTTACCGTGCACCCCCTGATCGATCGAAACAGGGGCCAGTATCCTCCGGTCGCGCCCGGCGTTCAAAGGCATCATCTGTTGTTCCGATGCCGAACCCTTGCCAGAAATGGCGGTGGCGGGTGCAACGGTCAGTCTACCTCACGCGCTTCGCTGACCAGCATGACGGGGATGCCATCGCGGATCGGAAATGCCAGGTGGGCCGCCTTTGAGATCAATTCCTGCCGGTCGGCATCATAGGTCAGGACGGCGTTGGTCACCGGGCAGACCAGAGTCTCAAGCATGCGACGGTCGATCACGGTGGCCTGCGGGGCAGGCTGGGTGGTGTCAGTCACTGCATCATCTCTTCGTCGGCACCGCCACGCAGGGCGAATTCGATGAGGGTGACCAAGGTTTCCCGCCGGGTGTCAAGGGTTGGGGCCTCAAGCAGGGCCTGCTTGTCTTCAGGCGTGAACGGGCACAGCATTGAAAGCGAGTTGATCAGCAACTCAGGCTCAGCCTCTTTCAGGCTGTCCCAGTCGGTGGACAGGTCCATCTTGATGAAATAGCGGCCCAGAAGGGCCATGAATTCCCCCCGGCGGAAGGCAGGGTCATCCTCGGTCGGGCCAAGATCGCGGCCGAAGGGGCCCCAGTCCACCAGACAACGGCGGTAGGGGGTGAACCCCTGCACCTCTTCCTTGACGCGAAAGCGTGACGCCCCGGCAAGGGTGACCATATAGCGGCCATCCTCGGTTTCGGAAAAACCGGTCAGGCGACCCGCACAGCCGATGGCCTGAAGCCGCTTTTCAGCGGGCCGGTTGCCAGCGGCAGGCGTCTCACGCGGCTGGATCATGCCGATAAGACGGTGCTTGGTCTTCATGCAGTCTTCGATCATCGCCAGATAGCGTGGCTCGAATATATGCAGCGGAAGACGCGCCCGGGGAAGCATCAGCGCCCCAGGCAAAGGAAAGACCGGAATGGTATCCGGCAGATCGGCCGCGTTTATCATGACATCTAGGTAGGCCGGGGATGGGTTCAGGCAAACATCTCAGACAAATATCATCGACGACAGACGACGACGGCCGGCCAGAACAATGGGGTCTTGCGGCTTCAGCGCCTCAAATATGATGAAAAGCTGGGTCTTGGCAGCACCATCGTTCCAGCCGCGGTCACGACGGAACAGTTCCAGCAGCTCATCCACCGCCTCGGCCGGTTTGTCGGCGGCAAGAAGGGCTGCGGCAAGGTCAAAGCGGGCTTGATGGTCGGCGGGGTTCGCCTCAACCGCGGCGCGCAATTCCGCCTCGGGGCCAGCATTCGCGGCCTGACGGGCAAGTTCAAGCTGAGCGCGGGCGGCGTCCAGTTCCTTGGCCTTGGCAATGGCAGCGGGGGCGGCGGTCAAAAGCGCCTCAGCCTGGTCAAGATTGCCCGTGGCAAGATGCGTGCGGGCCAGGCCGGCATAGGCGGCGGCATTGTCAGGCTCTTCCTCAAGGATGGCCGCGAAGGTCTCAGCTGCATCGGCGGCAGCACCCTCGGCCAGCATATCCTCGGCCGCTTGCAGCGCGTCGGCAAGGCCACCATCGCCGCCAAGGGCGGAGACACGATCGACAAACGCCTTGAGTTCAGAGCCGGGCACCGCGCCTTGAAATCCGTCGACCGGCTGGCCCTTCCAAAAGGCATAGACGGTGGGAATCGACTGGATACGCAGCTGTGCCGCGATGCGCTGGTTCTTGTCGACATCAACCTTGACCATGCGCACCTTGCCGGCGGCGGCGGTCACCGCGGCCTCAAGCATCGGTCCAAGCGTTTTGCACGGGCCGCACCAGGTGGCCCAGAAATCGACGATCACCGGCACGGTCTGGCTGGCTTCGATCACGTCGGCCATGAAGCTGGCTTCGGTCGCGTCCTTGATCAGGTCGGCTTGGGGCTGCGGTTTTTCACCCAGACTCAGCATGATATCCCCTCATGGTGGCTGTTTCGCTTCTATATGGCGATTGCGCGGGCAAAGGCCAAGGGGAAGATCACCCAACGGGCCGCGTGTCAGGCTTTGGCAGTTGGCGGGGCGACGCAGGGTCGGGAAAAAGCTGCGCTATTGTAGCAAATTGAAAGTTTAGCGGATCGTTTACTGTTGTGCGCCTAGGTTGCGGGACATCAATCCACGGTCCGGGGCCATGCACATGAGTTTCATGAAGGACAAGACACCGCCGTCAAAGTTCGACCTTGATCCAGCCATGGCCAGTCCGCTGGATGCCGCCATTTCGGCCCAGGACCGCGAAACCTTGGCATTGGTGGCCAGTGCGCTGCGTGAAAAGCGGATGCGTCTGGCATTCCAGCCGGTGGTCTATGCGGCAGACCCATCCATCGTCGGGTTTTTTGAGGGGTATATCCGCCTTCTGAACCTGCGCGACCAAGTGATTCCAGCGCGCGATTTCATGGGTGCGGTCGAACAGCAGCAACTTGGCCGCGAAATTGACTGTGTCGGCTGGCACGGATTCCAACGGGTGAGCCGGTGCGTACCGTCCGGCAGCTTCG
>JBBQVR010000123.1:0-10873 GCA_038211355.1 Rhodobacterales bacterium | reverse complement strand
CCTGCGGTAACGGGCGGGTGACGGCTTGCGCATGCAGCCCGTCTAACCAAATGGACCGGCCGGCGACCGTACCGCATATGTTCAAACCGCTTCTCTCTCACATGACAGTCCTCCTCTGCAGATCCTCGCAGACCCACCTTGGCAAATCGATGCCGTCGCGTGGCTGTCACATCATCAGAGCCTCACGAACGGGTCGTCGCTGTATACTGTCCCGCGAAAGCAGTAGTTGCGCCTGGGCAAAGCTTGGAACACTCCGGCCAGATTCCGGCCGATACCGTCCGATCAATCAAGTCGCGCTTCGCCGCCAGACGGATGCACGGTCTCGTAATAGTTGCGCAGCTTCAGGTCCCGTGCGGCGTCCTCGTCCAGCACCACGCTTACGGCCCGGTGCATCTGCAGCGCCGTCGCCGGACAATCTGCGCCCAAGGGGCCTTCGATCATCCGGGCCACCGCAGTCGCCTTGGAGGCCCCGGTTGCCAACAAGACGCAACCCCGCGTCTCCAGGATCGTGGCGATGCCCATGGTTATCGCATGGCGCGGAACCGGCTGCGGCGCAAAGGCCGGCGTATTGGCCAGCCGCGTCGTTTCGGTCAGGGTCTTGACCCGGGTGCGTGACCCCAGCGACGAGGTCGGCTCGTTGAAGGCGATATGCCCATTTTGCCCAATGCCCAGCAGCTGAAGCTCGATGCCGCCTGCCGCCGCAATAGCCGCCTCATAACGCGCAGCCTCGGCGACCGGGTCCGGCGCATCGCCGCGCGGCAGGTGGGCGCGGGCGTTTGGCAGGTTGACGTGGTCGAACAGCGCCTGCCGCATGAAGGTTGCAAAGCTGGCTGGATGGTCGGGGGCGACACCAACATATTCATCAAGGTTGAAGCTGGTAGCACCCGCAAAATCTGCCAGCCCGGAGCGGTAAAGTGCAACCAGCCGGGCATAGACCGGCCGCATCGTCTCGCCCGTGGCAAGACCAAGGACCGTACCAGGATCTTGCGCCAGAGTGTGCGCCAGGATGCCCGCCACACGGTCGGCGGCAAGGGTGGCGTCAGGCAGGATCAGAACTTTCACAACCTTGCTCCCGTAGGGCCAAAGAGATGGCACCGATCGGCCATCAGGTGCAGGGCCATGTCCTGCCCAACGCGAAGATCACGACCGCGCGGGATTTCGGCCACTACCGCCGCACCCTGTGCGGTGCCGGAATAGGCATAGCGGGTGGCCCCCATGTTCTCCACCACTTGGGCGCGCAGGACGAAGGGCGTTCCGCCCTCTTCCTCCCAGGCTTCGGCGCGAAAACCAAGCGTCACCTCGACGGGTGGGTCCCGGTCGGCATGGCGCAGCGTTACAGCAAGCCCCGTCATTCCAAGCAATGGCAGATCGACCAAGGCGCGCGGCCCCACCCGGCCTGTCACCTTGGCTGGCAGCAGGTTCATTCGTGGCGCGCCCAGAAAGCCTGCGACAAAGATCGTATCGGGGTCCTGGTACAATTTTGCCGGCGGACCTGCCTGTTCGATCCGGCCGCGGTTCATCACCACCATCCGGTCGGCCAGCGTCATTGCCTCGACTTGATCATGCGTCACATGGATCATCGTGGAGCCAAGGTCGCGGTGCAGTCGCGCCAACTCCAACCGCATTTCGACCCGAAGCTCGGCGTCGAGGTTCGACAATGGCTCATCCAGCAGGAACACGTCGGGCTGCCGCACGATTGCCCGCCCGATTGCAACCCGCTGACGCTGCCCGCCCGAAAGCGCACGGGGCTTTCGCGCCAGATAGTCGGTCAACCGCAGCGTCTGCGCCGCAGCCTCTACCGCTGCGCGGCGTTCGGCTTTGGGCATGCCAGCCATCTCCAGCCCGAACTCCATATTCTGGGCTACGGTCATGTGCGGGTATAGCGCGTAAGACTGGAACACCATCGCCACGCCCCGGCGGCTGGGGTCAAGCCCCGTGGCATCGCGCCCCGCGATGATCACGCGGCCGGAGGACGGTTCTTCCAGTCCGGCGATCATCCTTAACAGCGTGGATTTGCCGCAGCCGGACGGGCCAACCAGCACGCAGAACTCTCCTGCCGAAATCGTCAGGTCCAGTGCTGGGATCACCTCGGTCGATCCAAAGGATTTCGCCAGCCGCTCAAGCTGCACTTCGCCCATCCGCCGCTCCCCTATTTCACCGCGCCTTCGGTGAGCCCGGACACGAACCACCGTCCGATCAGCGCAAAGACCACCACCACTGGCAGAATGGCCAGGCTTGCCCCGGCCAGCAGCAGCCCCCAGTCCACCTGATACTGCCCTATGATGCCGGAGAAGCCTACCGGCACCGTCCGCCGCGCGTCTGACAGGATCATGACCGAGGCGAAGACATATTCCGTCCAGCTGGTCACAAAGGCAAAGACAGCCACCGCCCCCACCCCCGGCGCAATCAGCGGCAGCAGAATGCGCCGCAGGATCGTCAGGGGCGGGCCGCCGTCCATCCGCGCAGCCTCTTCGATCTCGGGCGGGATCTGGGCAAAGAACGCCCGCAGCATCCAGATCGCGAAGGGCAGGGCGAAGGCCGTGTTGACCAGCACCAGCGCCAGCAGGCTGTCGATCAGCCCCCAGCGGGCGAACATGGCGAACAGCGGTACCAGCACAACGATGGACGGAAAGGCATAGGCGAGCAAAATCACACGGTACAGCGCGTCGCGCCCACGGAAGGTCAGCCGGAAGAAGGCGTAGCCAGCGGGAATCGCCAGCAGCAGTGTCAGCACGGTCGAGGCGGCCGCCACGATGACCGAGTTCGCCATGTAGGCCGCGTAATCCGATGCGGCGAGCAGCTTGTCGTAGTGCTGCGTGGTGAAGCTTTGCGGAAACAGCGTCGGCACCCGGGCAATGATCTCTTGCGGGGCTTTGACCGATCCGGCCAGCACGAACCAGAAGGGCAGGGCGACCAGCCCGCCGATCACGGCAAGCCCGGCCCAGAGCAGCACCGCCCAGCGGTTCGGCCAGCGGTATGGCCGGGTCATCGCTCGTCCCCCGACAGGGCGAGCTTCCGCGTGGCGAAGATGGCGAAGGCCATGAGAAGGGCGGTGGCCAGTACGGCAATCGTCGCCGCCTCGCTGATCCGGTAACCGCGAAAGGCGGTCTCGAAGATCAGGACGGGCAGGGTGCGCGTGCCCCCCGCCGGCCCGCCCGAGGTCATCAGCCAGATCACGTCGAAGACGTTGAACGACAGAAGCGTGCCGATCACCAGCAGCACCGTCAGCGTCGGGGCAAGCAGGGGCCAGGTGATCCGCGTGAACCGCTTCCACGGACCTGCGCCATCAACCCGCGCGGCTTCGATCAGGTCGGTAGGGATTCGGGTAAGACCGGCCAGCATCATCAGGGTGATGAAGGGAAACCAGCGCCAGGAATTGATCAGCACGAGCGTCGCAAAGGCCGTCCAGGGTGTGGCGAAAAAGCCGACCGGCCGGTCGATCACCCCAAGCCCGATCAGGCCCGGGTTCACCACCCCACCCGAGGTGGAGAAAAGCCAGCGCCAGATCATCACCACAACCACCGTGGGCACGATCCAGCTGAGGATGATCCAGGTCCGCGCAATGCGGACGCCCGGAAACTTCTGGTGCAGGATCAGCGCGGCCGCCAACGCAAGCACGGTCTGTAAGGCGGCGTTGGCGGCGACCCAGACCAGGCTCAGCCAGGCGGCGTTCCAGAACACCGGGTCGGCCAGCACCTTGGCATAGTTGGCCCAGCCGACAAAGGGGCCAACCGACCCCACCACCCGCACATCCTGAAACGACAGGATGATCGCAGAAATCAGCGGCCATGCCAGCACGGCCGCCAGAAGCGCAAGCGCCGGCGCGATCAGGAAAAGTCCCAGCGTTCCCTGCCGCACCGGCGCCCCCCCCCCTTTCCTTACTGCGCCAGAGCGGCCATACGGGCCTGCCCTGCCGCAACCGCCTCGCCTACGGGAGTGCCAGTCACCACCACCGCCTGCAGCGTTTCGGCCAGCACGTTCTGCGCCGAAATCGCCGATATTGCCGGGAAGACACGGCCTGAGGTGAAGCCGAAAAGCTTGCCGTTCGCGCTGTTGGCGATGATTGTCTCAATCTGGGCGCGGTACTTTTGCACCACAGGGTCGGACCAAAGCGTCTCGGCCGTCGCGCCGTCGGTGGTGACCGGGAAGAACAGCCCCGGCTCCATGTTCAGGAAGCGGCCATAGTTTTCCGGCTCCAGCAGGAAGGCGATGAACCGCTGCGACGCTTCGCGCTTTGCCTCGTCCTGCGACAGGAACATGACCGCGTTGGCGTAGGCGATGGTGCCGGGGGCCTCGCCCGCTGTCTTCACCGGGATCGCCGCCACACCAAGATCGGCAGCATCTCCTTCGGCCTGAGTGTCGTAGGTTGCGATCGTGGAGAACTGCAGCACCATTGCACATCCGCGCGAAGCAAAGCAGGCCTCTGCTTCACCCCAGGTCCAGGACGTGGCATCGGGCGGCGAGAAGGCCAGCATGTCGTTGTAGAACTCATAGGCCGCCACGCTTTCCGGATTGTCGAAACGCAGGGTGCCGTCCTCGTTGTATATCTCGGCCGCGCCGCCGTTCAGCATTACGGAATAGACGGTCTGGTCGGTATAGAGCTGCTTGTTCGCAGGAAGGCCCATGCCGTACTGGCCCTCCACCGTCAGCGTCTCGGCCGCTGCGCGCCATTCGTCCCAGGTTGTCGGCACTGCCACGCCTGCAGCCTCTAGCACCGAAGGCCGGTACCACAGGTGCATGGTCATGTTGTACATCGGCACCGCCCAGATGCCGCCGTCATAAGTATAGGCTTCCACGGCAGAATCGACGAAATCATGCTTTGCGTCCAGTTCGGCGACGAACCCGTCCACCGGTTGAAGCTGGCCCAACCCCTTGAAAATGGGCGCAAAGTCCGGGATCGCGAACAGCATGTCCGGGCCGGCACCTGCCGCGACTGCGGCCGGGGCCTTGGCGTAGATCTCGCCCCAGTTCTGCGGCTCCTGGCTGACCACCACGTCAGGGTTGGCCGCGTTGAAGGCGTCGATCAGTTCCTGAATGCGCGCCACCCGGTGCGGTGGCTGTTCCATGTGCCACAGCGTCACCTCGACCGGGGTTTGTGCTGCAAGCGGAAGCGGCGAAAGCAGCGTCGCCGCTGCAAGTAAGGTCTTAAAGGCAGTTCGCATGGGTCTATCCTCTCCTGTTGCTATGCTCAGAGATGCGGATTGCGCGGACCGTACCGGGCCACCAGCTCCCTGTTGTTTTCCGCGGCACCGGGCATGTTGGCGCTCAGGAAGATCGGAGGCGCCCCGTCTGCCGCCAGCCGCGCGGCGACCTCGGCAAACAGCGCCTGCAGCATGGCCGCCCCGATGGCGGTTGACCCCGGTCCCGCCTTCAGGGGCGTTCCGGGCAAGGACACCAGCGCATCGCCCGCAGGCAGCGCGTTGTCGATGATTATGTCGGCGCGGCTGGCCAGTGTGGGCCGCCCGCGCGCTGCCGCTTCGGAATAGGCGCGTGACGTCAGGGCGATCACCGTAGCCCCCCGCGCATGCGCCAGATCCGCCGCCTCGACCGGGGCGGCATTGACGCCCGAGTTCGAGATCACGATGACCACATCCCCCTGACCGATCGGATAGGGCGCAAAGGCCTCGGCTGCCGCCCCCGCCACCCGCTCCCGCTCGGTCGAGGCGATGGCCCCCCGGTGCAGCATCAGGCTTTCATCCAGCACCGGGACCACGTAGGCGGGCCCCCCGGCGCGGTAGTGCAGGTCCAGCGCAAGAAGATGCGAATGGCCAGTGCCGAAGACATAGACCAGCCGGTCTGCCCGGACTGCGGCCACCACGACATCGGTTGCCTTGGCCAGTTGGTCAGCCAACGCGGGGTCAGCCAGTCGCGTGGCAATCTCGGCCAGATAGGCTTGTGCGGTTTGCATCAGCTTTCCCCCAGATCAAGGCGGACCTTCATCACGAAGGCATCGCCGCGATAGACCGACCGCACATGTTCAAAGGCCCGGCCCTCGGCGTCCCGCGTCAGGCGGGTCAGCCGCAGGACCGGCGCGCCGACCGAAATGCCCAAGGGCAGCGCCACGCCCGCATCCGCCGCCGCGGCGGCCAGGGTCTGCTCGGCCGTCGCAGGGCGCAGGCCATAGCCCTCGCGCAGGACCGCATAAAGCGATGCCCGCCCGAAATCGGCCCGGTCCAACAGGCCCGGCGTCGCATCGGCGACCACCTCTGTCGTCTCCAGCGCGACCGGCTCGCCATCGGCCAGACGGATGCGCGCGATGTGCCAGACCTCGGCGCCCGCTGTCAGCCCCAGCGCCTGCGCGGTTTCCGGCGCGGGCAGGCGGCGGCTCGCCTCCGTCACGATGGAACCGGCCTTGCGGCCCTGTCGTTCCATCTCTTCGGTGAAGCCGGTGAGGGTGGACAACTGCTGCTGGATCGCGGGGGCGCCGACGAAGGTGCCCTGACCCACCCGCGCCTCGATCATCCCGCGCTCGGCCAGGTGGCGCATTGCCATCCGTACCGTCATCCGGCTGATCCCCAGATCTTCGGCAATCGCGCGTTCAGGCGGGATCTGGTCGCCCGCCTTCAGCCGCCCGGCCGAGATGTCGGCGGCAAGGCGGTCGGCGACCTGGCGATATTTTGGCGTGGCAGACATGAGCACCGCATGTGTGGACCGGACCAGAGAAACATTGGTCTATACCAATCCCGATTCGCAATAGTTTCCTGTCCCTCGGGGCCGGCTTTCGTGCTGATCCGGATTGAAGAAGAGGTCAGCCCAGCGCCCGGTCCCTGGCGCGGCCATAGGCATCGCGCGCGGTGGCCCAGGCCCCGGCCTCTGCCCCGGTCGGCCGATAGCTGCGCCCCGCCCCCGCCATTGCGGCCGAGGCTTCGGTCACCGAGCCGAACATCCCCAGCGCGGTCGCCGCCAGAAGTGCCGCCCCCCGCGCGCCGAACTCTTGCCCGTCGGGCACGATGACCTCGCGGCCCGTGGCCTCAGCGATCATCCCGCACCACAGGGCGCTGCGCCCGCCGCCGCCGGTCAACACGATCGGCGCGCCTTCGGGCGGGGCCAGAAGGTCGCAAAGATCGGCAATCGACAGCGCCACACCCTCATAGACCGCGCGGATCATCTCGTCTCGCCCCACCGCAGGTGTCAGCCCGCCGAACCCCGCACGCGCGGTCGGATCGGCCACCGGCGCGATGATCCCGCTTTCGCTGAGATAGGGCAGGTAGGTCACCCCCCGCGCCCCCACCGGAACCCGGGCCGCCATCTCGGTCACCCGGTCCCAAAGGTCCGCCCTGCCCACAAGGTCGGGGCACAGAAGGCCAACCGCCCAATCGAGGTTCAACGTCCCCGCCACATTGACCATCGCCCGGAACCAGTGCCCCTCTGGCAGGGAAAAGAGCAGGCCAAGGTCAGGCGGGGTGAAAACCGGCTCGGGGCGGCAAAGCCCGATCATGCAGGTCGTGCCCAGAAGCCCGATGATGGCACCGGGCCTGAGGCCGCCCGCGCCGATTACATTGGCCACCACATCGCCGGCCCCGGCCACCACGGGCAAGCCTTCGGGCAGCCCGGTTTCCGCCGCAGCCTCGGCCGTGACATGCCCCGCAATTCCGGCCGAGGGCAGGACCGGCGGCAAAAGCCACGCCTGCCCGGTCAGGCCGAAAAGGTCGATCAACGCAGCACTGCGCGTCTGGCTTCGCGCATCACCGGGGCTTACGGCCGCCTCGCTGACATCGGTGGCAATCACCCCCGTCAGCCGCAGCCGCAGCCAGTCCTTGTAGGTCAGGATGGCCGCTGCACGCGCCATCAGCGCCGGCTCTTCATCCAGCAGCGCCGCAAGCAGCGGCAGGGTGCAACCCTGCTGCAGCGCCGATCCCGATACGGCAAATATCTCTGACAGAACATTGGGGTTGTCCGCCTGCATCCGGTGGATCACACGGCCGGCCCGGCTGTCCTCCCAATTGATGCCCGGTCGCAGGGTTCGCCCGGCAGCGTCCACGACCCAGGCACCCACCATAGCACCGGCCAGTCCCAGACCGACGATCTGACCGCGGCCCTGCGCCGCCTGTGCCATCTGCCGCAGCACCCCCGCCGCAGCCGCCCATGTACGAGCCGGGTCCGCCTCGACCCTGCCGCCGACGCGCAGCAGCGGTGTCGGTTCCGAAGCGATGGCAACCAGGCGCCCCGATCCGTCGAACAGCGCCGCCTTGCAAACCGATGACCCCGCGTCGAGGCCAAGCAGCAGATCCGTTATAGCCATGGCTTCCCCACTAAACGTCGAAACGTTCGCTGAAGCCGGCGGCGCTTTCAAGCGGCATCACCAGTCGGGCCGGAAAAGGCACCTCAGGTTGTTCCCAATCATTCGACGATGGACAGCCGGCAGCAACACACCGGAGGCGGCGCGTGTGAGAGAGTGCCCCAAGTCAGGACAGGCCCCTTAGCGGGGGTCGGCTGGGTCGCCGGCCTACACACCGTCCCGGCTGTAGGCGCGCGGCGTCGTCGAGATTGCACGGCTGGCAAGTGCCACCCCTGCCCACAGCGCACGGTCGAACGGGGCACCCTCGGCCATGGCCAGCAGATAGCCCGCGTTGAAAATATCGCCCGCGCCGATGGTGTCGATTACCGTGACCACCGGCGCGGGGGCGACGGCGACGGTCTGGCCTTGAAGGCCGAAAGCTCCGCGCGGGCCGGATTTGATAACGACATGCGCATTGGACGGCATCATGCTGGCCAGCTCCGACAACGCCGTTTCAACCGTAGGGGCACCGCTAAGGGCGAGCGCCTCGACCTCGTTGACCAGAAGGTGGTCGGTGTGGGCCAGCCACGCTTGCGCCCGGACAAGCTGGCCCGCCGTCCAGCCACTTGGCGGCCAACCCGGATCAAGCGCCAGGCTCGCGCCACTGCGTGCGGCCCAGTCGAAGACGGCGGGATAGTCTGCTGTCAGCGCATCGGTCAGGAATGACCCGCACAAAAGCACGAGCGCGCCACGCAGGTCGCCAACCTGTGCCATCGCTTCGTCCAGAGTGAAATCGGCCAGATGGCCGCGCGTGGTGAAAAAGGTCCGCTCATCCCCCGGATGGATGATCCCCACCGAAACGGTGGTGCTGGATGCGTTGACCGTCCACCGCGCCGACTGGGGCCGGAAGCCCTCTGCCAGCCAGCGGCCAAAGGCATCGTCCCCGACGCTGGAGGCGATGGTGAAGGGAACGCCCAGCCCCATCCAGGCCAGAGCCGTATTCCCGGCCGCACCGCCGACGCGCAACTCGTCATGGTCGACGATCACCTCGGTCCCCTGCTGCGGCCAACTGCCGACCGGGCCCATGATCAGGTCGACATTCACGTTTCCGATGACAGCAAGCGGGCGCATCGTCATTCCGTCCGGGTGACCTTGGACGACCGGCATGGGGTGCCGACATCCTCCACCCTAGTCGCCGCGAACCCGACCATGAAGCGCTGCATCGCAGGCAGGGCGGCCAGGATCGCGGCCATGCCGGCGGACTTCGGCAGGGTAACTGTCGTGACCCCCTCGGGCGGTGCCGCGCCGGAACTGTCGAAGAGCACGACAGGTGATCCTGCCTCGCTGGCCGACCGCGCCATGCCAGGCACGAGCGGGGCACCCGCCTCGTCCGAAGCAAAAAGGACGACGCCTAGCTCCGGCCCCATGATCTCCATCGGGCCGTGGCGCAACTGGCCGCCTTCCAGCGCGAAAGCGGGACTGCGCGACAGCTCGCACAGGCCAAGCGCCGCGGCCTCGGCCACCCCTTGCAGACGCCTGCCCGACGTGACGATGCAACGCGTGCCAGCCAATGCGGCGATGGCGGGGCCGACGTCCGGCGTGGCGGCGTCCAGCATGGCCAGCGCAGGGCCGGGATCATGGCCCAACCGGGCGAGCACGGCCAGATGCAGGACCAGCGTCAGGGTCAGGCTGCGGGTTGCGGCGAAGGCGTGTTCCGGCCCACCCGCGGCGACCAGCGTTGGCACCGATCGCGCCAGCGTGGCCTCGGCATTCAGGGAAAGCCCGAACACCTGACCCGCACGCCCGGTTTCCAGCCAGCGCAGCACTTCAGCGCTTTCGCCGGACTGGCTGACCAGGATCACCGTCTTGTCGGCCAGAGGCAATCCCGCGCCAAGCTGCTCTGACAGCGGCAGCGCTACGGCATCAACCCCCATCGCCCGGTAGATCGGTTCGGCCGCGCGGTTGGCTGCATGGGATGCGCCCATGCCAAGCAGCACAAGCCGCCCCGTCAAGCGCAGGCTTTCGGCCAAGGACTCCGCGGCCTTGCCGGGGCTGTCGAAGGTGGCACGCGCATCGGCCATCTGCCGCGCCATCTCGGTCTCGATGGCGACTTGTCCTGCGGGTCTGGTCATCCGTCAGTGGTCCATGCCGGTGATGATCCGCTCCACCTCCTCGACCGTGGTCTTGCGGGGGTCGATGTCATCGGCCACCACGGTTCCAAGCCGCATCACCGCAATCCGGTCAACGACCTGAAAGACATGGTGGATGTTGTGCGCGATGAAGATGCAGGAGTGTCCGGTATCCCGCGCCTGGCGCACGAATTGCAGCACGCCTTGGGTTTCGGCCACGCCAAGGTTGTTGGTCGGTTCGTCCAGGATGATCAGGTCGCTGTCGAAATACATCGCCCGCGCGATGGCCACTGCCTGCCGTTCGCCGCCCGAGAGCGACCCGATCGGCGTCGTGGCCGGGATATTCTTCGAGATCCCGACCCGGCGCAAAAGATCCGAGGCGACACGGTTCATCTCGTCGATATCCAGCCGGTCAAGGATGCCCGGACCCCGGCGCAATTCGCGGCCCAGAAACAGGTTGCGCGCGATGGAAAGCTGCGGGACCAGGGCGCTGTCCTGATAGATCGTCTCGATCCCGTTGGTAATC
>JBBQVR010000122.1:0-10880 GCA_038211355.1 Rhodobacterales bacterium | reverse complement strand
TCGAACTGTCCGAAAAGCAGCTTGGTTCCGGGCTTCAGCTCGTCAGCAAAGCTTTCGAACGCGGTCTCTTCCACTTGATGTGCAGCAGACGCCATTTTTGTTCCTGTCTCCGCACCAGATCCTTGCCCCCAAGGAATGCGGTCTTTGACCATGTATACATTTTGACTTGGGCCAAATCGTGATGCCGCTTCGTTCCATTTCTGCCACATTCTGGGCACGGGTGATCCACATCAGGCACGGCGTTTAACATCTGCAAAAATAGGAATTTCTTCTGCCAACGCCTATAAGCCTTGAAAACCGGGCATTTGCTGCAGCTTGCGCAACAATGTGGTAAACAGCCAACCGCCAAGTTTTTGCCACATCCGGAAACTAGGTAGCCGCAACTGTGACGTGTAGCCAGATGGTAGTCGCACCCGGCGTCAGCCCGATTCTCACCCACAAACGCTGCCCAAGGTGGGCAGACCCAAAAGGCGGAACCGACGCCCGCACCCCAGGTCTTGCCCTTTTGCCGCCCGCATGACACCACCTTGGGATGCTTGAGATCTTCCTGAAAACCGTGCCGTTCTTTGCCGTCATCGGCCTGGGCTATCTGTCCGGTCGTGCCCGGTTCTTCACCGCCGAGGCGACGGCCTACCTGACCCGATTTGTCTTTTACTTTGCGCTGTCGGCCATGCTGTTCGGGTTTGCCGCCAACCTGGACGTGGCGCAGATCTTCAACTGGCCCTTTGTCTTTGCCTATCTTCTGGGCACGGGTGCCATCTGGCTGGTGGTTGCAACCGTCGCCATTCTACGGGGCGTGGCGCGGGAAGAGGCCGTGTTCGAGGCGCACACTGGTGTGATCGGCAATGTGGGCTTTCTGGGCATCCCGATGCTGGTGCTGCTGCTTGGGCCGGATGCGGTGGGGCCGGTGCTGCTGGTACTGGCGGTCGATCTGATCGTGTTCTCTTCGGTCCTGACCATGGCCATCACCGGTCTGCGCGCCGGGCGTGTCAGTCTGGCGACGTTTCGCATCCTTGGCGTGGGGTTGGCGAAGAACCCGATGATCGTGTCAGTCGTGCTTGGCATCATCTGGGGGGCAACGGGCCTGGACTTGCCGGTGCCGGCGAACGAATTCCTGACGCTGCTTGGTGCCGCCGCCACCCCCTGCGCGCTGTTTGCCATTGGGGCATCGCTTGCCGGGCGCAGTGCGGAACGGGTGCAGGTCGCGGCCTGGCTGTCGTTTTCCAAACTGGTGATGCACCCGGTTGCGGTGGCCCTGTCATGCTGGCTGTTTGGCGTGACGGGTTTTGCCGCCGGCGTGATGATCGCCGCTTCTGCCCTGCCGGTGGCGGGCAATGTCTTCATCCTGGCGCAGCACTACGGTGTCGCGCCGCAACGGGTTTCCACCGCGATCCTTCTGTCCACGGCAGCCTCGGTGCTGACGGTGACAGGGGTGATCGCGCTGATCAGCTAGGGGCGCTTTATGAAAACCATCAGTGAAAACAGGGCCTTCGGCGGCGTGCAGGGGGTCTATACCCATGCCTCGGCGGTCTGCGCCTGCGACATGACCTTTGGCCTTTTCCTGCCTGACCAGGCGGAAGAGGGGCCGGTGCCGCTGCTATGGTTCCTGTCCGGCCTGACCTGCACGCATGAAAACGCGATGGTCAAGGCAGGCGCCCAACGCTGGGCCGCCGAGGCGGGCATCGCGCTGGTTTTTCCCGACACTTCACCCCGCGGCGAAGGGGTGGCGAATGACCCGGACTATGCCTTGGGCCAGGGCGCGGGCTTCTATGTCAACGCAACCCAGACCCCCTGGGCCACGCATTACCGGATGTGGGATTATGTGACGGACGAGCTGCCGCGCCTTTTGTTCAACGCCTTCCCGCTGGCCGAGGATGTGCAGGGAATCACAGGACATTCCATGGGCGGCCACGGTGCGCTGACCATCGCGATGAGCTTTCCCGGCCGATTCCGGTCCGTCTCGGCCTTCGCGCCGATCTGCAACCCTGTGGCGAGTGATTGGGGCCGCTTGCAATTCTCCGCTTATCTCGGCAAGGATGAATCGACATGGTTTTCACATGATGCCACACTTCTGACAAAGAAACGCGGCTTTGACGGGCCAATGTTGATCGATCAGGGAACAGCAGACCAGTTTTTGGACAAGCTGCGCCCTGAGGCCCTGGCCGAAGCGATGGCTGCGACGCGTCAGGGGGGAACATTCCGGATGCAGAAGGGCTATGATCATAGTTATTTCTTTGTCTCTACCTTCATGGAAGATCATGTCGCGTTCCATGCCGCGGCGTTCGTGGGCTAATGCCTGCGGTGTGGCGCTTGCCGCCCTTCTGGCGGTGATGCCCACAGCCCCGGCTCTGGCCAACGCAACCGATGTGATCCTTGAAGGCAGCTCCTCGTCGAAGCCAAGCGCTTCGTCCATGTCAACCGCGAAAGAGGTTGTCGCCATCATGAACGCCGCGCGGGCCAAGGCCGGGTGCGGGCCGCTCAAGATCAACAGCAAGCTGATGGCGGCGGCCAAGACCCATGCCACCAACATGGCCGAGAAGGATTTCTTCGGCCATGCCAACCGCGACGGCAGCAAGTTTTCCAAGCGGGTGAAAAAACAGGGCTACAAGTACCGCATGGTGGCTGAAAACATCGCCGCCGGTCAGAAATCAGCGCGTGAGGCGGCCCTGTCCTGGCTTGGCAGCGCAGGTCACCGCAAGAACATCCTGAACTGCAAGCTCAAGGATACCGGTGTTGCCGTGGCCTATCAGGCGGACGACCGGCCGATCATGGGGAACAGCAAACCGTATCACTACTACTGGGTGCAGGTTTTCGCCTCTCCATGACGCGGCAAACGACCCGACGGATCTTCATTGACGCCGATGCCTGCCCGGTCAAGACCGAGGCAGAGCGTGTCGCCACGCGCCATGGGATCACGATGGTTCTGGTGTCCAACGGCGGCATCCGGCCATCGCAGAACCCGCTGGTCGAAAGCGTTTTCGTGGCCGCCGGTCCCGATGAAGCCGACAAATGGATCGCCGAGGCTTGTGGTCCGGGCGATGTTGTGGTGACCGGTGACATCCCCCTTGCCGCGAAATGCGTGGCGGCCGGAGCGCGCGTCGTCAAGCACAACGGCGAAGAGCTGACCGCCGCCAATGTCGGCATGGCCCTGGCCACGCGGGATCTGATGACAGACCTGCGGTCAGCCGATCCGTTTCGCCAGGGTGGCGGCAAGATGTTCAGCAAAGCGGATCGCAGTCGGTTTCTGGATGTGCTGGACCGCGTTCTGCGGTGACACCAATCAAGTGCGGCACAAGATGTCGCGGGCAGAACAGACCGCGCGCCGCAGGCTCGGCTCTCTACGCGAATGGCCCGGTCCCACGCCCTGAATGCAATCCTCCTCGCCATTGGCGGGACGGCGATATTTTCCATCAACGATGTGGCGGTCAAGTTTCTGTCGGGCGGCTATGCGCTGCACCAGATCGTTCTGATCCGCGCCCTGATCGGCCTGGTATTCCTGTTTGTCGTCATCGCCCTGACCAGAACAGGCCTGCGCCAACTGATCACCACCCGCCCTTGGGATCACCTGATCCGGGTCTCGATCGTCATGCTGTCAAATGTGACCTTCTTTGTCGGCTTGAATTCCATGCCCCTCGCGGACGGGGTGGCGGTGGCCTACATCAGCCCGGTCACGACGACGCTTCTTTCGGTCCTTTTGCTGCATGAAACGGTTGGTCCCCGCCGTTGGGCGGCCGTTCTGGTGGGTATGTTGGGCGTTCTGGTCATGGTGCGGCCGGGGGCGGGCGTGATCCAGCCAGCGGCCTTGCTGGTGCTGTTTTCTGCGGTGCTTTATGGCTGCGGCAACCTGATGACCCGCCGGATGCGCGCCACAGAAAGCGCGATGGCGCTTAGCTTTTATGTGCTGGTCGGCTTTGTCATTATCTCGATCGCGATGGGGGTCTGGGTGGGTGACGGGCATCTGGCCAGTGATGATCCGTTGTGGGGCCTGCTCTTTCGGCCCTGGATCTGGCCGGAAGCCACCGACTGGCCGGTATTCCTTGCCACCGGGCTGGCGGTCACCTCGGGCGGGCTCATGGTTGCGCAGGCTTACCGCAAGGCCGAAGTCGGGCTGATTGCCCCGTTTGAATATGTGGGCATGCCGATGGCGGTGCTGTGGGGTGTGCTGGTCTTCGGCACCTTCCCCGACTTGACCGCTTGGGCGGGGATTGCGCTGATCTGCGGATCCGGCCTTTATGTAATCTGGCGCGAAACAGCCAGACAGCGAAGCCAGACAGGATAAAGCGGCCCATGCCGCACAGGATACGATAAGCAAGGGGCCAGAACATGAACGTGCAAACCATCGGCAAAGAGGCCGAGGCCCTGCTGACCTGGTCCGGCCTGACCGCCGCACTTGAGGCTGGTCATCGCCTGCCCCGGGCCGAGATTGCCGATCTTCTCCTTTACCGGGGCAAGGATGCCCTTCTTGACCGGGCCGCCTGGATTGACGGGCTGGGGTCCCTCGTCAAGGTCGGCACCATCGTGCCGGGCAATGCCGCGCGGGGCAAACCCACGGTGAACGGGATCGTGAACCTCTTTGACGACACCACGGGTGAGCTGGCCGCCCTGATCGACTTTCACCTTGTGACCAAATGGAAGACCGCCGGTGACAGCCTTCTGTCGGCCAGCCGTCTGGCCCGCAAGGACAGTCGCCAATTCCTTCTGGTCGGCGCCGGAACCGTGGCGCGGTCCATGGTCGAAGCCTACCGCTCTCTCTGGCCCGACGCGCAGTTCACCGTGTGGAGCCGGACCCGCGCCACCGCCGAAGCTATGGGCCTGCCCGTCGCCGATGATCTTGAGGCGGCGGTCAAGGCCGCCGATGTGATCTGCACCGCCACCATGGCCACCGATCCGGTGATCAAAGGCAGCTGGCTGCAACCCGGCCAGCACCTGGACCTGATCGGCGCCTATACCCCCGCAATGCGTGAGGTGGATGACACGGCGATGTCCCGCGCCCGCGTCTTCGTCGATGCCCGCGCCACCACGTTGCACCACATTGGCGACCTGATGGGCCCTCTCGCCTCGGGCGCAATCACCGAGGCCGATGTCATTGCCGATTTTTATGACGATCCAGCCTTGTTCACCCGCCAATCGGCCGATGAGATCACCATCGCCAAGAACGGCGGCGGCGCGCATCTGGACCTGATGACCGCGACGTACATCGCTTCGGCCTGGGCCAACCGCGTCTGATTGCGCTTTTCGCCAAATACTTGCACGCAGCGCGCTTTGCGTTTTCGGACAGTCAAGCCCTCCTCGCTGTCGAGCCGGTAGATCCGGTGATGCCGGAAGGTTCGCCCTCGCGCCCAAGCAAGATGAGCAGACGTCGCCTTACGGCGATTTGACTCCGATTGGCCTCAGTTTGTGCCAACCCGCGATCAGCGATGAGGTTTTCTTGCGCCCAAAGAACGAAGCTATTTGAACCTTGTCAGACCAAAGGCAGTCCTGGCGATGTCGGTTTGGCAAAGCGAACGGCCGCCAACTGATCAAGAAGCACTTCGCACCGTTGCGGCCAATCAGGGCTGCGAACGTCAAAACATGACATCCCCGCAGCCATGGCCGCCTGGATGCCTTGATCGCTGTCTTCGAGGACGAGGCACTGCTCCTTCGCTACGCCGAGGCGGGCCGCCGCCTCAAGGTACAGATCAGGCGCGGGCTTGGGGCTGGCTGCGTCTTCACAGGTTAGAATACATTCGAAAAGATCGTGAAGCCCGGTTGCCGTCAGACAGGCCTTTGCGTGTTTGGGAGCCCGCAGACCCAAGGGTCACGCTCCTGCCGGGCAAGGCGGAACACCAAGGCTTCGGCCCGGGCGCGATCGACCAGCGTGCCCTTCTTCTTCTGGATGCCAAGCCGCTTGTCTTGCGCCTGGTAAACCGTCAGCGCGGTGCGGGCCTTGAGATGGGACGAGTTGTCCGCTGGCCGCGAAATGACCATGGCCACCACCACCATCCGCATCGACATCGACATCGACATCGATAGGCTGCCCGACCATCTCTGCCGCTCGCGTCCGAATGTCGTGGCCGACGCCGTTGAGGCCGCGCTCGGCGAAACCAAGTCGTCGGACACGATCCGCCACACGGTTGTGTCAGCAACTCCAATCTGAGGAAACGGTCTGATGGACTTTCGAAGTCTGTGTCCAAAGATTGACGAAACAACGGAAGAAGCATAAGTGAGTGATTACTTGCTAACTTAATTGAGGCGCGATCCATGAAAGCACGAAAGCCAGCCGACCTTCGCAAGGCCGAAATCATCTCGACCATGCTCCGGCTGGCCGATGAGCTAGGTCCTGACAGACTGACAACGCTCGCTTTGGCAAACGCCGTCGGTTTGACCCAGGCAGGGATCTTTCGTCACTTCCCGACCAAGCAGGAGCTTTGGCTGGCCGTTGCAGCCCATATTGCGCAGGACATGACCGCTGCATGGGATGCTTGCCTTGCCGCCGCCACACAACCGCAAGAGCGGGTTGCCGGATTGATCCACGTACAGCTGCGCCAGATAGCAGCCCATCCTGCAATCCCCGCCATTCTGCACTCCCGCGAACTCCACACTGAGAATGCCGCTCTGCGCGCCCAATTCGTCGCGTTAATGACGCAGTTTCAGACACTGTTAGTCGAGACCCTGACCGAGGGCAGCACTACAGGCGTATTTCGAGCCGACCTTGCACCAAAGGATGCGGCCATTCTGCTGATTTCCCTTGTCCAGGGCCTTGCAATCCGCTGGTCACTTGGTCGGCGGGTCTTTTCCCTCGAGGAAGAGGGCAGTCGCCTGCTTGCCTACCAGCTTGACCTGTTCAAACCGCTGCCCGCGTTGGAGAAAAGCGCATGAACTTCCTTTCAAGACGCACGGTTTTCGCAATTGCTGTCGTGGGGGTTGTTGGAACCGGCAGCTGGTTTGTTCTAGCCGAACGCCCGGTTTTTGTGCCGGTGGTCACAGTGGCCCAAAGTACAGAGGTGCGGGTTTACGGCATCGGCACGGTGGAGGCGCGGATCGTGTCGAAGACCGGGTTCGAGGTCGGTGCGGCACTGTCTGAGCTTCTGGTGGACAGCAACGATGCCGTGACCAAAGGCCAAGTGCTGGCCCGTCTGCACCCCGCCGAGCAACAGGCCCGCGTTGCGCGGGCCGAGTCGGGTATCGCCGCCTCGGATGCCGCAATCCTGAAAGCCGAGGCCAATGTCACGCGGGCACAGGCGGTTCTGGCGCAGCGCAAAGCGGCCAATGCCCGGCAGCAGGAATTGGCCTCGCGCAGCGCCATCGCCGAAAAATCGGCCGAAGAGGCGCAGCGCGATGTCGATGTGGCCGCAGCCGAGCTGACCGTGGCGGAAAGCGATGTCGCGGTGATCAGCGCGCAAGCGGCCGATGCACGGGCTGCGTTGCTTTATGAACAGACCCTGCTTGCGCATCACGATCTGATCGCCCCTTTCGATGCCGTCGTTGTGCAGCGCCACGCCGAAGCGGGCACGGTGGTGCGCGCGGGGGATGTGATCTTTACCTTGATGGATCCGAAAACGGTGTGGGTTCAGACCTATATCGACGAAGGGCGGGCCGGTGATCTTGCGCTTGGCCAACCAGCCGAGATCCGGCTGCGGTCGTTGCCGCATGCGGTTTATTCCGGTGCCGTTGTTCGTATAGGTATCGAAAGCGACCGGGTAAACGAGGAACGCCGGGTCTGGCTCAGTTGCATCGATTGCCCCGATCAGCTGTTTTTGGGTGAACAGGCCGAGGTGCGTATCACCACTGCCACTCTTACCGATAGCCTGCTGGTACCGGAGGTCGCCATTCAGGGGTTCGACGGTCATCAGGGTCGCGTCTGGACACTGCAAAACGGGCGACTTGTCCAAATACAGCTGATCTTTGGCCACCGCACCGAGGATGCGCGGGTCGAAGTTGTCTCAGGCCTGCCCGACGGTGCACAGGTCGTGGCCAGCCCGGTCAAGGGTCTGGCCGAGGGGCGGATGGCCCGCGTGGCGGGAGGCGCCCCATGAACCTCGCCTTCCGTGACGTGCGCCACAACCTGTTCCGCTTTTTGCTGACATGCCTTGGGCTGGGGCTGCTGATGACTGTCGTGCTGGCGATGATGGGCATCTACAACGGCCTTGTCGCCGATGCGCTGAACATCGTTAAGGCCCCGCAGGCCGACCTGTGGGTGGTCGAAGCCGAGACGCAAGGCCCGTTTGCCGAAGCCTCCAAGATCCCCAACGACACCCGCGATGCCGTGGCGCGGCTGCACGGCGTGGCGCAGGCGGGCAGCATCACCTATCAGACCGTTGAGGCCCCGTTTGAAGGTGCCACGCTGCGGCTTTACGTGATCGGGTATGAACGCGGGCGCCTGGGCGGGCCGCAGACTATCATCGCAGGACGCGGGTTGGAGGCCAGTCATTTCGAGCTGGTGGCCGACGCAAAGACCGGCCTGACACCGGGCGACACGCTGACGCTTGGGCGGAACCGGTTCACCGTGGTCGGGCTGGTGCGCGACACGATGAACTCGGGCGGCGATCCGGCGGTATTTCTGACGCTGGCCGATGCACAGGTGCTGCAAACCCAGCTTGCGCCCCCCGCCGCCCGCGTACAGGCCGCGCGCGGCGTCAGCGCGACCAGCGGGGCGACTGTTGCGGCGGTGATTGCACGGCTGGATCCGAATATCGACGCGCAAAGCGTCGCCCACACGGTGCGGCAGTGGAAACACCTATCAGCACTGACCCAAGCCGAGCAAGAAGACATCCTGATCAAATCGGTGGTGGACAAGGCGCGCAAGCAGATCGGCCTGTTCCTTGGCATCCTGCTGACGGTGTCCGCCGTTGTGATCGCGCTGATCATCTACACAATGACGATGGAAAAGCTGAAACAGATCGCCACGCTCAAACTGATAGGCGCCCCGGACCGCGTGATCATCGGGCTGATCGTGCAGCAATCGCTTGCGTTGGGGATCGTCGGGCTGACGTTGGGGTTGGGTCTGATCGTCACCGTCAAGGACTATTTTCCCCGCCGCGTGCTGCTGGAACCGGTCAACGCGCTGGCGCTGACCGGTATCATTCTGGTGGTCTGTGTACTGGCCTCGGGTCTTGGCGTGCGCGCGGCGCTGAAAGTGGACCCCGCCACCGCCTTGGGGAGCTGAAATGCTGGATGACAGCCGCCGGGTGATCGTGGAAATGAACGGAGTCGCCAAGCATTACGGCGACGGAGACGCGCGCGTCGATGCTCTGCGCAACGTTGACCTCCGGGTGCATGCGGGCGAGGTGGTGGCGCTTCTTGGCCCATCCGGGTCGGGCAAGACCACACTTCTGAACATTATCGGCTGCATCATCGATCCTTCCGAAGGCCAAGTCAGTCTTGATGGCGAAATGGTCTATCACAACAAATGGCTGCGCGGCGACTTGCGCCGGTTGCGGCTCGACAAGGTCGGCTTCATCTTTCAGGCGCACAACCTGCTGCCGTTCCTGAACGCCACAGACAACGTGGCGCTGGTTCTGCAACTGGCGGGAAAGACCACGGCACAGGCGCAGGACCGCGCGCAGGAACTGCTGGACTATCTGGAGGTCGGCAATCGCGCCCGTTCCATGCCCGCCCTGCTGTCGGGCGGCGAGGCGCAACGGGTGGCGATTGCGCGCGCTCTGGCCAACAGCCCGCGCATCATATTGGCCGATGAACCCACAGCCGCACTGGACAGCAAGCGCGCGGGCATCGTGATGGACCTGTTGCGCAAGTTGGCTGCCGAACAGGACGCCTGCATCATCGCGGTGACCCATGACGAAAAGATCCTCGACCGGTTCGACCGCCTCTTCCATCTGCGCGACGGGCGTCTTGAAGACAACAAGGGAGATGCGAGATGACGCTTACAAACCCAAGATCAACGGGCTTGTGGATCACGGCGGGCATCGCCCTAGTGTTCGGGGCCCTTACCATCGTTTCGGGGGGCCGGGCACTGTTCGGCGACCCTGCGGCGCAGGCGGCGGCAGGCAACGCGGTGCCTTTCGTTCTGTGGTTCAACTTCCTGTCCGGGTTTGCCTATATGCTCGCTGCCGTCGGAATCGTTCTGCGCAAACCGTGGAGCGGCAGCCTTGCCTGGGCGCTAGTCGTCGCAATCCTCGCCGTCTTCGGTCTGTTCGGCTGGCATGTCCTTCAGGGCGGTCCGTATGAGATGCGTACCGTGGGCGCCATGGTTCTGCGTGCTGCGGTCTGGATCGGGATTGCAAT
Source organism: Rhodobacterales bacterium (assembly GCA_038211355.1). Classification (GTDB taxonomy): domain Bacteria; phylum Pseudomonadota; class Alphaproteobacteria; order Rhodobacterales; family Rhodobacteraceae; genus Tabrizicola. The sequence goes on along the minus strand of JBBQVR010000122.1, from coordinate 656 downwards.
GTACCTGCAACGGCTGTTCAAGCCAGTTTTGCCCCCAGCGTGACTCATTGCTGCGGCCGGGAGTATCAATAGCGGCTGGCGTTGGGTCGCTGCTCAGGTTTTAATTGGGAAAGTTGCGCGTTTCAGGATTTGTCCCTTGTTATCAACGGTCAGCCTCAAGGCCCGCCCGGCGTGGCGAAAGGTCAGACGGAACCAGCCGAAATCAGCGTCCACACCGGCCTCGCACACACCGGTCACCTGGCCTGCGCGTCTGCAAGCTTGCAGGGTCGAGGCCGAAGGCATCAGCGATCAGTGCTGCATCCACCTCGAAACCATTCAGCGTGACGGCAACGGCCGTCATGGATCAGTCCGCATCTGGGTGTTCATCACTGTTCCGTGCGGTTTCAACGGACGGTAACGGTTGATCCGGTGTGGTCAGGATGCGAGCGGCAGCCCCGTCCAGATCATCATACTGATCGTTGCGCATGGACCAGAAGAAAGCACCAAGCCCAGTAAGGCCAAGCCCGATGGAAACGGGGATCAGAAAAAAATAACTCATGTCTCTGGCCCGTTCACCGGCGGGCGCAACGCCACCCAGGCGTGCCAGGTGCCGTGCCCCAGTAGCGGAAAGATGACGATCAGGCCCAGCAGTCCGGTCACGGCAGACAGTGCAAAGC
>JBBQVR010000121.1:0-10906 GCA_038211355.1 Rhodobacterales bacterium | reverse complement strand
TAGGCGCTGGGCGTTAGGCGTTAGGGGTTAGCCGCTGGGCGGGATCATCAGTGGCGCGGGGCCGAGGGGCAAGGGGCCAAGCGACATGCGCCCACCCTCCAACATGAGGGGCAGTTGCAGCAGGTTGGGATCGCCGGTTTCCTGCGCCAAAGCGGCCAGCATGTTGCCCACGGTCTGCGACAGTTCCGGCTTGATCACCCCCGCAGCGACCAACGCCGAGACAAGGCGCTGGTAGTTGGTGACCGCAATCTCGATCCGGCCAGCGGCAAAACCCTGATCATCGGGGGCAATCCTGCCCGTGGCGGTGACGGAAAGATCGCCCCAGGTGACCAGACTGTCAGTCAGATCCAGCGCTGCAAGCCGGGGGTTCGTGGCCCCGGCAAAGCGGTCCAGCGGCGCGGTTGTTGTGGCGGTGGCCAAAACACGCACCACCGCGATGGTCGGGGGCAGGCCCGCCTCGGTCACGATCTTTTCGATGGCCGCAGGGTCTGGTGCCAGCCCGGCGATGTCCAGCGCCAGGATATAGGCGTTGGGGACGTCGCCTGCCCCTGTCACCTCTTCATCCGCGCTGAGCGAGGCGACGGCCTTTGTCGCCCCCACCGTCCAGCCCGCGCTGGAGGTGGCGGTGAACGGCCCGCTTTCCGCAATCACCGCCGCCAACGGCACGGCGGTTGCCGGCTGGGCGCGCAGGCTGGCGCGCAGTCCGTCAGCGGTCAGCGTGACCACCTGACCTGGCAGCGTGACCTGCTGTTCCGGCGGCAGGGCGGCGATGATGTGCCAGGGCTTCCAGGTCATGGCAAAGATTTGCGCAAAGGGGGCCTGCCAGCCGATGCCGCTTTGCGGATCGGCAAGGCGCAGGCCTTCCACGGTCATATCGAACCGGTTGGGAAAACCGGTCACCCGCAGCGCGGTCTTTTCCGCCGTCACGCCGCGTGCCGCCTGATCGGTGAACCACTGCTCCGCCCCCTGCCGCAGCGCGGATGAGCCAACAAACCAGTATCCCGACCAAAGGACCGTGGCGAGGACCAGAAGGAACATCAGCTTGCGCATCGGGCGGGCCTTTTCATTGCGACACCGCCAGTGTTTACAGGGCGAATGGAACAAGAGCCAGTCACACTCGTGCCAAGTTCGCAGTCGCCCCTGTGGGTCTTTGGCTATGGATCGCTGATCTGGGACCCGGGCTTTGCCGTCGCCGAGCGCCGGATTGCCCGGGTGACGGGCTGGCATCGCAGCTTTTGCATGCGGTCAATCCACCATCGCGGCACGCCAGACGCGCCCGGTCTGGTGCTGGCGCTGGACCGGGCGGCAGGGGCCGCCTGCGACGGGGTGGCCTTTCGCGTGACCCCGGGGGATGAGGCGGCAACCGTTGCCATGCTGCGGGCGCGGGAACTTGTGTCATCAGCCTACCTTGAAACCACGCTGCCGGTGATGACCAAGACCGGGCCGCTGCAGGCGCTGACCTATGTCATCGACGCGGGCCACGTGCAGTACTGTCACCTTGCGCTGGACGAACAGGCCCGGATCATTGCCCAAGCCACCGGCGGGCGCGGCGCGAACCGGGATTATCTGTGGGCCACTGCCACGCATCTGGCCGATCTTGGCATCGCCGACCCGGATCTGGAGTGGCTGGCAAGCGAAGTTCGCCGCCTGATCTGACACATTCAACGGGTCAAGCCAGCCTTTTGCTTTTCCGGTGGCCTTTTGCTTGGCAGATGGCGCAGGCCTGCTAGTCTGCAGGTCAGGCAGGAACAGAAGGGCAGTCATGTCCCCATCGGAACAACGGATTTTGGATCAGCGGGCCCCAGAGGTTTCGACCACCTTCAGCCAGCCGATTCGCGCGATCACCACCATGCTGCTGGTCTGCCTTCTGGTCGGCGCGGGGGCCTGGCTGATCCATGGCCAGGTCATCGACATCCTGGGCACCAACCCGCTTTTGAACGGGCTGATTGCACTGGTCTTTGGCGTTGGCGTGCTGACCTGCTTCTGGCAGGTGTGGATTCTGGCGCAGTCGGTCTACTGGATCGAGAATTTCGTGCGCGGCATGCCGGGGGCAGAAGATGACCCGCCGCCGCGCTTGCTGGCCTCGCTTGCCACGCTGTTGCGGTCACGTTCGGCGCGGATGGCGATTTCGGCCACCTCCTCTCGGTCGATCCAGGATTCGGTGGTGCAGCGGATAGATGAGGCGCGCGATATCACGCGCTATCTGATCAACCTTCTGGTTTTCCTTGGCCTTCTGGGCACGTTCTGGGGCCTTGCCACCACGGTTCCAGCGGTGGTGGAAACGATCCGGTCCCTTGCCCCGCAGGAAGGCGAAAGCGGGCTGGACGTGTTCGGCAAGCTGATGGGGGGCCTTGAAAGCCAGCTTGGCGGGATGGGAACGGCGTTCTCGTCCTCGCTCCTCGGGCTGGCGGGGTCTTTGGTGCTGGGGCTGTTGGAGCTGTTTGCCGGCCACGGCCAGAACCGGTTCACGCGGGAGCTGGAAGAGTGGCTGTCCTCGATCACCCGGCTGGGCTTTGCCGGTGACGCCGAGGGGGGCGATACCTCGGGTCTGGGCGCATTGATCGACCAGATGGCCGGCCAGATGGAGGTTTTGCAGACCCTGCAAGCGCAGACCGAAGCGGCGCGCGCCCAGTCTGACGCGCGCATGGTCGATCTGGCAACGGCGCTGGCGCTGCTTTCGGCGCAGCTTGAGGCGGAAAAGGGCCAGGCCGCCAGCCTGACGCGCATCGCCGAAGGGCAAGAGCGGATGATCGGGGTGCTGTCCTCGGAGGAAGGGGGCGGTGACGCCGAAAGCCGGATGCGCCTGCGGTCAATCGACGTGCAACTGCTGCGGATACTTGAGGAAATGTCGGCCGGACGGCAGGAAACCGTGGCAGACCTGCGGGCCGATATCTCATCCTTGACGGCCGCGATCCGCCAACTTGGCCGCACAGCAGGACGGACCTGACCCATGCGCAGTGCCCGGCGGCGTGACAGTTCGATCATCTGGCCGGGGTTTGTCGATGCGGTGACGACGCTGTTGATGGTGCTGATGTTTGTGCTGACCATCTTCACCGTCATGCAATCGGTGCTGCGCGATCAGATCACCACGCAGGACACTGAACTGGACGCGCTGACGGCGCAGGTCGCCGACCTTGCCGCCGCGCTGGGGCTGGAGCGGGTGCGGGCAACCGATCTGGAAGGTCAGATCTCGGTCCTGCAAACCGGCCTTGCCGCGGCGCGGGCTGAAGGCGAACGGCAGGGGGCGCTGATCGCGTCGCTTAGCACTGATCTGGCCGCGCGCGAGGCGGACCTTGCGGCGGCAAGCGGGCGGATTACCGATTTCGAGGCGCAGGTGGCGGCGCTTTTGCTGCAACGCGACAGCGCACGGGGTGAGGTGGCGGCGCTGACGGCGGAACAAACCCGGCTGGTCAGTGAGGCCGATGCCATGACCCTCGCGCTGGCCAGCGCGCGTGACGAGATTGACGCTGGCGCCGAAGCCGCCCGTCTTGCTGCCGCCCAGCGTGAGGCGTTGGAGGCGTTGCTTGCCGACCTGCGGCAGAAGGGGGCGGACGACGCGGCGGCGCTGGACGGCGCCAAAGCGCAGATCACCGCGGCCGAAGCCACGCGCCTGGCCGATGCAGCGGCGCTTGCCGCCCTGCGTGAACGGCTGGCGGGCGCTGATACCGAACTGATCGCGATGACCCTGGCGCTGGAGGCCGAACGCAAGCGCGCCGAAGAAACGCTGACCCTGTTGGCCGGCGCGCGAGCTGCAGCCGCACCGGACGGGGCAAAGGACGCAGCCCTGGCCGCCGCTGAGACGGCGTTGCTTGCCGAACAGGAAAAAGCCCTGGACGCCGCGCGTGAGGTTGAGCTTTTGAATCAGCAGATCGCCGCTCTGCGCAGCCAGCTTGGCAGTCTGCAACAGGTGCTGGACGAATCCCAGGCGCGGGACGAAGCGGCGCAGGTGCAGCTGGAAAGCCTTGGGTCGGAACTGAACACCGCTCTTGCCCAGGTTGCCGCCGAACAGCGCCGCCGGGCGGAACTTGAAGCGGCCGAGGCCGCCCGTCTGACCGCCGAAAACCGAGATCTGGCGCGATTTCGGTCGGAATTCTTTGGTGAGCTTTCCACCCTTCTTGCCGGACGTGATGGCGTGCGGGTGGTGGGTGACCGGTTCGTGTTCTCCAGCGAGGTGCTGTTCAACCCAGGCTCAGCCGACCTTGCCCCCGAAGGCCGGGCGCAGATTGCCGGGGTGGTGCGAACGCTGGACGAGGTGCGCCAGAACATTCCGGCCGAGATTGACTGGATCATCCGGGTCGATGGCCACACGGACAACGTGCCCCTGTCAGGCGGGGGGGCCTTTGCCGACAACTGGGAGCTTAGCCAGGCGCGGGCTTTGTCCGTGGTGCGCTTCATGCAGGATGAGCTGGGCTTTCCGCCCGACCGGATGGCCGCTACCGGGTTCGGGGAATACCGCCCCGTGGGTGAAGGCGACACACCCGAAGCGCGGGCGCTGAACCGGCGGATCGAATTGAAGCTGACCGAGCGTTAACTGCGACCTTGGCAGGTGCCGCTCTTCCGGTGGCCCGCCACCCCCCTTCCCCGGCCCACGGGAGAAGAGGCGACAGGTTTGGCAGGTTGCCGATGCTGCAAATCATGGATTGGAATCAAAAACCCCCGCCGAAGCGGGGGTTTTGTCACTTTGTGAAACGGTCATTCCGCCGTCAGAAGGGGCGGTTTTTGACCGGTCAGGCGGGGCTTATGCGGCTCTTCGATGTCAAGCACGATGGCATCGTCCTTGACCTTGACCTTGACCACACCGCCCTTGACCAGCTTGCCGAACAGCAGTTCTTCGGCCAGCGGCTTCTTGATGTACTCCTGGATCACGCGGCCAAGGGGACGCGCGCCCATCTTGTCATCATAGCCCTTTTCGCCCAGCCAGCGCGCCGCTTCGGGCGAAAGCTCGATGTGGACGTTGCGGTCCAGCAACTGCGCTTCAAGCTGGAGGACGAACTTTTCAACCACCTGCATGATGACCTCTTTGCCAAGCGAGGCGAAGCTGATCACCGCATCCAGACGGTTGCGGAATTCCGGCGTGAATGTCCGCTCGATTGCCGCCGTATCTTCGCCGGTCCGACGTTCGCGGCCGAAACCGATGGCCGATTGCGACTGTTCACGGGCGCCGGCGTTCGAGGTCATGATCAGGATCACGTTGCGGAAATCCACCGTCCGGCCGTTATGGTCAGTCAGTTTGCCGTGGTCCATCACCTGCAGCAGGATGTTGTAGACATCCGGGTGGGCCTTTTCCATTTCGTCCAGCAAGAGGACGGAGTGGGGATGCTGGTCGATCTTGTCGGTCAGCATGCCGCCCTGGTCAAAGCCGACATAGCCGGGTGGCGCACCGATCAGGCGGGAAACGGCGTGCTTTTCCATGTATTCCGACATGTCAAAGCGGATCAGCTCAACGCCGAGGGAGCTGGCGAGTTGTTTGGCCACCTCGGTCTTGCCGACACCGGTTGGCCCGGCAAACAGGTAGTTTCCGATCGGCTTTTCCGGTTCGCGCAGGCCGGCGCGGGCCAGCTTGATGGCACTGCACAAAGCCTCAACCGCCTTGTCCTGGCCGAAGACCACACGTTTGAGGGTTTTCTCAAGATCGCGCAGGGTTTCGGCATCGTCCTTTGACACGGTTTTCGGCGGGATGCGGGCGATCTTGGCCACGACAGCCTCAATCTCTTTCACGCCAAGCGATTTCCGGCGCTTGATGCCTGACAAGAGGTGCTGGGCGGCCCCGGCCTCATCAATCACGTCAATCGCCGAGTCCGGCAGTTTGCGGTCATGGATATAGCGCGCGGCCAATTCCACCGCCGACTTGATGGCTTCGCTGGTATATTTCAGATCGTGGTGTTCTTCGAAATGCGGCTTCAGGCCCATCAGGATCTTGATCGCATCCGGCACAGAGGGTTCGTTCACGTCGATCTTTTGGAACCGGCGCGACAGGGCGCGGTCCTTTTCAAAGTGCTGACGGAATTCCTTGTAGGTCGTGCTTCCCATGCAGCGCAGCTTGCCACCCTGCAACGCCGGTTTCAGCAGGTTCGAGGCATCCATCGCCCCGCCGCTGGTCGCGCCCGCGCCGATCACGGTGTGAATCTCGTCGATGAACAGGATCGCGTCGGGGTGATCCTCCATCTCTTTGACCACGGCTTTCAGGCGTTCCTCAAAGTCACCACGATAGCGGGTGCCTGCCAGCAAAGCGCCCATATCAAGGCTGAAGATGGTAGCCTTGGCCAGAACCTCGGGCGTCTCGCCGTTCACGATCTTGCGGGCCAGACCTTCGGCGATGGCGGTCTTGCCAACGCCGGGGTCGCCGACCAGCAGCGGATTGTTCTTGCGGCGGCGGCAGAGCACCTGAATGCACCGCTCCACCTCGGATTCACGGCCGATGAGGGGGTCAACATCGCCCTTACGTGCCTTCACGTTCAGGTCGACGCAGTATTTCGACAGGGCGGATTCCTTCGCCTCACCCGCCTCGGCCTTGGGTGTTTCATGCGGTTCATCGGACCCTTGCACGGGCCGCGCCTCACCGTAGGACGGATCTTTTGCCACGCCATGCGCGATGAAGTTGACCGCGTCGTAACGGGTCATGTCCTGTTCTTGCAGGAAGTAGGCCGCGTTCGATTCCCGTTCTGCGAAGATGGCGACCAGCACGTTGGCACCGGTCACTTCGGTCCGCCCCGAGGATTGCACATGGATCGCCGCGCGCTGGATGACGCGCTGGAAGGCGGCGGTCGGCACAGCCTCAGACCCTTCGACATCTGTCACCAGCGTGGACAGATCATCGTCGATGAAATCGGTCAGGGTTTTGCGAAGTACATCCAGATCGACCGAGCAGGCCTTCATGACCCGCGCAGCATCCGGTTCTTCGATAAGCGAGAGCAACAGATGCTCCAGCGTTGCAAGTTCGTGGCGGCGCGAATTGGCCAGGGCCAAAGCGGCGTGAATGGCTTGCTCAAGCGTTGTCGAAAATGACGGCACCTTTTGTGCTCCTGTCCTGCGGGTCGGGTGGGCTTTGTGCCCTGCCAACCGTGGCCTCATAAACTTAAAGATCGGTTTTCCTGGCCGCACTTCAAGCAGTATTTGATGCAGATCGTTCTTTCCCGGCGGTCATCACAGCATTTGTGATATTCGGGGGTCAAAACCTGTCTTTTCTGGCCCGGATTTCGGTGAAAACCGTGGCAGCGTCGGCATCCGGCAGGCCCACGGCTGCTTTGAGTGTGGGCAGGTGGGCCCGCAGGAAAGGGTTGGTGGCTTGTTCGGTCGCTAGGCTGACCGGGACGGTGGGCTGCCCGTGGGCGCGCTGGTCGGTGACCCGCGCAGTCCGAGAGATAAGCGCCGGATTGCCGGGTTCAAGGGTGACAGCAAATCGCAGGTTCGACGCGGTGTATTCGTGGCCCGAACAGATCAGCGTTTCCGGGGGCAACTGGGCAAGTTTTGCAAGGCTGGCGTGCATCTGGGCGGGGGTGCCTTCAAACAGGCGGCCGCAGCCGGCCGACATCAGGCTGTCGCCGGTGAAGGCATAGCCCGAAAGCGGGAAGTGAAAAGCGATGTGGCCGACGGTATGGCCGGGCACGTCGATCACGCGGACCTGTTCGGCGCCGATGGCAAAGCTGGCATCCTCGGTCAGAGCATAGTCAAGCGGGGGCAGGCGATGGGCGTCGGCGGCGGCACCAAGGACCATCGCCCCGGTGGCTGCGCGCAGGGTTTCGACGCCCGAGATGTGGTCATCATGGTGATGGGTCAGAAGGATGTCGGAAAGCTGCCAACCGCGGGCCTTCAGCTCGGCCAGGATCGGGCCGGCGTCTGGCACGTCGATCACGGCGGTCTGGCCGCTGGCCGCGTCATGGACAAGGTAGGCGTAATTGTCGGTGCGGCAGGGGATGGTCACAAGTTCAAGGGTGACGTGTTCGGGGGTCATGGTTTTTGCACCGGATTTGGGTATGGTGGCCAAGGATTGACCGCCGGGTAAAGGATCGCAATGCACCTTGATGTGCTGGACCTGAGAAACTTCTACTACCGCACGGCGCTGGGCCGGGTGGCGCAGCGGGCCATCCGTGATCAGGTGGTCAAACACTGGGCGCCGGGGCCGGGACAGACGGTGGTGGGCTTTGGCTTTGCGGTGCCGTTGCTACGCCCTTATCTTGCGCAATCGCGGCGGGTGATCGGGTTGATGCCAGGGCCGCAGGGCGTGATGCCCTGGCCTGCGGGCATGGAAAATGTCAGCGTCCTTTGCGAAGATACCGCCTGGCCGGTGCCCACGGGGATGGTGGACCGGCTGATCCTGATGCACGGGCTGGAGACATCGGAAAACCCCTCAGCCGTGCTGGAGGAGGCGGGGCGCGTGCTGGGCCCCGGCGGCCGCGCGCTGGTGATCGTGCCGAACCGCACGGGCCTGTGGGCGCGCAGTGATGCCACGCCCTTTGGCTTTGGCCGCCCCTATTCGGTGGCGCAGCTTGAGGCGCAGCTGAAACGCCACGGCTTTACCCCTGAACGCAGCCAGTCGGTGCTGTTTGCGCCGCCGTCATCCACCCGGTTCTGGCTGCGCACTGCCGCCTTCTGGGAGGCGATTGGCCGCAAGATGCCCTGGCTGGTCGGGGGGGTGCTGATGGTCGAGGCGTCCAAGCAGGTCTACGCCCCCACACGCGGCGGCCTTGGTGCCGCCGTGCGCCGCCCATTGCGGGTGCTGGAGGGGATTGGTCAGGCCGCCCCCGCGCCTGCTCCGGCACGGGGTTAGGCCCGCATTAGGCACGCATCAGATCACGCGCATCAAATCACCCGAACCTGGGTGCCGATGGGGCACATCGCGAAAAGCTGGGCGATATTTTCGTTGTAAAGGCCGATGCAGCCATCCGACGACCGCCGCCCGATCTTGCGCGTGTCATGGGTGCCGTGGATGATATAGGCGGGCCAGCCAAGATACATCGCATGGGTGCCAAGCGGGTTTTCCGGACCGGGGGGAATGGGCTTCCAGTCAGGATACCGCTCCATCTGCGAGGCGGTGGGGGTCCAGGACGGGCCTTCCTTCTTGCGGACAATCTCGGTGTAGCCGCGTTTGGTCAGCTCATCCGAAATCGGGACCGAGGTTGGAAAGATCCGGTGGCTGCCATCCGTCGCGTCCCAGAAGTGCAGCGCGCGCGATACGGTGTCGGCGACAATCGCGCCCTTGCCCAAGGCGTCGAAATGGTCACCCCAGTCCTGCATCTGAAAGCTAGAGGCGTTGTTGCGCGCCGCGCCTTCGGTGGCCTGCGCCCTGACGATTGAGGGCAGGAAAAGCGCACCCGTTCCTGCAAGGCCAAGGGCGAGGGTTCCGCGCCGGGTGACAAGCGTCATCGAAAGCTCCTTTTCGGGGTCTGTCATTGCTGCATGTGTCGGTCGACGGGGGGCCGGGGTCAACCTGCGCGGGCGCTGGTTGACGGTCTCTTGATGCAGCGTGATCGCCGGAATCGGGCCGCCACGGGATGCGGGGCAAGTCGCGTGCTGCGGGGGCGAAAGCGGCGGTTCTGCAACGCAGCGACCCTCTGCCTCACATCGCCTGCCAAAAGCGTGACCAACCCGGTTGCGGGGTGGTAAAGCCTCTGCTAAGGACGCCCCCGAAGACAGGCATCTGCGGCTCAAAGCCACTTGAGGCGCATGTCAGAGGTCAGCCCGGTCCAGTTGGGCCCAGGGCAACAGGCAGCGGAAGGTTTGACGTGTCAGAAACGGCTTCGATCTCTCTGGGCATTGCCAAACGCTATGCGACGGCAGTGTTCGAACTGGCAAAGGATGGCGGCGCGCTGACGGCGCTTGAGGCTGATATTGCCGCCCTGTCCGAAGCCCTGGCAATCAGCCCCGACCTGCGGGCGGCCATCGCCTCGCCGGTGGTGACGCGGGAAGATCAGGGCAACGTGATCAAGGCCATCGGGACCAAGCTGGCGATCAGCGATCTTCTGGCCAACACGCTGGCGCTGATGTCGGAAAAGCGGCGCCTGTTCGTGCTGCCGCAGCTGCTGGTCAATCTGGCCGAACAGATTGCCGTGGAAAAGGGTGAAGTGACCGCCGAGGTGACCGCCGCCCGCGCGCTGACCGCCGCACAGTCCAAGAAACTTGCCGAGACGCTGAAAGCCCGCGTCGGCAAGACCGTGAAATTGAAAACCACCGTAGATGAAACTCTCATCGGCGGTCTTGTCGTCAAGCTGGGCTCGACCATGATCGACACGTCGGTCAAGGCGAAGCTTGCAGCGCTTCAGAATGCAATGAAAGAGGTTGGGTGATGGGAATTCAAGCTGCCGAGATCTCTGCGATCCTCAAAGAGCAGATCAAGAATTTCGGCAAGGACGCCGAAGTGGCCGAAGTTGGCCGCGTGCTGTCGGTCGGTGACGGGATTGCCCGTGTGCATGGCCTGGACAACGTGCAGGCCGGCGAGATGGTCGAGTTCCCCGGCGGCATCCGTGGCATGGCACTGAACCTGGAAGTCGACAACGTCGGCATCGTGATCTTCGGGTCCGACCAGGACATCAAGGAAGGCGACACCGTCAAGCGCACCAAGTCCATCGTGGACGTGCCTGCGGGCAACGCGCTTCTGGGCCGCGTTGTGGACGGTCTGGGCAACCCGATCGACGGCAAGGGCCCGATCGAGTCTTCCGAACGCCGTCAGGCCGACGTCAAGGCACCGGGCATCATCCCGCGCAAATCGGTGCACGAGCCGATGGCGACCGGCCTTAAAGCCATCGATGCGATGATCCCGGTTGGCCGTGGCCAGCGCGAGCTGATCATCGGCGACCGTCAGACCGGCAAGACCGCTGTGGCGCTGGACACGATCCTGAACCAGAAGGCGTATAACGACGCAGCCGGTACGGACGAATACAAGAAGCTCTATTGCATCTATGTTGCCATC
>JBBQVR010000120.1:0-10948 GCA_038211355.1 Rhodobacterales bacterium | reverse complement strand
GTTGGGCAGGAAGGCCTTTCCGGCCTCAAACTCTTCATTCAGCCGGGCCTGGAAGGCGGCCTTCATGTCCTCGATCTCGCCTTCGGGGATCAGGCCGTCAGCCACCAGACGTTCGGTGTAAAGCTGCAGCGTGGTCTTCTGGCGCTTGATGCGGGCATACATCGCCGGGTTGGTGAACATCGGCTCATCGCCTTCGTTGTGACCGAAGCGACGGTAGCAGAAGATGTCCAGCACCACGTCCTTGTGGAACTTCTGGCGGTATTCGGTCGCCACGCGGGCGGCGTGGACCACAGCCTCGGGGTCGTCGCCATTGACGTGGAAGATCGGGGCCTCAACCATCAGCGCGATGTCGGTCGGGTAGGGTGAGGTGCGGCTGAACGACGGCGAGGTCGTGAAGCCGATCTGGTTGTTGACGATGATGTGGATGCAGCCCCCGGTGCGGTGGCCCTTGATGCCCGACAGCTGCAGGCACTCCGCGACGACGCCTTGCCCGGCAAAAGCCGCGTCACCGTGCAGCAGGATCGGCAGAACGGCGATGCGTTCGGCGGCGTCGTTCATCTGGTCCTGCTTGGCGCGGACCTTGCCAAGGACGACGGGGTTTACCGCCTCCAGGTGGCTGGGGTTCGCGGTGAGGCTGAGGTGGACCTTGTTGCCGTCAAACTCGCGGTCGCTGGATGCCCCAAGATGGTACTTCACGTCACCCGAGCCGTCCACGTCTTCGGGCTTGTAGGAACCGCCCTGGAATTCGTGAAAGATCGCGCGGTAGGGCTTCATCAACACGTTGGCCAGCACCGACAGGCGGCCCCGGTGCGGCATGCCGATGGCGACCTCTTTCACGCCCAAGGCACCGCCGCGCTTGATGATCTGCTCCATCGCCGGGATCAGGCTTTCGGCCCCATCAAGGCCAAAGCGCTTGGTCCCCATGTATTTGACGTGGAGGAACTTCTCATAGCCCTCGGCTTCCACCAGCTTGTTCAGGATGGCCTTGCGGCCTTCGCGGGTGAACTGGATTTCCTTGCCGTAGCCTTCGATCCGTTCCTTCAGCCAGCCTGCCTGTTCGGGGTCAGAGATGTGCATGTACTGCAGCGCGAAGGTGCCACAGTAGGTGCGCTTTACGATGTCGATGATCTGGCGCATCGAGGCATGGGTCAGGCCAAGGACGTTGTCGATAAAGATCGGCCGGTCCATGTCAGCTTCGGCGAACCCGTAGGATGCGGGGTCAAGCTCGGGCTGGTTGCCGCGTTCGGTCATGCCAAGCGGGTCAAGATCGGCGGCAAGGTGGCCCCGGATCCGATAAGCGCGGATGATCATGATGGCGCGGATGCTGTCGAGGACGGCGCGCTGGATTTGCTCTTCCGTTAGCGGGACGCCTGCTTCGGCGGCCTTGGCGGCGATCTTTGCACCAGCAGCCTTTGCCTCCCTGGCCGGGGGCGGGGCAGCCCATTCGCCGGTCAGGGCAGCGGTCAGGTCATCCACCGGCTGCGGCGGCCAGTCGGTTCGGGCCCAGCTGGGGCCGCTGGCGGCGCGCTTGGCGTCAAGCTCACTATCGCCGAGGGCCTTGAAGAACTCCGCCCATTGCGGGTCGACCGACGCGGGGTCGGCGGCGTGGCGCGCGGCCAGCTGGTCGACGTAATCGGCATTCGCCCCGTCCAGGAAGGACGAGGCGGTGAAGGCGGCGGTGGGGGATTGGTCGGTCATGGTTGCGTTTCCTTGAGGGGCGGGGCGTCCCCCGCCAAGAAAATGAGTCGGGGTGAGCCCCGACCTACGCCTTGATTGCTTTCAGCACGGCCTCGCCCAGCCCTGCGGGGCTATCCGCCACAACAATCCCGGCGCTGAGCATGGCTTCGATCTTCGACTGCGCGTCGCCCTTGCCTCCGGCGACGATGGCGCCGGCATGGCCCATGCGGCGGCCGGGGGGGGCGGTGCGGCCGGCGATGAAGCCGGCGGTGGGCTTCCAGCGGCCCTTTTTCTTTTCATCGGCAAGGAACTGGGCGGCTTCTTCTTCCGCAGCGCCACCGATTTCGCCGATCATGATGATCGAGTGGGTCTCGGGGTCGGCGAGGAACATCTCGAGGATGTCGATATGCTCGGACCCCTTGATCGGGTCGCCGCCGATGCCGACGGCGGTGGACTGGCCAAGGCCGACGTCGGTGGTCTGTTTCACGGCCTCATAGGTCAGGGTGCCGGAGCGTGACACAACCCCGACCGAGCCTTTGGAAAAGATGCTGCCCGGCATGATCCCGATCTTGCATTCGCCGGGGGTCAGGACGCCGGGGCAGTTCGGGCCGATCAGGCGGGACTTCGAATTGATGAGCGCGCGCTTGACCCGCATCATGTCAAGGACCGGGATGCCTTCGGTGATGCAGATGATCAGCTCAATCTCGGCGTCGATCGCCTCAAGGATGCTGTCGGCGGCGAAGGGCGGCGGCACGTAGATGGCGGTGGCGTTGGCTTGGGTCTTGGCGACGGCGTCATGGACGGAGTCAAAGACCGGCAGGCCGAGGTGCTCGGTCCCGCCCTTGCCGGGCGTCACGCCGCCGACCATTTTCGTGCCATAAGCGATGGCCTGTTCGGAGTGGAAGGTGCCCTGCGAGCCGGTGAAGCCCTGACAGATGACGCGGGTGGATTTGTTTACGAGGACGGACATTCAGAAGCTTCCTTTGGGTGCGTAGGGCGGGCAATCTGCCCACCATGCCGAGGGGATGGTGGGCGAAATCGCCCACCCTACGATTATCCTTTGACGGCCTTCACGATCTTCTCGGCCCCGTCCTTCAGGTCATCTGCGGCGATGACGTTCAGGCCGGATTTGCGGATGATGTCCTTGCCAAGCTCGACGTTGGTGCCCTCCAGCCGGACGACCAGCGGGACCTTGAGGCCGACCTCTTTCACCGCCGCGATCACGCCTTCGGCGATGATGTCGCAACGCATGATGCCGCCGAAGATGTTCACAAGGATGCCTTTGACCTGCGGGTCAGAGGTGATGATCTTGAAGGCCTCGGTGACCTTTTCCTTGGTGGCGCCACCGCCGACGTCAAGGAAGTTGGCAGGCTCGGCGCCGTAAAGCTTGATGATGTCCATCGTGGCCATCGCGAGGCCCGCGCCGTTGACCATGCAGCCGATCTCGCCATCCAGCGCGATGTAGTTCAGGTCGAATTTGGACGCGGCGAGTTCCTTCGGGTCTTCCTCGGTCTCGTCCCGCAACGCGGCGATGTCGGGGTGACGGTAGATCGCGTTGCCGTCGAAAGCCATCTTGGCGTCAAGGAGTTTGAGGGAGCCATCCTTCAGCACGCAGAACGGGTTGATCTCCAGCATGTCCATGTCCTTGTCGGTGAACATGCGGTAGAGGTTCTTCACGATGGCGACGCAGGATTTGACCTGTGCGCCCGACAGCCCCAGCGCAAAGGCGACGCGGCGGCCGTGGAAATCCTGCAACCCTGTGGCGGGGTCGATGGTGAAGGTGTGGATCAGTTCGGGCGTGTCGTGGGCCACGTCTTCAATGCTCATCCCGCCTTCGGTCGAGACGACGATAGAGATGCGGCTGGACTGACGGTCGATCAGGAAAGCAAGGTAGAATTCGCGATCAATGTCGCTGCCGTCTTCGATGTAGATGCGGTTGACCTGCTTGCCAGCCTCACCGGTCTGGATGGTGACGAGGGTGCGGCCCAGCATCTGGCGGGCAAACTCGGCGGCTTCCCCGACCGAACGGGCAAGGCGGACGCCGCCTTTTTCACCGGCTTCGGGTTCCTTGAAATGGCCCTTGCCGCGGCCGCCTGCGTGAATCTGCGCCTTTACGACCCAGAGCGGGCCATCAAGCTCACCCGCGGCGGTCTTGGCTTCTTCGCCGCGCATCACAACGCGGCCGTCACTGACCGGGATGCCGTAGCTGCGCAGCAGCGCCTTGGCCTGGTATTCGTGGATGTTCATCTGGGCCGCCCCGTTCTTTGATCGTTCGGCCGGGTGATGACACGGTTCCAGCCTGTTTCCTACGGGAATTCCGGGCTGTTAGCGCTGCAGAGGGGGGAAAACTGCAGCTTGTGATCACACGCTTTGTCGCTGTGATCACAAGATTGAAAACTGTGATCACATTTGCCCATTCGCCACCTGCCAGATGATTCGCTGAACCAGAATCCCCGGGGCAGGACTCTGGGTCCACCAGCGAAACCACGCCATTCAGTTCAGGAAAACCGCAAACAACAGGGCATCGCCCTGCACCAGCCGCTGAAATTCGTTCCAGGCCATCGGGCTGACCCGGGGGCCTTTTTCGGCATAGGGCAACAGCCCCTCACCCTGGATGAAGGTCACCAGATCCACGGGGGGTGGGGTCTCAAACAGCTTGCGCAGGTTGATCCCGGCCTCGGCGCCAAAGCGCCAGTGGGGGATCAGCGCCTTGCCGGTCAGCAGCGCCTCGGCATCGGCCAGCACGGCCTGCCAACGGTCGCCCGTGCCCGGCGGCATGGTGATCCCGAGGGCCGAGACCTGCCGGTCATTCGGCACCCATTCGCCGGTGTTGTCCGGCTCAAGTTCCACAAGCGACCAGAAGCGGCGGTTCGCGTCGATCATCGCCAGGAAATGGGCGTGGGCATCCTGTGCCAGCGCCGGGTCGGGCGTCCTGGACAGCGCAAACAGGATCATGGCGACGCGGTCCACCTGACGGCCAAACATCATGTCCAGCGCATTGGGCGGTGGGGTGTCGCCCCAAAGGGCGTAGATCGCGGCCGAGCTGTCCATCACCCGCTGGATCGCGGGTTCGGGGTCATAGGCCAGCGTGATACTGGCAAAGCCGGACAGAAAATGCGTGTAGGCCCGCAGCCAGGCCGCGTCGGCGGTGTCAAAGGTGATGACCGGATCGCTGACCGGCACGGCGATGATGCGCCCCCCGCCAAGCAGGCCAGCGACGGCGGACACCCCTTCGCCCGCATCGCGGCTGCCGTTCTGGTTGATGTCGAACCACAGGTCGGACAGGGCGATCTGCACGGCAAAAGGCCGGTCGCCCAACTGGTCAAGGGCGGCGCGGGCGCGGTCCATCCCGGCGTCAAGGTCGGTGACAAGGGTGGTGATGTCCGAGGGCTGGAACGGCCGCGCATTCGGGTTTTCCGGGATCGGCAGGCGCAGGATCGGCAGCTCCGACCAGTCGGCACGGATGCCGGTCTGCCAGCGCAGTTGAAGTGCGGCCTCAACCCCGCCCAGAAAACGCAGTCCGGCAAGGGCGAACAGGTCTTCGTTGGTGGGGGCTGGCAGGGCGGCAAGGCGGGCCGCGGTCGCGCTGATCCCGGCGCGGCCAATCTCATCCGACAGGGTTTCCGCGCTGGCCTGTGGGGCGGCAAGGGCCAGCGTGACAGCGGCTGCAAAGGCAAGAGTTGGCGCGCGCATGGCATCCTCCGGGTGGCGGTTGCCCAAGGATGAGTGAACAAGGCCAGCGCCGCAAGTCCGGACCCCCGCACCCGCTTTACGCTGGTGAGCGGCGCGGATATCACCCGGTCATGCGTCATGTCATCAGCCTGTCCACCATTCCGCCGCGCTTTGCCGCATTGGGGCCGACGCTTCGGTCGCTGGTCGCGCAGACGTCACGCCCCGAAGCGGTGGAGCTTTACATTCCCCGCACCTATCGCCGCTTTCCGCAATGGGGCGGCGGCCTGCCCGATGTGCCTGAGGGTGTACGGATCGTCCGCGTGGATGAGGATTTTGGCCCGGCCACCAAGATCCTGCCCGCCCTGCGCGCCTATCGCGGGCAGGAGATTGACCTGTTGTATGTCGATGATGACGTGCACTTTTCCCCCAACTGGGCCGGGCGGGTGTTGAAGCTGCGCCGCAAGATGCCGAAGACCGCACTTTGTGCCACCGCCTTGTCTGTGGAGCAGCTGGGGCGGCCCTGGCAGGCGACGGCCCCCTTGCCGCGGGTGGTGCGTGCCCCTGGCGGGAATGCGCAGTTCGGCTATCACCTTCGGCGCCTGTTTGCCGCGATCCGGCCCGGGGACCCGGCCGTGCCCCGGATGCTGACGTGGTACCGCAAGGTCAAGCAGTCGGGCTACACCGACATCGCCGAAGGGTTTTGCGGAGTTGCCTTGCGGCCGTCCTATCTGGACGACGCGGTGTTTGATGTCCCGCCAGTGCTTTGGGCGGTGGATGATATCTGGATTTCGGGCCACCTTACCCGCTGCGGTATCCCGATCTGGGCTGACAGACGCCTGGAATGTTCCCACGTTTATGCCGGGATTTTCGCCCATCACGCGCTGCACATGGCGGTGATCGACGGGTCGGACCGGGCGCAGGCGAACCTCGCGTGCGTGGATTACATGCGTGAGGTCTATGGGATCTGGGGCGGCGCAGAGGCCTCGTTGCCTCAGCCTGACCTGCGGGCGATGAACAGCCGCTGACCACGGGGCAGGCGGTCAGGGCGGGCTTCGGCGGCAAGGCCTGCGGCGGTGACCAGGGCCAGCACGTCATCCAGACGAAAGTGGCGGGGCGCGCGGTCGGGGTGGGTGACCACGCCATCGGCCTGCCGGAACGGCGCTGTGGCCCCGGTGTCGGGGGCAAGAAACACCGTGAACAGCAAGGCGCGCAGGGCGGGCAGGCGCTGGGCCACGCTGTGCAAGGCCGCCTCAAGCGCGCTGATCGGCAGGTGGGTGAACACACCCCAGGCGATGGCCAGGGTGACAGAGGTGGGGATGCCCGGCAGGGCAAAGGTCGCATCCTCAACCAGCTGCCCCTCTGGTAGGCGGGTGGGGTCGGGCAGTTCCATCCGCCGTCCGTGCTGCATGAGGGCAAGCGAGGCGTCGGTGCCCCAGTAATGGCCGGGATCAAGGAATGGCACAGCCAGATGGCCCAGACGCAGCGCGCCGCAGCCGATATCCAGCAGGTGATCGGGCGGCGTCATCCCCACCGACAGTAGGGCTGCCATCTGCGCCCGGCCGGTTTCCCCCCAGCGGCCGCCAACGATGTCGCGGTGGCGACCCTTGGCGATGGCCTGGTCATAAAACCCCGGAACAAGGTAGGGCGAGGTGGTCGCGGGGGTCTTGGGCACGCGTGGGCGGGTCAGTCCTTGCTGTCCGTTTTGGTCGCAGCGGCGGCCTTCATGCGGGCCAGCAGCTCTTCCTTCGTTTCGCGCGGCGGGGTCACGGATTTCGGCGCGCCCTTCTGGGAATGGTCGGGGCCGCGCGGGTTGTGGCGAAACCCTTTGGGGTTGCCGGATTTGGAGTAGTCCATGGAAGTCTCCAGTGCATGGGATGGGATGGCATGCCGGATTTGGGCCGCGGGGGCAAGGGGCATGGAAGGGATGCCGGCCAGCGAAGGGTGCAGCGGGATGCGGCCGCCGTCAGTTCAGGAAGACCATCATCAGCCCGGCATTGCCACCCATAAGCGCCTCAAACTGGCGCAGGCTGGTGTCGTTGATCACGGGGCCTTGCTCAAGATACGGCACGGCGGCCCAGCCCTGGACCCAGCCGGTGACCGAGATCGGGGCGGGGGCGTCGAACATCCGGCCAAGGTTGATGCCCTGGCCGGTCGGGCCACGCCAGTAGGGGATCAGGATACGCCCTTGCAACAGCGCCTCGCCATCCGCAAGCACGCCAAGCCAGGTATCGCCAGTGCCGGGGGGCAGAGGAATCCCAAGCGCAGACGTCTGGGCGTCGTTCGGCACCCATTCACGGTCATTGTCCGTTTCCTGCGCAACAAGCGACCAGAAGCGGCGGTTCTCAGCGATCATTGCCAGGAAATGGCCTTTGGCGGCCTGCGCGCGGGCGGTGTCGGGTTGCTGGTTCACGGCACCTTCCAGCATGGCAAAGGCGTCGAGGAACTGGCCGAAAGAGGCGTCAAAGCTGTAGTCGTCAGGCGAGGGCTGCGCGACCTTCAGCGCGCTACGGGCAGCGATCACCCGGTCGATGCTGGTGGCGGGATCGTAGGCGAGGATGGTGTTCGCCATACCCGACATCACATGGGTGTAGGCCGTCAGCCAGGCCGCATCGGCCGCGTCAAAGCGGATGGTCAGCGGCGGGGCGGCAGGGTCGCGGTCTTGCCATTGCCAGCCCATCAGCTGGGGGCCAAGGATGGCAAGGGCATCTTCCTCAGCCTCACGCGCGCCGTTCTGGTTTACGTCGAACCAGAGGTCGGAAAAGGCAAGCTCCAGCCCGAAATCCTCACCCACGGGCAGGGTGGCAAGGGCGGTGCGGGCGGTGGTCATGTCGGCGTCGATGTCGGTGAAAAGCTGGGTGATCAGCGCACCCGCAAAGGGTTCGGGCGCGGGGTTCGGCGGCACGGGCAAGCGCAGGAACGGCAGGCCCAGAGTGTCACCGGCGTTGCCTGCGGCCTGATCGGCCCCGGTGCGCCATTGCAATTGCAGCGCGCGTTCCACAGCACCCAGGAAATGCAGGCCGCCGATGGCGAAGATATCCTCAAGCGCGGGTTCGGGCTGTGCTTTCAACCGGGCCAGCGTCGGGGCGATGCCCTTGGCGCCGATTTCGGCCGAAAGGGTTTCGGCGGCGGCGGGGGTGGCAAGGGCCAGAAGGGCGATCAGGGCGGCTTTCATCAGCTGGACCTTTCGTTCGGGTCAGATCAGTGGGGCTGGCATGAAAATACGCAGCCAATGGCTGCGCATTCAAGGCTGGAAAGCCGGACTGGCCTTAGGCGAGCGAGCCGTCAATTGCCCGGCAGGCGGTCAAGAGGCCCTTTACCGCGTCGATGGATTTGTCGAGCATCGCCTTTTCGGCGGCGTCAAGTTTCACCTCGACCACACGTTCGACCCCGCCGGCACCAAGGATGACCGGCACGCCGACATAGATGCCGTCAAGGCCATAAGGGCCTTTGACGAAGGCAGCGCAGGGCAGCAGGCGCTTTTGGTCCTTGATGTAAGCCTCAGCCATCTCGATCGCGGCGGTGGCGGGGGCATAGAACGCCGAGCCGGTTTTCAACAGACCGACGATTTCCGCGCCGCCGTCGCGGGTGCGCTGGACGATGGCGTCCAGCTTTTCCTGCGTGGTCCAGCCCATCGCCACCAGATCCGGCAGCGGGATGCCGCCCACGGTGGAATAGCGGACAGACGGCACCATCGTATCGCCATGGCCGCCAAGGACGAAGGCGGTGACATCCTTCATCGAGACGTTGAATTCCAGCGCCAGGAAATGGCGGAAGCGGGCCGAGTCCAGCACGCCGGCCATGCCGACAACCTTGTGGTGCGGCAGGCCCGAAAATTCGCGCAGTGCCCAGACCATGGCGTCCAGCGGGTTGGTGATGCAGATCACGAAGGCGTTCGGGCAATGTGCCTTGATGCCCTCGCCGACCGATTTCATCACCTTGAGGTTGATGCCAAGAAGGTCATCGCGGCTCATCCCCGGTTTGCGGGGCACACCTGCGGTGACGATGCAGACATCCGCGCCCGCCAGATCCGCGTAGGAGTTGGTGCCGGTCATCGTGGCGTCAAAGCCTTCCGAGGGCCCCGACTGCGCAATGTCCAGCGCCTTGCCCTGCGGCGTGCCTTCGGCGATGTCGAAAAGGATCACGTCGCCCAGTTCCTTGAGCGCGACGAGATGGGCAAGCGTACCGCCGATCTGACCGGCGCCGATAAGGGCGATCTTGGGTCTGGCCATGGAAGCCTCCTTTGGGGTGAATCGCGGCGAGGGGTAGCCCCTAAAGCACCATCTGTCCAGTCTTGGAGTGGTTTCGGTATGCAATTGTATGCAGAAAATCGGTGCTTTCGGGCCTGCAGGTTTGGCGTTAGCGGTAACCGTAGCGGAGGTCGTGATGGACGCAGTGGCATACTGGGCGGTGGCGGTCGTTGCGGCGGCGCTGGTCGGGATGGGCAAGGGCGGCGTGCCTGCGGTGGGCATGCTGAGTGTGCCGGTCATGGCCTTGGTGATGAACCCGGTGCTAGCGGCGGGGCTGTTGCTGCCGGTCTATGTGGTCTCTGACATCTTCGGGCTTTATGCCTATCGCCATTCCTTTGACCGTCGGGTGCTGGCGATCATCCTGCCCGGCGCACTGGTTGGGATCGGGGTGGGCTGGGCCACGGCCACGATGGTGCCAGAGGCGGCAGTGCGGCTGATGGTCGGGGCCATCGGGGTGCTGTTCGCCCTGAACCTGCTGATTCGCCGGCCGGTGGTGGCACACCCCAAACAGCCAGAGGTGGTGCCTGGGCTGTTCTGGGGGGTCGTGACCGGTTTCACCAGCTTTGTCAGCCATGCAGGCGGGCCGCCCTATCAGGTTTATACCTTGCCTTTGGGGATGACCAAGGCAGCGTTTGCCGGAACGTCAACCATCGCCTTTGCGGTCATCAACGCGGTAAAGCTGGTGCCGTATTATGCGCTGGGGCAGTTGAACCCTGGCAATCTGAAGGTGGCGGCCGTGCTGGCTGTGCCGGCGGTGGGCGCGGTGTTCATCGGCGTGTGGCTGGTGAAATGGATGCCCGAGCGCCGGTTCTTTCAGGCGGTGACCTGGGCGCTTTTGCTGATTTCGGCCAAGCTGGTCTGGGATGGGGTTGCCGGGCTGATCTGACCCGGAACCTGCGCATTCACCGGCGTCGGGGCTGTCTGCGGATGCGTCAGGTGCTAGGCTTTGCCCTATTGGACCGCGCTGAAGGAGGAGTGTCATGCTGCCGGATGATGACGTGCTATACGCGGCGCTGCTGGCGCGGGACGCGCGGTTTGCGGCGGTGGCGCTGGTCTGCGTCACCTCAACCGGGATATTTTGCCGGCTGACCTGCCCCGCGCGAACGCCCAAGCGCGAAAATTGTGTGTTCCGCACCTCGGTCGAGGACTCTGTGGCGGCGGGGTTCCGGGCCTGCAAGCGCTGCCATCCGGGCGGGTGGCAAGCCGCAGGCTCAGCTTGAGATATGGCCGCCGATCAGACCTTTGTGCCCTTGGCGGGCAGCGGATCATTCATCGCCTCATACCCCTGACCCGAGGCCATCAGGCACATCTGCCCATCCACCATCGTGACGGTGATCGTCCAGGTGCCGGTG
>JBBQVR010000119.1:0-10951 GCA_038211355.1 Rhodobacterales bacterium | reverse complement strand
CGACTGGACCGACCGGCTGAAGCGGGCAAAGACCAAGATCTCCATGGACGGCAAAGCCCGGTATCTGGACAACATCTTCATCGAACGTCTCTGGCGGTCTCTGAAATATGAATGCGTCTACCTGCACGCCTGGGAAACCGGGTCCCAAGCCAAGGCAGGCGTCGGCCGCTGGATCACATTCTACAACCACCTGCGGCCCCACGCCGCCCATGGCGGAAAACCACCCGCCGTGGTCTACTTCAACGCAACCCAAACCGATCAGCAGGTGCAGGCAGTAGCTTAACTCAGCCGGAAATCTGTCCAAGAGTTGGGGAGTAGCTCAGCCACTGTACGAATTGCCGACTACACCCACCGCCTTCCATCGCGTGGTTTGTCCCAAGGCCTGGCCATGCTGGCCGTGCGCCCGTCGCGGATGCGGCTGGTGGCGGGGGCTGGTGACGGGGTTGCGGCGGTGATCGACAAGGCCACCTATGTCGGCAGTCGGATGGAATACACCGTCACCGCCGCCTTTGGCACGGTCTTTGCGGTGCTGGATGACGTGGTCACACCGTTCCGGGTGGGCGACGCCGTGACCATCTCGTTCGCCGCCTCCGGCCCGGTGCTGATTCCCGCTCACACGTCGTAGGCCGCTTTGGCAAGGCCTGCCACCGCGTCAAACACCCCTGCCCCGGCGACGACAACGCGCCCGCCATGGACGATTGCGTCATCGGCGTCGACAGGTTCAACCCGGCCCCCGGCCTCGGCCACGATCAGATGACCGGCCAGGAAATCCCATGCGTTCATGTGCTCTTCGGCATAGCCAAGAATGCGACCCGTCGCGACATAGGCCAACGAAAGCCCACCCGACCCGTTGCGCCAGAAGACCGTTCCCGCATCACAAGCAAGACTGACCAACCGCTTGATCCCCTCGATATGTGTGCGCCCCGAAAACCCCACCCCCAGCGACCCTTCGCGCAGGCTGGTCTTGGGCGAACAATGGATGGGACGGTCGTTGCAAAAGGCCCCGCCACCTGCTGCGGCATGGTGCATCTCGTCATGCACCGGGTCATGCACCACGCCGATCACCGTCTTTGCCTGATGCACGCAAGCAAGGATCACACACCATTGCGGAATGCCATTGATGAAGTTGGTCGTGCCGTCGATGGGGTCGATCACCCAAGTGTAGCCGCTTGTCCCCGGGCTGGGCGCCCCCTCTTCGCCGACGATCCCGTCATCCGGGAAGGCTTCCGCCAAGGCCGCACGCACGGCCAGTTCGACATTCTTGTCAGCCTCGGATACGAAATCCTGATGTCCCTTCACGTCAATCGTCAGCCGGTCCCAGTTCTGGAAATAGTCCAGCGCCATTGCGCCCGCTTCGGCGGCGATGCGGCGGGCGGCGGCGTAGCGGGGGGCAAGGTCGGTCATCTGGCATCCTTCATGCGGTTTGGCGCGACCCTATCACCAGCTTCCGGCAAGGGGAATTGAGGCTTGATGCGACTGTCGGATTACAAGGCGGCGATCTTCGATCTGGACGGCACACTCGTCCACAGCGAGCCCGCCTGGGAAGAGGCCAAGCGTCGCGTGCTGGCCCGGCTTGGCATCCAGATCCCGCAAGCCGTCTACGATGCCTTCGTCGGCCGTGGCCTGCGCGGGTTTCTGACCGAAGTGCTTGGCCCCGACCTGTCCGACGAACGCCGCACGGTCCTTGCCAACCAGATCGGCGCCGAGGCGGACGTGCTGCTGCCGCTCTTGCGTCAACCCTTGCCTGGGGCCGCACGGTCGGTGATCCGGCTGGCCGAAGCGGGACTTCGTCTGGCTGTCTGCTCTTCCTCGCCCCGCCGTCACATTCTTGCGGCGCTGGAACAATTGGAACTGACGGACCGGATTGCCGTTATCGTGTCGGGCGCAGACCTGCCGCGCGGCAAGCCGGACCCCCTGCCCTATCTGGAAACCCTGCGTCTCCTCGCCCTTGATCCAGCCGAGGCCTTTGCAGTCGAGGACGCTTTACCGGGAGTAATTTCGGCCCACGCTTCGGGCCTGGACATCATCGGGATCGGCAGAACATGCGTGAATCTGGACTTTGCGAACTTTTGCCGGCTTGTGGTGCCCGACTACGCAAGGTTTGACGAGGTGATGTTTACCTGACGTCGCGGTGGGATGCCAAGCTTGGTCTAACCACTTGCAAGCAGGACAGGCCGTCATAAAACTGTTACAAAATGCGACGGAAGGGGAATGCTTTTCCCCCGCGTCGTGAGCGCGCAAGCGCGAATTCAATAATCGAAGTGAGAATGTGATGTTCGTCTTTCTGCTCAACATTGCCGGAGCAGCCGCCCTCCTCATCTACGCCGTCCGAATGGTCAGAACCGGTGTCGAGCGGGCTTTTGCCGTGCAGCTGCGGCGCTGGCTGCGTGCCTCGTCCGGGAACCGGGTTCTGGCCGCAGGCAGTGGGGCAATCGTCGCTTTGTTGCTGCAAAGTGCTACGGCCCTTGCGGTGATGGCCGGGGGCTTCATCGCCACCGGGGCGATTTCAGCCAGTGTCGGTCTGGCGATGCTGCTTGGCGCGGACGTCGGCTCGGCCATCGTC
Source organism: Rhodobacterales bacterium (assembly GCA_038211355.1). Lineage (GTDB taxonomy): Bacteria > Pseudomonadota > Alphaproteobacteria > Rhodobacterales > Rhodobacteraceae > Tabrizicola. The sequence continues at coordinate 8,388 of JBBQVR010000119.1, read as the reverse complement.
GTTCAGGCCCTGGTGCTGCGCCCATCATGGCTGGCCCCCTTGTTGCTGCTGGCGGGTGTCGCCACGTTTCTGCGGTCGCAGGAGAAGCCAGGTCGGCAGATCGGTCGCATCCTCATCGGCCTGGCGCTGGTCTTTGTTGCGCTTGGCATGATTGCCGACGCTAGCGTTCCGATCAGAACATTGCCGGAGTTGCAGGTGGTTGCCGTTTATCTGCAGAGCGACCCGGTGTCCGCGTTCGTCCTGGGGGCACTTCTGGCATGGGTCGTCCATTCTTCTGTCGCGACGATCCTGCTGGTCATGACCTTTGCGGCCGAGGGCATTCTGTCAATTCCTGTTGCGACGGCGGTGGTGCTGGGGGCCAATCTGGGCGGCAGCCTGATTGCCGTCACGCTTATGCTTGGTGCGACGGCGGGCGCGCGGCAGATGGTCTGGGCGAATGCAATTCTGCGGGGGGGCGGGGCTGCGGCCTGCCTGACCGCCTTGACCTTGGTTTCGCATGACTGGTCGTGGCTTGGGGCGCAGGCTGGCCAGCAGGTGATCAACCTTCACCTTGTCTTCAACCTTTTGGTGTTGGTCCTTGGACTGCCGCTGGTCGGACCGTTGCAGCGGGCGGTCGCGCTGGTGATCCGCGACTCTGCAACCGGTGTTTCCGACGAAAGGCCAAGCGCGCTTGATCCGGCAGCACTTGGCAATCCCGACCGGGCAGTGGCCTGTGCGGCGCGCGAGGTCCTGCACATGGGCGAACTTGCCGAGGCGATGCTGCGCCCGGTGATGCCCCTGTTCCTGAAATGGGACCAGACCGTCGCGGCTGGTCTTCTGGACAGCGAGATGCGGCTGGACCAGATGTACAGCGCGACGAAGACCTATCTTTCACAATTGGATATCCGGGGCCCAGACCTTGATCTGACCCGAAAGGTCGCTGAACTTCTGGATCAGGCGGCGCTATACGAAGCCGCAGGTGACTCGGTGACCCGGCTGGCGATGGGCCTTGCGAAGAAGCTGAACTCCGAGGGAGTGCGCTTTTCGGCACGCGGGACTGACGACCTGTCGGAATTCCACGACTTTGTGCTGACGAATGCGCAGGCAGCGCTGCATGTGCAAATGTCGGGCAACCCCGCGGCCGCACGTGAGCTGGTTCGCCAGAAGGAACGCGCACGACAGCTTGAGCGGTTCTATCAGGATGCGCACCTTGACCGGTTGCGCGACGGCAATCCGGAAACCTCTGCAACGTCGAACATCCATCTTGAGACGCTGCGCGAGTTGAAGCAGATCAACACCTGCTTCATTACCGTCGCCTACCCGATCCTGACCGAAACCGGCGACCTTCTGGAAACCCGATTGAAGCGGGCCCCTGTCTGACTGCGGTCAATGACTGCGGTCAGGGCCTGACCTCGACCCGTTTTCCCGTATCGAGTGCAAAGACATGCAGGCGACCGGCAAAGGGGGCGACGTGCAAGCGGTCGCCGCGTGCGATGGCGGTATTGCCTGACAGCCGCAGGGTCACCAGCTCGTCGGACCCGTCAATGACGCCATAGCCGAAGGCGTCCGCACCCAGCCACTCGACCGACCGGAGGACGACTGGAATGGCGGGCGTGCCCGCGTCCACCACCTCAAGATCCTCGGGGCGCAGGCCAAGGCGGAATTCTCCACTGGCAGGCAGGCCGGCAAGGGGCAGCCTGTGCCCCCCCGGCAGCACCGCAACGCCATTTTCGCTGCGGATCGTGAAGATATTCATGGCCGGTGACCCGATGAAGCCCGCCACGAATTCGCTGGCAGGGTTCATATACACCTCATGCGGGGTCGCGATCTGTTCCGCCACGCCCTTGTTCATCACGATCAACCGGTCTGCCAGGGTCATCGCCTCGACCTGGTCATGGGTGACGTAAAGCGTTGTCTGCCCGGTCCGCAGATGCAATTCCTTGATCTGCAACCGCATCTGGACCCGCAGCTTGGCGTCAAGGTTGGACAGGGGTTCATCCAGCAGAAAGGCCGACGGCTCTCGCACCAGCGCCCGGCCCATGGCGACCCGCTGGCGCTGGCCGCCCGAAAGATCGCGGGGTCGGCGGTCCAGATAGGGCTCAAGCTCCAGCATCGCGGCCACCCGTGCCACGGATGTCTCGATCTCGGCCTTGGACAGCTTTGCGATCTTCAGCCCGTAGGCCATGTTCTCGCGCACGCTCATATGCGGGTAAAGCGCGTAGTTCTGGAAGACCATGGCAATGTCGCGCTGGCGCGGCTCCAGATCGTTCACCACCTTGTCGTTGATCTCGATGGTGCCCGAGGTGATGCTTTCCAGCCCGGCCACCATGCGCAGCAGCGTGGACTTGCCGCAGCCCGACGGCCCGACGATCACCACGAACTCGCCATTTGGAATGTCCATGGTGATGCCGTGGATCACCTCCTGGCCCGAATATTTTTTCCGCAAGTCGTTCAGCAGGATACGCGCCATTTACTTCTCCGTCTCGACAAGGCCCTTCACGAACCAGCGCTGCATCAGCACGACCACCAGGATCGGCGGCAGGATGGCCAGCACCGAAGTCACCATGACAAGGTCCCAGGGGGTATCGGCATCGGCGAAGGAGATCATCTTCTTCAGCGCGATGACGATGGTGTTCATTTCGTTGGAGTTGGTGACCAACAGGGGCCACAGATATTGCGTCCAGCCGTAGATGAACTGAATCACGAAGATCGCGGCCACGTTGGTCAGCGACAGGGGCCAGAGGATGTCCTAGAAGAACCGCCAGGGCCCCGCGCCGTCAACGCGGGCGGCCTCCAACAGCTCATCCGGGATGGTCATGAAGAACTGCCGGAAGAGAAGCGTGGCGGTGGCCGAGGCGATCAGCGGCAGGATCAGACCGGCATAGGTGTCGATCAGCCCAAGGTCGACCATCACCTTGTAGGTCGGTTGGATCCGCACTTCGACCGGCAGCATCAGGGTGATGAAGATCAGCCAGAAGCAGGCCATGCGCATGGGAAAGCGGAAGAACACGATCGCATAGGCCGACGCCATCGAGATGACGATCTTGCCGACCGCGATGCCCACGGCGATCAGCGTGGTATTGCCCAAAAGCCGCCACAGGCTGACCCCGCCGATGCGGCTGATCCCGCCCGAGAACGCCTGATCATAGTTCTCGATTGCCTCTGGCCCCGGCAGCAGCGGCAGGGGCGGCCGCAGGATGGTCTGGGTGGAATGGGTCGAGGCGATGACCACATAGTAGATCGGGAAGGCGATGATGATGATGCCCAGGATCATCCACAGATGCGCCATCAACCGGCCCCTCCCGCGCGCGGCCAGCGGCGTGTGGGCTGCGTTATCCATAGTGCACCCGCTTTTCGATAAAGCGGAACTGGAAGGCGGTCAGCGTGATGACGATGACCATCAGGATCACCGACTGCGCCGCTGAATCCCCCATGATCAGGTTCACGAAGCCATCGTTGTAGACCTTGTAGACCAGCGTTTCGGTCGATTTTCCCGGCCCGCCGCTGGTGACGGCATGGATGATCCCAAAGGTGTCAAACAGCGCGTAGACGGTGTTGACGACCAGCAGGAAGAACGTGGTCGGTGCCAGCAGGGGGAACACGATGGTCCAGAAGGCATGGCGGCGACTTGCGCCGTCGATCGCGGCAGCTTCAAGCAGGGATTTCGGGATGGCCTGCAGCCCGGCGATGAAGAACAGGAAGTTGTAGCTGATCTGCTTCCACGTCGCCGCCGCCACGACCAGCGCCATCGCCTGCTCGCCGTCCAGCAGGGGGTTCCAGGCGATCCCAAGCTGGCGGAGTGGCCAGGCCAGCGTGCCGAACGACGGGTTGAACATGAACAGCCACAGCATCCCCGCGATGGCCGGGGCAACGGCATAAGGCCAGATCATCAGTGTCCGGTAGAAGCCCTTACCGCGGATGATCTTTTCCGCCTGCACCGCCAGAAACAGGGCAATCGTCAGCGCAAGAAACGCCACGAGCACTGAGAAGATGACCGTGACCTTGACAGAGTTCAGATAGCTGGGGTCAGCCAGCACCTTGCGGAAGTTGGCCAGCCCGACAAAGGCGCTGCTCAGCCCGAACGGGTCTTCCCGCAGCACGGATTGCCGGAAAGCCTGCGCGGCAGGCCAGTAGAAGAAGACCAGCGTGATCGCCAGTTGCGGCGCCAGAAGCAGCCAAGGCAAAACCTTGTGCGGGAAAACGGTCCGTCGCATCCACATTCCTTGCCTTGGGGATCCTGGAAAGACGCGCACCGGCCTTTGGCCGATGCGCGACGTTTCAATGGGCGTCAGCCGCCCGAGGCGTCCTTGATCGCGGCATTGCCACGCTCGGCCGCGGCCTTCAGCGCCTGCGCTGCATCCTGCTGGCCAGCCAGCATCTTCTCGAACTCTTCGTTCAGAATGTCGCGGATCTGCGGCAGGTTGGGGGCCCGCACGCCCTTGGAGTTTTCGGTCGGCGCCTTGCCTGACATCTGCAGGATCGGCACCTCACGCGCGGGGTTCGTGTCGTAGAAGCCCGAGGCCTTCGTTGCCTCATAGGCGGCATTGGTCACCGGCAGATAGCCCGACTGTTCATGCAGATACTGCTGCACTTCGGTCTGCGACAGATAGTTGAAGAAGGTGCCAACGCCCTTGTAGACCTCGTCCGACTTGCCGCCCATCACCCAAAGCGAGGCACCGCCCGGCGTGGTGTTCTGCGGTGCGCCTTGGGCGGTCTCGTCATAGGGCAGTTGCCCGATGCCGTAGTTCATCCCCGACTTGATGATATCACCAAGCCCGCCCGAGCTTTCCGTCAGGATCCCGCATTCGCCCGAGGTAAAGTTCTGCTTGGCCTCCGACGTGCGGCCGCCATAGACAAAGACGCCTTCCTTGGCGAGATCGGCAATCTCCTGGAAGTGCTTGACGAACAGCGGCCCGTCGATCGCAAGCTCGGGCGTGCCGGCAAGGCCGTTTTCGTTGCTGGCCCAGGACACGTTGTTCCAGGCGGCGAAGTTCTCGGTGTGGATCCAGGTCAGCCAGGTCGAGGTGTAGCCGCAGGTTGCAGCACCGCTGGACTTGATTTGGCGGGCAGCGGCCCAGACCTCGGCCCAGGTTTCCGGCGGCGCGTTGACGTCCAGCCCGGCCTTCTCAAAGATGTCCTTGTTATAGTACAGGATCGGCGACGAGGAGTTGTAGGGAAACGACAACATCTCGCCTTCAGGGCTGGAGTAATAGCCGACGATCCCGGCCAGATACTGGCTTTTGTCGAAGGCGAAACCTGCCTCGCTGAGGACCTCTGCCACCGGCTTGATAGCCCCTTGCGCACCCATCATCACCCCGGTGCCGACGTCGAAAACCTGAATGATGTCCGGCGCTTGCCCGGCCCGAAACGCCGCAATCCCGGCATTCAGCGTTTCCGGATAAGTGCCCTTGAACACAGGCTTTACCACATATTCGGTCTGGCTTGCGTTGAAGTCGGCGGCAATCTTGTCAACGACCTCAGAGTTCGCGCCCGTCATGGCGTGCCACCAGGAAATCTCGGTCTGGGCCTGCGCTGCGAACGGCAGCGACACAAGCCCGACGACCCACAAGTTCGCGATTTTCATCTTGGTTTCCTCCCGGAAGTGTCTTGAAAAAGGCACTGCCGCACCGTGCTCAGAAGCCAGATCGCGGCCGACATTCAGAAGCCCTGCACTCAACCTGCACAATCCAAGGGCGAGGAGTCAATTCTTTGAGCACACTGGAATCGCAGGAATTGGTGCACAGGTCGTAAGAAGACCGCTGGGAGCCTTTAGATCCTGCCCTTCTGACGAAAAGCGCCGACAACACAAAATCGTGAGGTTCGAATGCGCTGCGCTGGTTTGCCAGTGCGGTATCGCCAGGAGACGGGATCTGGCAACAGCTTGGCCGCTGGTCACGGCCGCATCGGGCGCGGCTTTGGGCGGGGAGCGGGTTGACAGGTTTTGGATCGTTCCATAATAATCTTGGAACGATCTAAAACTGGAGGAATCATGCACTGGGCGCTGGTTGGGGCAAGCACGATTGCAGCGGAACACATGCTTGGCGCGCTGCGGGGCGCTGGCGAGGTTGTTGACGTGGTGCAAAGTTCCACCGCCCGGCGTGCGGGTGATTTTGGCCATACGCATGGCATGGCCCGGGCTGAAACCGATCTGAACACGGTCTTGGCGGACCATGCGATCGGGGCGGTCTACATCTCATCCACCAACGAAAAGCACCACGCGCAGGCGCTTGCGGCGATTGCGGCGGGCAAGCATGTGTTGTGCGAAAAGCCCCTTGCCATGACGGTTGGGCAGGCCGCCGAGATGGTCGCGGCGGCACAGGCGAAGGGCGTGGTTTTCGCCACCAACCATCACCTGCGCTGTTCGGGCAGCCACCGCGCGGTGCGTGACCTTGTGGCCGCAGGGCGCATCGGACGCGTTCTGTCGCTGCGCCTGTTCCATGCGGTCCACCTGCCCGGCCATCTGCAAGGCTGGCGGATCGACAGCGCGGCGGCGGGTGGCGGCGTGATCCCCGACATCACCGTGCATGACGCCGATGTGGCGCGGTTCATCCTGGGCGAAGACCCGGTGTCGGTGGTGGCGCAGATGGCATCCAGCGGAATGGGTCAGGGCGTGGAAGACTCGGTGATGTCGGTCTGGGCCATGCCTTCGGGGGCGATGGTGATGGCGCATGAAAGTTTCACCCACCCTTTCGCCGGATCGGGGCTTGAGGTGCATGGCACCGAAGGCTCTATCTTCGCGACCGGGGTGATGACCCAACAGCCGGTGGGTGAGGTGGTGCTGGTCACCGCCAACGGGCGTGAGGGCGTGCCCTACCCGACCCACAATCTTTACGCCCAAGGCGTGGCGGATTTTCTGGCCGCTGTCGCGGGGACAGGCCGCCCGGCGGCGGATGGGCAGGACGGGATCGCGTCGCTTGCCGTGGCGCTGGCCGTGCGAACGGCTGCCACCACGGGTGTGCGGCAGGTCGTGAACTACGGGGTTGCGGCATGACGAAACTGGTCACTCCCGCGCAGGCAGTGGAGCGCATTCAGGATGGGGCGGTGGTAACCGTATCCTCCTCCTCGGCGCTTGGCTGTCCTGATCTGGTGCTGAAGGCACTGGGGGAACGGTTCCGCGACACCGGCCACCCACGCGGGCTGACCACGCTGAACCCGATTGCGGCGGGCGACATGTACGGCGTCAAGGGCATCGACTGGATCGCGCAGGATGGCCTGCTGACGCGGGTGCTGGCGGGGTCGTACCCGTCAGGTTCATCGAACCTGCCGATGCCCGAAATCTGGAAGATGGTGGTCGAGGACCGCGTGGCCGCCTACAACGTGCCCTCGGGAATCCTGTTCGACATGCACCGCGAAGCGGCAGCACGGCGGCCCGGTGTCTTGACCAAGGTGGGCTTGCAAACCTTTGTCGATCCGGTCCGTGAGGGCTGTGCCATGAACGCCAGCGCGGCGGCGGCACCCATTGTGGCAAGGGTAGAGTTTGCCGGCGAGACCTGGCTGCATTTCCCCAACATCGCGCCCGATGTCTGCATCCTGCGCGCCACCACGGCGGATGAGCGTGGCAACCTGACCTATGAGCATGAGGGGGCCTATCTGGGGGGCCTTGAGCAGGCGATTGCAACGCGCACCAACGGCGGGGTGGTGATTGCCCAAGTGTCCCGGGTGACGGCGAAGGGGTCCTTGCGGCCGCATGACGTGCGGGTGCCGGGGCATCTGGTGGACCTGATCGTGGTGGACCCCGACCAGAAGCAGACCTGCGAGACGGTGTATGACCCGGCGATCTCGGGCCAGATCATGCGGCCCTGGTCCAGCTTTGCGCTGGCCGAGCATGGAGTGGAAAAGGTGATCGCCCGGCGCGCGGCGCTGGAGTTGCGGGCAGGCATGACGGCGAACCTTGGGTTCGGGATTTCAGCGATGGTACCGCGGGTGCTGCTGGAGGAGGGCCACCCCGAGGCGGTGACCTGGGCGATTGAGCAGGGCGCAGTGGGCGGGATGCCGTTGACCGGCTTTGCCTTTGGCTGTGCCAGCAACGCCGATGCCTATGTGCCCAGCCCCCAGCAGTTCATCTACTTTCAGGGCGCGGGGTTTGACATGGCCTTCCTGTCCTTCATGGAGGTGGACGTGGAGGGGAATGTCAACGTCTCCAAACTGGGGAAAAAGCCATATCTGACAGCCGGTTGCGGTGGGTTTGTCGATATAACGGCCCATGCGCGCAAGATCGTTTTCTCTGGCTGGTTCGAGGCCGGGGCGCAGGTGGAGTTGACGGCCACGGGCCTGCGGGTGGCCGCGCCGGGGAAGTTTGCCAAGATGGTGCAGGCGGTGGAGCATGTCACCTTTTCCGGCGCGCGGGCGCGGGAGCAGGGGCAAGAGGTGCTTTATGTCACCGAGCGCTGCGTGATCCGGCTGACGGGC
>JBBQVR010000118.1:0-10964 GCA_038211355.1 Rhodobacterales bacterium | reverse complement strand
CACATGCTGGTGGGCGGGCTCAAGACCAAGAACCCGATCGACATCACCATCCGCCCGCTGGCCTGCACCGCCACCATCATGCACGACCTGATGGGTGACGCGCTGGCAGCGGCCCCGCGTGAAATCAAGGGCGCGATGCTGTCCTGCATCGTCTCTGACACGCTGGAATTCCGCAGCCCCACCACCACCCCGCATGACCGCGCCGTGGCCGAGAAACTGGCCGCAGACCTGGGCGTTGACCTGGGCGACCTTGCGACCAAGATGTTTGAGGCGAAATCAGACGTCTCCGCCTTCTCGGACGCCGAACTGCTGCGCATGGACAGCAAGGAATACACCGTCGCCGGCAAAGACCTGCGCGTGTCGGTGCTAGAGACCACCGCCCCCAAGATCGTGCTGGACCGCAAGGCCAGCCTGATGGCCTCGATGGAGGGTGTGGCCAAAGAGGACGGCGCTGATCAGGTCCTGCTCTTTGTCGTCGACATCCTGCGCGAAGAGGCGACGCTTCTGGTCCCGAACGATCTGGTCAAGCAGATGGCCGAGGCATCCTTTGGCTGCACCGTCACCGGTGACACCGTGGTTCTGCCCGGCATCATGAGCCGCAAAAAGCAGATCATCCCGGCGCTGAAGCTCTGATCCCAGCGGGTGTTGCGCAAACCTCCGTCTCTGCGCGCGTAGAGACGGAAGGAAGACAGGACAAAGACAGCCGGATTGACGGCGAAAGGGCCCCGAATGACCGAAATCATCCGCTCGCTGGCTGACATTTCCGGCCGCTACGATGCCGTGTTCTGTGACCTCTGGGGTTGCCTGCACAACGGCCACACAGCGTTTCCGGCGGCGGTTTCCGCCCTGCAAGCCTATCGCGCCGCAGGGGGCAAGGTGGTCCTTTTGACCAACTCCCCCCGCCCGAAAGATAGCGTTATCAAGCAGTTGGAAACCCTTTCCGTCCCGCGTGACGCCTGGGACATCATCGCCACTTCAGGCGATGCGGCGCAGATGGGCATGATCTCAGGTGCCGTGGGTCACCGCGTCCACCACATCGGCGCGCCCAAGGATGAGGTTTTCTTCACCGACTTCGCCGAAGATCTGCAAGCCTACGCCGCCAGCCAGCCGCCCATCGAACGGGTCGCCCTGAAAGACGCGACCGGCATCGTCTGCACCGGCCTGTTCGATGACCAGACAGAGACGCCAGATGACTACCGCGCCGCCCTTCTGATGGGAAAAACCTTAGGTTTGCCAATGCTTTGCGCCAATCCTGACATCGTGGTCGACATGGGCGACAAGCGGCTTTACTGCGCTGGCGCTCTGGCGCAAGCCTATGAGGACATGGGCGGCACCGCCCTGTACTTCGGCAAACCGCACCCCCCGATCTACGATCTCGCCCGCCGCCGCCTTGCTGACCTGCTGGCCCAACCCGACCCGCAAATCCTCTGCATCGGCGACGGTATCGCCACCGATGTTCAGGGCGGCATGTCTGAAGGGCTGGATACGCTGTTCATCACCGGCGGCCTCGCGGCCGATGACTTCGGGCCGGACGTTGAAAACCCGGATGCGGCCCTGCTGACCGACTGGCTTGACGCCCAGCTACGCGCCCCCAGCTTTGCGATGGGTCGCCTTCGCTAAGTAACATTCGTGCACCATTTTGTGGCATATTGAACTTTTATTGCGCAACCGATTGCGCTGCACTGCGGCATCTGCTACGGCTTGCTGGCCTCAAACAATGAGTCGGTAACCATGCTGGACAACATGCCCCGCGGCACGATCTGCATCGAAGATATCGAAATCGGCATGTCCCGGCACCTGACAAAAACCGTAACTGACCGGGATATCGAGCTTTTTGCCGAGGTTTCGACCGACCGCAACCCCGTCCATCTGGATGAAGCCTATGCCCAGGACACCATCTTTGCCGGCCGCATAGCGCATGGGATGCTGACTGCCGGTCTTATATCCGCCGTCATCGGCGAACAGCTTCCCGGCCACGGCACCGTCTATCTTGGCCAGTCCCTGCGCTTCATGGCCCCCGTTCGCCCCGGCGATACCGTCCGGGCCGAGGTGACGGTGACCGCCATTGATCACAGCAAACGCCGGGTTACCCTTGAAACCAACTGCGCAGTCGGTAAAACCGTGGTCTTGAAGGGTGAAGCGCTGGTTCTGGCGCCCAGCCGCAAGTTCGACTGACGGGGCAGACGCCCCAAAAAGGGCGGGATGCTGCAGCATTATCATTGGCTTGGGCTAGACCCCGCAGCGCGCGGGGCATCAGTTGCCATGGGCAATTTCGACGGGCTGCACCTTGGCCATCAGGCCGTGATCGACCTTGCCCGCGGGCCTGCCCCCTTGGGAATCGTCACGTTTGAACCCCACCCCCGGCAATACTTCAACCCCGACGCCCCCCCCTTCCGCCTGATGAACGCCGAGGCGCGGGCCAATCGCCTTGCCCGGCTTGGCGTTGACCACCTGTTCCAGCTGCCCTTTGACCCCACACTTGCCGGCCTGACAGCCGAGGCTTTTGTGGATGAGGTTCTGCATCAGGGCCTTGGCGTTTCCCATGTCGTCGTCGGCGCAGATTTCTGCTTTGGCAAAGGCCGCCGCGGCACGGCGGCTGACCTTGCAACCCTTTGCCATGCAAGGAATATCCGCACCACCATCTCACCCCTGATCACCCATGATCTGGCCGAAATCTCCTCAACCAACATCCGCCGCGCGCTGGCTGACGGGCACCCCCGCGACGCCGCCTCCATGCTGGGCCACTGGCACCGGATCGAGGGGGAGGTCATCCACGGCGAAAAGCGCGGGCGTGAGTTGGGCTATCCCACCGCCAACATGGCGCTGGACGGGCTGCACCTGCCGCGCTTTGGTGTCTACTCCGTGCTGGTCGATATTCTGACCGGCCCGCAGAAGGGCAGCCATCACGGCGTGGCCAGCCTTGGCGTGCGGCCGATGTTCGGGCAAAATCGGCCCAACCTTGAAACTTTCGTCTTTGATTTCAAAGGTGATCTTTACGGCCAGCACCTGTCCGTCGCACTGGTGGAATACCTCCGACCCGAGCTTAAGTTCGATGGCCTTCCCGCGCTGATTACCCAGATGGATGCCGACAGCGCCTCTTCCCGCGACATCCTTTCCTGCCTGTAGCCCCTTCCCTTTTCCGCCGCGCCAAAGCACGTTGCAAACATGGAAAAACTGCGCCCCCGGTTCTGGGAAACCGTCCCCCTTGCCAAGATGACCCGCCCCGAGTGGGAGGCACTGTGTGACGGCTGCGGCAAATGCTGCCTGAACAAGCTGGAGTATGAAGATACGGGTGAGGTGGCCTATACCCGCGTCGCCTGCCGCCTGCTGGACGGTGACACTTGCCAGTGCATGGATTACCCCAACCGCAAGATGCATGTGCCGGAATGTGTGGTCCTGACACCCAAGACCCTGCCAAAGATCGCTTACTGGATGCCCTCGACCTGCGCCTACAAGCTGCTGTTTCACAAGAAAAAGCTGCCAGACTGGCACCCTTTGCTGACCGGCGATCCCGACAGCCCGGTCAAGGCGGGGGAATCGGTGCGCGGTATCACGATTCCTGAAACCTCGGTCGATGAGGATGACTGGGAAGACTACCTGATCGAGGAAAAACCCTGATGCGCTTTGCTTCTGACAACACCTCTGGGGCTGCACCCGAGGTCATGGCCGCCGTCGTGCGGGCGAATGACGGCTATGACCGGTCTTATGGGGCCGATGCCGCGATGGGTCGGGTGACGGCGCTGGTCCGCGACCTGTTTCAGGCACCCGAGGCTGTGGTGCATCTGGTGGCCACCGGCACGGCGGCAAATGCTCTGGCCATCGCCACGCATTGCCCGCCCTGGGGGGCTGTCTTCTGCCACACCCACGCCCATGTGGCCGAAGACGAATGCAACGCGCCCGAGTTCTATTCCGGCGCCAAGCTGGTGCTGGTTCCGGGCGACCATGGCAAGATGACCCCCGCGACCCTGGCCGATGTCTTGGCTCGCACCGGGGAAAGCGGCGTGCACGGTGTGCAGCGCGGCATGCTGACCCTAACCAACGTGACCGAGGCGGGGACCGTCTACTCTCCGATTGAGATCGCCGCATTGACTGCGCAGGCCCGCGTCCATGGCCTGCCCTGCCACCTTGACGGCGCGCGGTTTGCCAATGCTCTTGTGGCCACCAACGCAACCCCTGCTGCGATGACCTGGGCTGCGGGCATTGACGTACTGTCCCTTGGCGGCACAAAGAACGGCTGCATGGGCGTGGAAGGCGTGGTGTTCTTTGACCCCGCCAAAGCGTGGGAGTTTGAGCTTCGCCGCAAGCGCGGCGGGCATCTTTGGTCAAAGAACCGCTTTCTTGCCGCCCAGATTGAGGCGTATCTGACCAATGACCTCTGGCTGCGGTTGGCCGGTCAGGCCAACGCCATGGGCCAGCGGCTGGCCAATGGTCTGGCGCGCATACCGGGGGCCAGCCAGCGCCATCCTGTAGATGCCAACATGCAGTTTCCCGAATGGTCCGAAGGCACCCATGCCCGGCTGGAAGCGGCGGGTGCAGTCTACTACCGCTTCCCTGCACCTGAAGGCCGCGAAGGCGCGCGGCTGGTCACCAGCTGGTCGACCACCGAGGCGGATGTAGATCAGTTCCTTGCCGCCCTTTGACGTGACAAGGCTGGCTGACGTGAAAAGGCTGGCTGACGTGACAATGCTGCGCCCGCAGCAATAAATTCAGGGGTCGGGTGGAACCATCGGTTTGCAAGCGCCGGGCCGGGTGATAAGCGAAGGCATCGTTGCGAATCCGTTATCCGGAGATCCCATGCCAGCCTTGACTGAACCGAAGCTGATCTCCGGGAATGCCAACCTCCCCCTCGCCAAATCCATCGCCCGCCGGATGTCGATGCACCGCGGGATGAGCGTCAATCTCGTTGATGCCCGGGTGGAACGCTTCAACGATCAGGAGATCTTCGTTGAGGTGTTCGAGAACGTCCGGGGTGAGGATATGTATATCATCCAGTCCACCTCAAACCCGGCGAATGACAACCTGCTGGAGCTGTTGATCATGACCGACGCGCTGCGCCGGTCGTCGGCCAGCCGCATCACCGCCGTCATCCCCTATTTCGGCTACGCCCGCCAGGACCGTCGCGCCAAGGCCCGCACGCCGATTACCGCCAAGCTGATCGCCAACATGATCGCCGAGGCCGGGGTTGACCGCGTCCTGACACTGGACCTGCACGCAGCCCAAATTCAGGGGTTCTTCGACATCCCGGTGGACAACCTTTATGCGGCCCCGGTCTTTGCGCTGGATATCGAACATCATTTCCGCGGCCAGATGGATGACCTCATGATCATCTCGCCCGACGTGGGCGGCGTGGCACGCGCGCGCGAACTGGCCAAGCGGATCAATGCGCCGCTGGCCATTGTCGACAAGCGTCGCGAAAAGGCCGGTGAGATTGCCGAGATGACCGTCATCGGCGACGTGCGCGGCCGCAAGTGCATTATCGTGGACGACATCTGCGACACGGCCGGCACCCTGTGCAAAGCGGCCGAAACGCTGATGGAGGCGGGCGCGGTTGAGGTTCACAGCTACATCACCCACGGCGTGCTCAGCGGCCCTGCCGTGGAACGGGTGGCGAATTCCGTGATGAAATCGCTGGTGATCACCGATTCGATCGAGCAGGGCGAAAAAGTCCGCGCGGCCCCGAACATCCGCGTGGTTCCGACCGCCCCGATGTTTGCGCAGGCGATCCTGAACATCTGGGGTGGCATGTCGGTGTCCAGCCTGTTCGAGACCGATACTTTGGTGCCAATCTATGAAGGGCTGTATCAGCGCAGCTGACACAGAATTGGGCGCGTCTCGCCCCAGTCCAAGCACAATCCCCCGCTAATCCACCCACTGTTGCGGCAATCGCGCCGCACGGTTCCAAAGGCTTGGGGGCCAAGGGTATGACCGCGCAATCAAGCAGCAAAGCGCCGCGAACATGGCAGGGCGCTCTGGTGCTGCTACCCACCGAACGATGGATGCTCGCAGTGATTTGCGGCTTTGGCGTGATGGCTGTGGTCCTGACCCAAAACCTTGGGCGAGAGGTCAACTGGCCCCCGTTCCTTGCAGGGTTCTTCGGCACCTTGGGCCTGATGGCCATCGGTGCCTATGTTCGCGGGATGAAGGAGACACCCCGGCTGGCGCTTGCGCTGATCGGTGTGGCGATCTTCATGGGCTTTACGGCGGTTTCTTCGGTCTTCATCTTTGCGCTTTTTCCTTTGCCGCGCCCGCTGATCGACCCGTGGTTGATCAACGTCGATGCAGCACTTGGCTATCACTGGCCCAGTTTTGTGGAGGCACTCGCAGCCTATCCCGGCTTCGCCCAGGCACTTGGCCTGCTGTACCACACCTCCTTGCCGCAAATCGTGCTGACGATCTGCCTTCTGGCAGCTCTTGGCCGCACCGTGAGCCTGCACAGGCTTTTGGCGGTGGGCATGCTGACCCTTGTCGCAGCCGTGGCGATCTGGTGGGTGTTTCCGAGCATTGGCCCGTCAGGCTTTTCCTCCATCCCCGAGGATGTGCGTCTGGCGACCGGCCTGTATTTTGACAGCAACTATGGGGCCTATCTGCGCCAGTTGGTCGAAACCGGCCCCACCCGCATCAGCCCTGAAGTGATGACCGGTGTCGTCGCCTTTCCGTCCTACCACATGGTCATGGCCTGCATGGTCGTTTGGTACACGCGCGGCACCGTGATGTTCCTGCCTACCCTTTTGGTGAATGCGCTGATGATCCCTGCGACCCTGTCACACGGCGGGCATCACCTGATTGACCTTGCGGCGGGCGTCGTGGTCTTTGCCACTTGCGCCTGGGCTGCGAGGCGGATCATCCGGGCCTGAAGCAGGCTAAGGCACCTCCCACTCATCATTCCCCCGCTTCATGCTTTACCCCCCCTCTCCCCCGGCCAGTCTGCCCGAACATGCACCGCTCAGGGTATAGAAAGCGCAAAGGGCCCCGGCGGTTGCGGGGCCCTTTAAGATGGAATGTCAACGCCCTATGGTCAAAGACCGGTGGCGGCCCGCATTGCGTTCAGGTCGGAAATCGCCTTGTCGGCGGCATCCTTGTCCGGGTTCAAGGCGGCGGCCTGTGCTGCGTCAGCGACCAGCGCATCCAGCTTGGCGGGCGTCAGCTCATCCACCGGGATAGCCTGTTCGGCCAGAACGGAAACGCCCGTCGCGCCGATCTCGGCAAAGCCGCCGGTCACGACATAGGACTTCGTGCCATCTGCCCCGACCACGCGCAGAACGCCCGGCCGCAGCGAGGTGATGGTGGGCGTATGCCCGGCCATCGCCGTCATGTCTCCCGCAACTGCGGGGATCTGCACCTCGGTCGCCTGGAAGGACGCAAGGCGCCGTTCCGGGCTGACGAGGTCGAATTGCACGGACGCTGCCATGGTTCCCCCTTACGCCGCAGCTGCCGCGAGTTTGGCAGCCTTGGCTTTCACTTCGTCAATGTCGCCGACCATGTAGAAGGCGGCCTCGGGCAGGTGGTCATATTCACCGGCAACCACGGCCTTGAAGCTGGCGATGGTCTTTTCCAGCGGCACCTGCACGCCCGGGGATCCGGTGAACACCTGCGCCACGTCGAACGGCTGCGACAGGAAGCGCTGGATTTTCCGGGCGCGGGCCACGGTCAGCTTGTCCTCTTCCGACAGTTCGTCCATCCCAAGGATGGCGATGATGTCCTGCAGCGACTTGTAGCGCTGCAGCATCCCCTGCACCGAACGGGCAACGTCATAGTGCTCCTGCCCCACAACCAGCGGGTCAAGGATACGGGAGGTCGAGTCCAGCGGGTCAACCGCCGGGTAGATCCCAAGTTCCGAGATCGCGCGCGACAGAACGGTCGTGGCGTCAAGGTGGGCGAAGGACGTGGCCGGGGCCGGGTCGGTAAGGTCATCGGCCGGAACGTAGATCGCCTGCACGGACGTGATGGACCCTGCTTTGGTCGAGGTGATGCGTTCCTGCAAGGCGCCCATGTCGGTCGCCAGCGTCGGCTGATAGCCCACTGCCGAAGGAATACGGCCAAGGAGAGCCGACACTTCCGAACCGGCTTGGGTAAAGCGGAAGATGTTGTCCACGAAGAACAGCACGTCCGTGCCCGACTGGTCGCGGAACTGTTCGGCAATCGTCAGACCCGACAGCGCGACCCGCAGGCGTGCGCCCGGAGGTTCGTTCATCTGGCCGTACACCAGCGCCACTTTCGACTTGGTCAGGTCGTCAATGTTGATAACGCCGGATTCGATGAATTCGTGGTAAAGGTCGTTGCCCTCACGCGTCCGTTCACCCACACCCGCGAACACCGAATAGCCCGAGTGCACTTTGGCGATGTTGTTGATCAGCTCCTGGATCAGAACCGTCTTGCCCACGCCCGCGCCGCCGAAGAGGCCAATCTTGCCGCCCTTGGAATAGGGGGCCAGCAGGTCGATCACCTTGATGCCCGTCACCAGAATCAGTGCGTCGGTTGCCTGATCGGCAAAGGCCGGGGCCGGCTGGTGGATCGCGCGGCGCTCGGTGTGGACCACTGGGCCCTTTTCGTCGATCGGGTCGCCGATGACGTTCAGGATCCGGCCAAGCGTGCCGTCACCAACGGGAACCGAGATCGGCGCGCCAAGGTCGCTGACCGGCGCACCCCGGACCAGACCTTCTGTCGCGTCCATCGCGATGCAGCGCACGGTGCTTTCGCCCAGATGCTGCGCCACTTCAAGGACCAGCTTCTTGCCGTTGTTGACCGTCTCAAGCGCGTTCAGGATTGCCGGCAGATCGCCCGTGAACTGCACGTCGACGACAGCGCCGATGATCTGCGTCACTTTGCCGGCAGCAGCGGCGGCTTTCGGTGCTTTTGCCATTGTCTCTTACTCCGGTTTCGTCAAAGCGCCTCGGCGCCCGAAATGATTTCGATGAGTTCTTTGGTGATCGCAGCCTGACGGCTTCGGTTGTAGACGATCGTCAGCTTGTTGATCATGTCGCCTGCGTTGCGGGTCGCGTTGTCCATCGCTGACATCCGCGCGCCCTGTTCGCTGGCGCCGTTTTCCAGAAGGGCGGTGAAGATCTGCGTGGCCACAGCGCGGGGCAGCAGGTCGGCAAGAATGGCTTCTTCCGAGGGTTCGTAATCATACAGCGACGTGGTGCTGACGGGTTCGAACTTGGCCGGGATCACCTGCAGCGACGTCGGGATCTGGCTCATGACCGACTGGAAGCGGTTGTAGAAGATCGTGACCACGTCCGCTTCGTCACCCTCAAACGCGGCCATGACCTGCCGCGCGACACCTTGCGCGTTGGCATAGCCCACGCGCTTGACCTCGGTCAGATCGACATGGCCGACAAAGGTCTGCGACCAGTCACGTTTCAGCTGCTCACGGCCCTTCTTGCCGACGGTCAGGATCTTGACCGTCTTGCCTTGCGCCACCAGCTCATTCGCGCGCAGCCGCGCCAACTTGACGATGGAAGAGTTGAAACCGCCGCAAAGGCCCCGCTCGCTGGTCATGACGACCAGAAGATGTACCTGATCCCGGCCGTTTCCGGCCAGAAGCTTCGGCGCACCTTCACCGGTGCCGACGCCCGCCGCCAGGGCGGACATGACGGCCGTCATCCGTTCCGCAAACGGGCGGGCGGCTTCGGCGGCTTCCTGCGCGCGGCGCAGCTTGGCCGCGGCGACCATTTGCATCGCCTTCGTGATCTTCCGCGTGTTCTTGACGCTTCCGATCCGGTTCTTAAGGTCCTTCAGGCTGGGCATCTGCCGTCTCCTTCAGGGCGCTTCAGACGAAGTCTTTGGCGAACGCGTCAAGCTGCGCACGGATGGCCTTTTCCAGATCACCGGCAACCTTGCGGTCGTTTTTGGTGATGTCTTCCAGAAGTGCCTTGCCAGTGGTCCGCAGGTACTTGAGCAAGCCCTCTTCGAACCGGCCCACGTCCTTGACGGCGATCTTGTCAAGGTAGCCGCTGGTTCCCGCATAGATCACGCAGACGATTTCCGCGTTGGTCAGCGGCGCGTACTGCTTTTGCTTCATCAGTTCGGTCAGGCGCGAGCCCCGGTTCAACAGCTGCTGGGTCGAGGCGTCAAGGTCCGACCCGAACTGCGCGAAGGCCGCCATTTCGCGGTACTGCGCCAGCTCCAGCTTCACTTTGCCGGCCACCGATTTCATCGCGTTGGTTTGCGCCGATGAGCCAACCCGCGACACCGACAGACCGGTGTTCACGGCCGGACGGACGCCTTGGTAGAACAGTTCCGTTTCAAGGAAGATCTGGCCGTCGGTGATCGAGATCACGTTTGTCGGGATATAGGCCGACACGTCACCCGCCTGGGTTTCGATGATCGGCAGCGCCGTCAGCGACCCCGAACCGAAATCGCTGTTCAGCTTGGCCGAACGCTCCAAGAGGCGGCTGTGAAGGTAGAACACGTCGCCCGGATAGGCCTCACGCCCCGGCGGACGGCGCAGCAGAAGCGACATCTGGCGGTAGGCGACGGCCTGCTTGGACAGGTCATCATAGATGATCAGCGCATGGCGGCCGTTGTCGCGGAAAAACTCCGCCATCGCGGTTGCCGAATAGGGGGCAAGGAACTGCATCGGCGCCGGGTCGGAGGCGGTAGCGGCCACCACGATGGTGTAGGCAATCGCGCCGGTCTCTTCCAGCTTCTTGACCAGCTGGGCGACGGTCGAGCGTTTCTGCCCGATGGCCACATAGATGCAGTACAGCTTCTTCGATTCGTCGTCGCCAGCAGCCTCGTTATAGGCCTTCTGGTTCAGGATGGTGTCGAGGGCCACGGCGGTCTTGCCGGTCTGACGGTCACCGATGATCAGTTCGCGCTGGCCACGGCCAACCGGGATCATCGCGTCGATGGCCTTGAGGCCGGTCGCCATCGGTTCATGCACCGACTTGCGCGGGATGATGCCCGGTGCCTTGCTGTCCGCGATGCGGCGTTCGGACGCCACGATCGGGCCCTTGCCGTCG
>JBBQVR010000117.1:0-10979 GCA_038211355.1 Rhodobacterales bacterium | reverse complement strand
ACGTGAGGCGGAACTGACCCGCACCGCCGGCGCCCTGCGTGAGGCGAATGAAAAGCTGATGCAGCTGTCGATCCAGAAGGATGCGTTCCTGTCCCAGATCAGCCACGAATTGCGCACGCCGATGACCTCGATCCGGGCGTTTTCCGAGATCCTGACCGAGGGGGACCTCCCGCCCGAGATGGTCACCAAATACGGCCGTATCATCTATGATGAGGCCAAGCGCCTCACGCGGCTGCTGGATGACCTGCTGGATCTGAGTGTGCTGGAAAACGGCACGGTGCAGCTGAACCTTGGGCTGGCCAGCCTGCAGCAGATGCTGGACACCGCCCTGACCGCCGCGCGCCAGACAAGGCCGGAACGCAGCTTTACCATCCACCGCGATCTGCCGTCCGAGGCGATCTACGTCAAAACCGACGCCGACCGGCTGACACAGGTGTTCATCAACCTGATCTCGAACGCGCGCAAATATTGCACCGCTGACTTGCCGGAACTGCGCATCGTGGTGCGGCAGCGCGCCGGGCGGGTGACCATCGATTTTATCGACAACGGCAAAGGCATTCCGAAGGAATCGCAATCGCTGATCTTTGAGAAATTCGCCCGTCTGACCGATGCCAATCGTGCAGGCGGCGCGGGTCTTGGGCTGGCAATCTGCCGTGAGATCATGACAAACCTTGGTGGATCAGTGGCTTATCTGCCGGGGCAGGGCGGGGCGGCGTTTCGGCTGACCGTGCCTTTGCGGCTGGAGAAGCTAGCGGCTTAAGGGTTTGGTAGGGGTCTGCGGCTTAGGCTCAGGCGTCCAACCCCGGGGCCAATCAGAATGACAGATGTGATCCGCCGCAAGATTGACCGCGCCCGGCAGCCGCAATCGGACGGTGCCCCCGGGGCTGACCGGGGTTGGCGGCTGGCATTGGCGCGGGCCACCCGCGATGCCATGGGTCTGGATCTTGAGGTGCGAAGGTTGCAGGTGCTGCGCGCCAGCCTGACCGAAATCCTCGACATCGCGCCAGAGCGGGCGCTGGTGTCACTTTTGGATGGGCCTGAAGGCGGGCTTGGCGTCTTGATGTTTGCGCCCACCGTCACCGCAGCCATGATCGAGATGCAGACGCTTGGCCGCCTGGCCTCACAATCCGCAGCGCCGCGCAAGCCGACGCGAATTGATGCGGCCATGGTGGCGGGGGTGGTTGACCGCGCGCTGGCGGGTCTTGACGACACCCTTGCCGAAGATGCGGACCGGATCTGGGCGGCGGGCTTTCGCTACGCCTCGTTCCTTGAGGACCTGCGCCCGCTGGCCCTGCTGCTGGAGGAGGACAGCTATCGCGTCCTGGTGGCCGAAGTGTCGCTGGGCAACGGTCTGCGGGAAGGTCAGGTCATCCTGGTACTGCCAGCGGTTGGCCGCGGCGAACATGCCGCCACCCACGCGGCCGAGGATGACGTGGCCCCCCAGTTCACCACGGCGCTTGCCACGCAGGTGATGCAGGTTGATTGTCGGCTGGACGCGGTGATCGGGCGGCTGACCTTGCCGATCCGGCAGATCATGGCGCTGCAACCGGGTGATGTGCTGGCTCTGACCTTTTCCGCCATCGAAGCGGTGACGATCGAAACCATGGACGGCCGCCGCATCGCACGGGCGCGGCTTGGCCAGAACCGGGGGATGCGCGCGCTCAAGGTGCTAGAGGATGACAATGCCCGCGCTGTCAGCGCCAAGCCACACCGCCCCCCGCCCGTGCCAGAGGCGGCCCCGGCACCCGACCTGCGCGCGACCGGCTAAGCGCCGGGCGATCCAAGGAAACGGCGTTGATGTCCCGAACGGGGCCTATCTTTGCCGGATCAACCGGCTGATGCGGCCTTTGCCTCGGCCAGGGCCGCGATCTGCGGGCGCAGATGGTCCAACTGATAGCCAAAGCGGGCGGGCAGGCCGATCAGATCGTCCACCGGGCGGGTTCCGGCAAGGGCCAGCGCCCAGACCACCGAACTGCGGTTGCCGCTGGCGCAATAGGCAAGGACCGGACCGCTGGCCGCCGCAATTGCAGCCTCTTGTGCGGTGACGTTGTCCATCGTCATCATCCCGCCGATCACCGGATTGATGATGAAGGTCAGTCCCAGCGCCTCTGCCCCTCGGCGCATTTCGTCGCCGTGAAGATGGGGGGGAATCTCGCCATCGGGGCGGTTGTTGATGATGCAGGTATAGCCGGCGGCCTTGATCGCGGGCAGGTCGGCCGCTTCGATCTGGGGGGACACGGCGTAGTCTGGGGTCAGGGGGCGGATGTCCATGGGCTGTCCTTTGTGGCGCGCGGCGAGGCTGGATCGCTGGGTGGCGTGACCATAGGCCCTGCCGGTGCGAAGGGAAAGAGGTGCGGCATCTGCACCCTTTCGGGCAGGGCGTCTGGTCTTGACCTGTGTCAAGGTGGGGGTGGACCGCGCATGCGATACTCTCGCCAAAGGGGAGATCGCTATGCACACCACGCCCAGAACGCCACTATCCACCCGCCGAGCCCTTCTGGAGGGGCGTCTGATCGAACTTGGCGCGCGTCTGACCTCAATAGATGAGGAGCTTGCCGCGCCTCACACCGCCGATTGGGAAGACCTCGCCACTGAACGTGAGGCCGATGAGGTGCTGGAGGCGACCGCCTTGGCCGGTTTGGCCGAGATCCCGCAAATCCGTGCCGCCCTGCGCCGGATTGTCGATGGCAGCTATGGCATCTGCGCGCGCTGCGGCGAGACGATCGAAGAAGGGCGGCTGGATGCGCTGCCCTGGACCCCACATTGCAGGAGTTGCGCCCAATGACCGCCCGCATGACGGAAAATACACCATCGGAATCAACCGGGTCTGACCTGATCCGGCAAGAGGCTGAACTGATCGAGGCCGGCCTTGCATTGCAGACCGATGGGCTTAGGCTTTTGCTGGCCGAGATGCAGGGGCTGGCTGCGCTGATCCCGCAAGTGACGCCTGTGCATGCCCCGGACGCCTCCCAGAACGCCCCAACCGAGGCCGAGATTGAGGCCGGGTTCGACAACATGCCGGTCTGACAGCGTCAGCCCAAGCCTGCAACTGACCCAGGCCTGCACGTCGCGCAAGCCTCCGCCTTGCCAAGCAGTTGCCATTGCGCCTTACTTTCCCAGCGGAGGCAGGAGGGGTGGAATGACCACGGGGCTGGTCGAGGCAAGGGGTGACGACGGGATCTTGATCCTGACGCTGGCGCTGGGGGGGACAAATGCCCTGACGCCTGCCATGCGCACTGCCTTGGCTGGCGCAATCGCCTCGCGCCCGCTGGACTGTCGGGCGATTGTGCTGGCAGGCGCGGGGGCAAATTTCTCTGGCCAGCTGCCGATGGATGCTGATGCCGGCCCCCCCGCGCTGGTCTCGCTTTGTCAGGCGGTGGCGGGGGCGGGGGTGCCGGTGGTCACGGCGCTGCAGGGGCTGGCGCTTGGGTTTGGCGCCGAACTGGCGCTGGCGGCGACGGCTCGCGTGGGCCAGCATGGCTGTCGGATCGGCTTTCCCGAAGTGGCGTTCGGCCTGTCTTGTGCGGGTGGCAGCGCGCGGCGTCTTGCTGCGCTTGTCGGGGCCGAGGGGGCCCTGAGCCTGCTTTTGTCAGGTCGCGTCTGCAGCGCCGATGAGGCGTTGCGCGTTGGCCTGCTGGATGCGGTTGTGCAGGACGCCTTGCCAGCGGCCATCGCTTTGGCGCAGCGGCTGGCGGACGGGCAGGGGCTGCCGCGCCGGGCTGAAGCCGCCAGCACTTGGCAGGCGGCGGTGGCCACGGCGCGGCGGGCCAATACCCGCGCCTTGCCTGCCGCGCGCCGGATCATCGATTGCGTCGAGGCGGCACTGCTGTTGCCCCCCGACGCCGCTGACCAGTTCGAGGCGGTGGCGTGCGCCGACCTTGCCACCACGCCTGAGGCTGCGGGGCTTTGTGCCGCAGCCCGCGCGGAACGCCGTGCCGCGCGCCTGCCCGCCGCCGTGGCACGTGCCCAGCCTTTGCCGCTGACCGCCCTTGGTCTGGTGGGTGAGGGGGCAGGCCTGATCACCCTTGTCCGCGCGGCGCTGGGACAAGGCATCGCGGTGCGCTGGCTGCACCCCCTTGCCACCACGATGCGCGCGAGCCTTGGTCTTGACGGTGCGGATGCGCAAGCCGGTTTGCAGCATGTCGATGACCCTGGCGATCTGGCCGATCTGCCGCTGCAGGTGCATGACCGGGCACCCAGCGCCGCATCCCGGCGCTCGATCGCCGATGGCCGCGCGCTGTTGGTCATGAACGGGGCCGAGGGTGAAATGGGCCTTGCCATCGCCCCTAACGCCCGTGCCTGTGAACTGGCCGTCGTTGCGGAAGAGGCCCCGCAGGCAATTGCCACCGCCCTTGCCGGGTTGCGCCGGTTGCAGATCGCGCCGCTTCTGGTCGGCCAGCAACCCGGGATCGGCCGCGCCACCTTGCGTGCGGGGGAGGCGGCGCTGGAGCATCTGGCCGCGACCGGCGTCGCGCCTGCCGCACTGATCGCGGCTTTGGCCCCGTTTTCCGTGCATCCGCCCAGGACCGCAACCTCGATTTCCCAACGCAAGATGGACACGGGCGAGATCACCCGTCGCTGGCTTGGCGCCATGGCGGCCGAGGGGTTGCGTCTGGTCGGGCAAGGGCTGGTGCGGCGGCCGTCAGACATCGACCTTGCGCTGATCGCCGGGCACGGCTTTGCCCGCTGGCAGGGCGGGCCGATGCATCAGGCCGACCGGCGCGGGCTGATGGTCCTGCGCCATGACCTGCGGCTTTGGGCGACGGAAAACGCACTTTGGTCGCCGCCGCCATTGTTGGACCGGCTGATCCGCGACGGGCTGACCCTGGCAGCGCTTGACGGCGATTAGCCCAGCGCGATGCCGGTGATCACCAGCATCAGCCCCAACGCCGACACGCCAAGGGCTGCCATGTTCAGCGTGACGATCTTTTGCAGGGCTGCGCGCATCGCGGCATCGTCAAGCCCTGCGCTGCGCGCGCGCATCGCCTTGACCACGCAGTAGCCGAGCCCCGCAATCCCGGTCAGCGTCAGCGTAGCACCTGTCCAGATCAAGGCCTGCATGTCGTGTTCCTTTGCCGCTGTGCTGCGCCTTGGGCTTAGCGGCTTCACGATGCCGCTTCAAGCCGCTGATCCCGCTTGAACAGGGCTGCGCGGGCAGGGTAGGAACCTGCAACAGCACCCAATGACCCGAGGATGACGATGGCCGACGCGAACGATCCCTATGCCGTGACCGCAGACGAGCTGCGCCAGTTCATCGAACGCTTTGAGCAGCTTGATTCTGAAAAGAAAGACGTGGCCGAGCAGCAAAAAGAGCTGATGGCCGAAGCCAAGGGCCGCGGATACGACACCCGCGTGCTGCGCCAGGTCATTGCCCTGCGCAAACGCAAGCCTGATGAGCTGGCCGAAGAAGAGGCGGTGCTGGAGCTGTACAAGACCGCGCTTGGGATGAGCTGAGGCGTCTGCCGTCCAGCCCTACGCCTCGATGAAGGTGACGCCGGGCAGCCGGCGGATCCGCTCTACATCCTGCAGATAGGCGTAGGTCAGGGATTGCACCACGTCGTCCGTCCAGCCGGGCAGGGTGATCTCTTGCTCAACCACCTCGGGGCGGGCGAATTTTTCAAGAAAGGCGGTCGTGATCCGGCGGCGCTGGGTCACCGATTGAGGCGGGTGTTCGGCGCAATAGGCCGTCATCCGCCCCATGCCGATTTCGGTCATGATGCTGGCCAAAAGATCATCATCATCCACCAGCGTCAGCCCCGGCCTGTGGCCTGACACGGCCTGCAGCACCTCAGGCCAGATGAGCGGGGTTTCCTCATTGCACCAGACGGTCAGGGGGATGCGTGGGTTATGGATCAGGATCTGGCGCACCGCATCCGACCAGCGCAGCTGAAGCGGATCGACCCCGGTCAGGATATCTTCGCGCCCCTTGGCATTCACCGCATCCTGCAGCGACGGCAGAAAGGTGGCCGGGTTGCGCAGGGACAGGTGAAACTCAGCCTCGGCGTCGGGAAAGATCCGGGTGAAGGCGCGCACCCGTTCGCCAGCCTGCGCATATAGCGACCCACGCAGCGCCCAGGCGGGAAAGGACAGGAAACTGGGCCAGGACAGGATCAACCGGTCTGCCTCAGGTTCATCCATGATCTGTTGCAAGACCAGCGCCTGCGTTTCCTCAGACGCGGTTTGGCCGCGCAGCTGCATCACCGTGTCGCGCAACAGTTTGCGATAGCGGGTGGGGGAGGGGACCGTGATCCCCTGATCCGCCAGCAGCGCACGGTTCTTCAACAGGCACCGCACCAGCCGGTCGTCATCGGTGCAATGGGCACCCAGGTGATAGACTATGCGCATCGGGCCTTGCATGTTCGAAGATGTCTTGCGGGCAAAGGGTCAGCCTGGGCCCAAGTTGTAGCGGCGCTGGCACGCTACTGTAAGGGGCTTTCTGGACAGTTAAATCGCTTTCCTGTAAGCCCTTCTGGTATGGCCGACCATTTCAGTCAACTTGATGTGCCGACCCGCCGCGCGGGGCCTGACCTCTGGGCGCCGGGGGCGGTGGCGATTGCGGTGGTGGTGCTTGCGCCAATCCTGTCGATCGTGTGGATCGCCTTCAACCCGGTGGAAAACATCTGGCCGCATCTGCTGGCCACGGTCCTGCCACGCTATCTGATGACCACGGTTCTGTTGATGCTCGGGGTGGCGCTCATGACAGCGCTGATCGGCACGGGTGCGGCCTGGCTGGTCAGCCAATACCGCTTTCCGGGGCGTGACTGGCTGGCCTGGGCGCTGCTGTTTCCGCTGGCGATACCGGCCTATGTCGGGGCTTATGCGCTGGTCGATTTTCTGGACTATGCCGGGCCGTTCCAGTCCGGTTTGCGGGCCACGTTCGGCTGGGCCTCGGCGCGGGATTACTGGTTTCCGGAAACGCGATCCCTTTGGGCCGCGGTGTTGGTGCTGTCGCTGGCACTTTATCCTTACGTCTACCTTCTGGCGCGCGCGGCCTACCGCGAACAATCGGGCTGCACCTATGAGGTGGCGCGCGCGCTTGGCTGCGGGCCATGGGGCGTGTTCTGGCGTGTAGGCCTTCCGCTTGCCCGCCCCGCCATCGCCGCCGGGGTGGCGCTGGCCTTGATGGAAACGGTGGCCGATTACGGCACGGTGCAGCATTTCGGGGTGCAGACGCTGACCACGGGCATCTTTTCCACTTGGCTGAATGGCGGCAATGCCGGGGGTGCCGCGCAGATTGCCGGCGTGATCCTGATGCTGATCCTGCTTCTGGTCGGGCTTGAAAGGGCGGGTCGCGGCAGCGCCCGCTTTCACCGTCTTGGCCGCGGCGCCCGCCCGATCGAGCGGCAGGCGATTGCGGGGCCGGCGCGCTGGCTGGCGACGCTGGCCTGCGTCTTGCCCTTTGCCTTGGGCTTTATCCTGCCCGTCGCGGTGATGCTGGCAAATAGCGCCGCTGCACCCGAAGGCTGGCTTGCCCCCGGTCTGGCCGAGGCTTTGCTGAACACGCTGGTCGTGGCGGGGCTGGCATCGCTTGCCACGGTGGGGGCGGCGCTGTTTCTGGTCTATGCGCTGCGGCAATCAGGGTCGCGGGTGATGCGCTGGGTGCTGCCCCTGACGCTGATCGGCTATGCCGCACCCGGGGCGGTGCTGGCGCTGGGGTTGCTGATCCCGCTGGCCGCACTGGATCACCGGCTGGCCGATGCGGTGCTGGCGGTGACGGGGCGTGACCCGGGCCTTCTGATCACGGGCACGGCCTTTGCGCTGGGGCTGGCCTACCTCGTGCGGTTCTTCGGGATCGCGCAAGGAGCGCTGGATGCGGCGTTTGGCCGGGTGTCGCCATCCTTGCCGATGGCCGCGCGGTCGCTTGGGCGGACGGCGGGGGGGACTTTGGGGGCGGTCTACATGCCACTGATGCGCGGATCGGTGTTGATGGCGCTGTTGGTGGTCTTTGTCGATTGCGTCAAGGAACTGCCCGCAACCCTGCTTTTGCGCCCCTTCAACTACAACACCCTGTCAACCCGCGTCTATGAGCTGGCAAGCCTTGAGCGGCTGTCCGAAGCCGCCCCCGCAGCGCTGGTCGTCATGGCGGTGGGGCTGGTTGCTGTGGGTCTTCTGGCGCGCGGACAACGGGACTGAACCCTTGCAGAGCGGTCGAAGGGGCGGTATTTGGAAAGCGCGCCCCTATAGCTCAGCTGGTAGAGCATCTGATTTGTAATCAGAGGGTCGGGAGTTCGAGTCTCTCTGGGGGCACCACTTTTCGGATATCAGTCCCGCAAGTCTGGCACCCGGCATCGCCCTTATGAGGCGCGCGGTACCACACCCAGAAAGCTGAGCGTCTGGTCAAGATCAGCGCGCAGCTTGGCCTCACTGCCGTTGAAGCCCTTGCAGAGCGCGTCAAAGCGTTTGCGCAAGGCCTTCTTCTCCTCGCCCTTGCAATCGTTCCAGGGACGGCCCTGCAGCCCCATCACCAGCACATAATAGCCGATGAAATGCGGCCGGGTGCCGGCGGCCAACAGGCGGCGGTAGGCCTCATCCGGGCCAAGCTCCTCGATCTCTTCGGCCGAGGTGATGCCGGCCCTTGCAAAGGCAATCTCTGACGCGGGGCCGAGATTCGGGATTGAGGAGACAGGGTTGGGCATGGCGCGGCACCTGAAGGGGACCTGAAAGGAACAAGGCCAGCCTTGCGGCTGGCCCTTGGTCTTGTCAACGATGCACCTGCGATGCACCGGGCGCGGGCTTGCGATGTGTCAGATCGACGCCCAGTCACGAAAGATCGGTTTGCCCGATTGCTGGCCCAATTGCTGGCCCGCCTGTTGCGACGTGCCACCGGGCTGCTGGCCCTGCTGTTGCTGCGTTTGGGGGGCAGAGCTGTCGCCCTGCTGGGGTTGATAAGTGGACTTGGCCAATTGACTGCTCCGTTCGCTGGCTCTTGTTCCGGTCGTTCCTTGATAATGCGCGGGTTCAGGGCCGCATCAAGCCAAGGACATGACGATTTTGCGACGATATGCCCATTCTGTGCGACATCGGCAACAGGGACATGATCACATTCCAGTATTTCTGACCTGAAATCCCAGGATCAGTGCAGCCGGATACCCGGCAGCGTCCAGCACGGCCAGAAGCGGTGCCAGGTCGGCGCCAGGTCGGCGCCAGGTCGGCGCCAGGTCGGCGGGGCCGGAAACGGTGGCGGCGCGCGCGTCAAGATCAACGGTGACGGTGCCGGGCACTTCGGAAAGGGCGCGTTCAATCGCGGCCATGCAGTGGCCGCAGCTCATGTCGGGAATCGAAAGGGTGGTCATTGGTCTCTGGTCCTTCTTCACGGACGCTGGGGTTCACGGACGCCGGGGGCAAACCCGCAACGGGTGTCCATCGTCATCCAGGTCAGGCCAGGGTCAAGCGGTTCCCTGTGCGCCCAACCTTGTGCCCATTGTCGCAGCAGCGGCGCAGGCAGGGGTCATCCCCGCGGGAAGGATTTCCTTTGACAGCAGGGCTTTGCTGGTGGCAGGCTTTTCAAAGCGCTTTGAATAGAGGGATTCAGCGCAACTGCGTTGAAAGAAAACTGTGGACAGCGGCCATGTTTGCGGTAACACAAAAGCGGTTTGAGGCTGTTTGCACCGCAGCATTCCCCATCCGTGTCGGGTGGGCCGCCTGCATCACCGCTTGACCGCCGCCCTGTGGCGCTTAGGCTTGAAACCATACGGATGTGGGTCCTGTGGCCCAACCTAGCCTTACTTTTGCAACCCTTGGAAAGTGCCCCCTTTGCTGGACAAACCCGTGACCGTCAGCCTGACCCCCAACCTGCTGCAGGCCGATATCCTGCGGCATCTTGCTTTTACCGTCGGCAAGGATGCCGAACACGCCAGTCTGCATGACTGGCGCATGGCGCTTAGCCACGCGGTGCGCGACCGGATCGTGGAGCCGTGGTTCGCCTCGACCAAGCGGACCTGGGCCGAAGATCGCAAGCGCGTCTACTACCTGTCGATGGAGTTTCTGATCGGCCGGATCCTTGAGGATGCGACGATCAACCTGGGCCTTTACGATCAGGCGGTTGAGGCGATGGCCGCCATGGGCCAGGACCTGCGCGCGGTGATCGGGGACGAACCCGATGCAGCCTTGGGGAACGGCGGCCTTGGGCGGCTGGCGGCCTGTTTCATGGAATCGATGGCGACGCTGGGCTGCCCCGCCTACGGCTACGGCATCCGGTATGAGCATGGCCTGTTCTTCCAGCGGTTCGAGGGCGGGCGGCAGGTCGAAAGCCCGGAAAACTGGCTATCGCAAGAGCACCCTTGGGATTTCCCGCGCCCCGAAAGCGCCTATACCATCGGCTTCAAGGGCCATGTCGAAACCAAGGACGGCATCGACACCTGGTATCCGGCTGAGACGGTGATCGCCGAGGCGCATGATACCCCGGTGATCGGCTGGCAAGGCAAATGGGCCAACACGCTGCGGCTTTGGGGGGCAAAGGCCACCAGCCAGTTCGATCTGGAGCGGTTCAACCGGGGCGACTATACCGCTGCGGCCGAACCCGAAACGCTGGCGCGCACGCTAAGCCGCGTGCTTTACCACGACGACACCACCTATCAAGGCAAAGAGCTGCGCCTGAAGCAGGAGTTTTTCCTGACCTCCGCCGCCCTGCAAGACATCTTGCGCCGTTATCTGGCCAGCCATTCCGACCTGCGGGCGCTGCCGAAATACGTCGCCATCCAGATGAACGACACGCATCCGGCGATTGCGGGGCCGGAACTGATCCGCCTGCTGCATGACGTGCATGGCCTGCCCTTTGATGAGGCGCTAACCATCGCGCGGGCCTGTCTGGGCTATACCAACCACACGTTGTTGCCGGAAGCTCTTGAAAAATGGGCAACTTTCACCTTTGGCAACGTGCTGCCGCGCCACATGCAGATCGTCGAGAGGATCGACAGCTGGCACCGCCGGGCTTACCCGAACCGCCCGCATTATGTGGGGATCGTGAAGCACCAGGAAGT
>JBBQVR010000116.1:0-10982 GCA_038211355.1 Rhodobacterales bacterium | reverse complement strand
CACCAACACCGCCCCGGTCGATGCCTATCGCGGGGCAGGGCGGCCTGAGGCGACCTACAGCCTTGAGCGTGTGGTCGACAAGATGTGCCGCGAGCTGGGGCTGGATCCGTTCGACGTGCGCCGGAAGAACCTGCTGACGCCAGACCAGTTCCCCTACCAGTCGCCCGTCGGCCTGATGTACGACACCGGCAACTATCAGGCGACGCTGGACAAGGTCTGCGAGATGGCCGACGTGGCCAGCTTTGAGACGCGCCGCGCCGCAAGTGCCGCCAAGGGCAAACTGCGGGGCATGGGGCTTTCCACCTGGATCGAGGCTTGCGGGATTGCGCCGTCAAACCTTGTGGGTGTCCTTGGCAGCCGGGTCGGGCTTTACGACGCGGCGACCGTGCGGGTGAACGCCACCGGCAACCTGAGCGTGATGGTCGGGGCGCACAGCCATGGGCAGGGGCATGAGACGGTCTTTGCCCAGATCGTGGCCGACAAGCTGGGGATCCCGGAAAGCTCGGTCGAGATCGTGCATGGCGACACGGCGAAGATTCCGTTCGGCATGGGCTCCTACGGCTCACGCTCGCTGGCAGTTTGCGGAACCGCGATGGACAAGGCCTTGGACAAGATTATCGCCAAGGGCAAGAAGATCGCCGCGCATATGCTGGAAGCCGCGGAGGGCGACATCACCTTTGGCGATGGCAAGTTCAGCGTCGCGGGGACCGACAAGGCCAAGACCTTCGGCGAAATTGCTTTCAGCGCTTACGTTCCCCACAACTACCCGCTCGAAACCCTCGAACCGGGGCTTGAGGAAACCGCCTTCTACGACCCGGCCAACTTCACCTATCCTGCAGGGGCCTACATCTGTGAGGTTGAGGTCGACGAAGGCACCGGCAAGGTTGACGTGGTGGCCTTCCACTGCGCCGACGATTTCGGCAACATCATGAACCCGATGATCGTTGATGGTCAGGTGCATGGCGGCGTGGGGCAGGGCATCGGTCAGGCCCTGTGCGAGTTCACCACCTATGACGAAAACGGCCAGCTTCTGACGGGATCCTACATGGATTACGCCATGCCCCGGGCCGAGGATGTGCCGTTCTACAACGTCGATACCTCGTGCCAGACACCCTGCACCCACAACCCGTTGGGCGTGAAGGGCTGCGGTGAGGCGGGGGCCATCGGCTCTCCCCCTGCCGTGGTCAATGCAGTGATCGACGCGCTGCAGCGTGGCGGGCACACCCATGTGACACATATCGACATGCCGGTCTCACCCTCACGGGTGTGGACGGCGATGAACGCGTAAGGGGGCAGGATCATGCACAACTTTGACTTTGTGAAACCCGCCTCGATTGCGGATGCGGTGAAAGCGATGGGGCACGACGGCGCGCAGGCCCTGTCGGGCGGGCAAACCCTGATCCCGACGATGAAGCAGCGGCTGGCGGCGCCCACGGTGCTGGTCAGCCTGAGCGCCATCCCCGAGATGAAGGGCGTCTGCATGGGCGACGGGGGCCTGCACATCGGGGCTGCCACCCCCCACGCGGTGGTGGCGGCCGAGGCGGCGGCCTCTTATCCGGCTTTGGCGGCGCTTGCCGGCGGGATCGGTGACCCCGCGGTGCGCAACAAGGGCACCATCGGTGGGTCGCTGGCCAACAACGACCCGGCGGCCTGCTATCCGGCGGCGGTGCTGGGCTCTGGTGCGGTGGTCGTGACCAACTCCCGCAAGATTGCGGCAGATGACTGGTTTCAGGGCATGTTCAGCACCGCGCTGAAAGAGGGCGAGATCATCACATCCGTGATCTTCCCGATCCCGGCCAAGGCGGCCTATGTCAAGTTCAACCAGCCCGCCAGCCGCTTTGCCCTGACGGCCGTTTTCGTCGCGAAATATGCCAGCGGTGTGCGGGTGGCGGTGACCGGTGCATCCGCGGGCGGTGCATTCCGCTGGGCCGAGGCTGAGGCGGCCCTGTCGTCCAACTTTTCCGCCAGCGCGCTTGCCGGTCTGACGGTGGATGCGTCCGACATGATCGGCGATCTGCACGGCTCGCAAGCCTACCGCGCCAATCTGGTCAAGGTGCTGACCGGCCGTGCGGTAACAGCGGCAGGCTGATCCGCCCGTCTTGGATCAGCGGCCCCGGGGCACCCCCCCGGGGCCGTTGTCATTTGCCTGTCACCCTTCTCAGGCTACCTATGGACAAGTCCCAAATGCCGCAGGCGCTTGGGGCTTGCGCGGGCGGAAACGCCAGATATAGTTATGGGCGACGGGGCGGGCTCCCCCGCCTCGTGGCCGAAACGGCAACGGGCAAGGCTTGGAGTCTTTGACGGAATGGACGGCGATTTCAGAACTCACTTCGTGCGCGACCCTGCGTCGCTCAAGCACTACCCGGCCCTGGTGCTGAACGCCGATTACCGGCCGCTCAGCTATTACCCGCTGTCGCTGTGGCCCTGGCAAGAGGCGATCAAGGCCGCGGTCCTTGACCGGGTGCAGATCGTGGCGGAATACGATCAGGTGGTGCACAGCCAAAGGCAGGTGTTCCGGATACCCTCGGTCGTGGTGCTGAAAGATTATGTGAAACCCCAGAAGCGCGTGGCATTCACGCGCTTCAATCTTTTTCTGCGCGACGAATTCTGCTGCCAGTATTGCAGCGCCAAGGGCGATCTGACCTTTGACCATGTGCTGCCCCGGTCCAAGGGTGGGATTACCAGCTGGGAAAACGTGGTGGCGGCCTGCAGCCCTTGCAACCTGCGCAAGGGGTCGCGCACGCTGAAACAGGCGGGCATGTATCTGAACCGTCAGCCCCGCGCGCCTTCGGCCGAGGAAATGCAGGCCCATGGCCGCCGTTTCCCCCCAAACCATCTGCATGAAAGCTGGATGGACTACCTTTACTGGGATGCCGAGCTGGAAGCGTAAGCCCGCCAAGGTGGTTTGATCTGCGCGGCAGGGGTGCTAGACAGAGGCCGGACACAGCGCTAGAAGGGCGTCGTTAGCGCTAACAGCGCGTCGCCCGAGGAGACGGTCATGGTTTCGCGCGTCATTCCGGTGGATGTCTTTGATCTGGTGATCTTCGGGGCCACCGGTGATCTGGCCAGTCGCAAGATCCTTCCCGGCCTTTACCGCCGTTTTCTGGCTGGCCAGATGCCGGGCGACAGCCGGATCATCGGGGCTGCCCGCGCCGATCTGACCGACGCCACCTTTCGCGATCAGGTCCGCGCGGCAATTGTGGAATTCGTGCCCAAGGACCGGCAAGAGCCTGCCGCGATTGAGGGCTTTCTGGCCCGGCTGTCCTATGTCGCCATTGACGCCACCGGCACCAATGGCTGGACCGCGCTGAAGGGGTTGATGCGCGAAAACGTGGTGCGCGCGTTCTACTTCTCGGTCGCGCCCAGCCTTTTTGGTGACCTTGCCAGCCGTTTGCATGACCACGGCATCGCCGATGCGTGGAGCAGGATCGTTGTGGAAAAGCCGTTCGGGCGTGACCTTGCCAGTGCCCGCGCGCTGAACGCGGTGCTGGCGCAGCATTTCACCGAAGCGCAGATTTACCGGATCGACCATTATCTGGGCAAGGAAACCGTCCAGAACCTGATGGCAGTGCGCTTTGCCAATATCCTGTTTGAACCGCTCTGGAAGGCAGAATACGTCGACCATGTCCAGATCACGGTGGCCGAAACCGTGGGCGTGAACGGGCGCGGGGCCTATTACGACAAGTCCGGTGCCATGCGGGACATGGTGCAGAACCACATGATGCAGCTTCTCTGCCTCATCGCGATGGAGCCGCCCTATCACTTTGACCCCGACGCCGTGCGCGACGAAAAGCTGAAAGTGATCCGCGCGCTGAAACCCGTCCAACCCGAAGACATCGTGCGCGGGCAATATGGCGCGGGCGGGGGCGACACCGGCTATCTGGCCCATAGCGAAAATCCGGGGTCAAAGACCGAAAGCTACATCGCGCTGAAGGTGAACGTGTCAAACTGGCGCTGGCAGGGGGTGCCGTTCTACCTGCGCACCGGCAAACGCCTGCGGGCCCGCGCCTCGGAAATTGCGATCACCTTCAAGCAACCGCCACATGCGATCTTTGACGATGCCAAGGGCTGGCATGAAAACGTGCTGGTGATCAGGCTGCAACCGAATGAAGGCATGAATCTGATGGTGATGATCAAGGAACCGGGCCCCGGCGGCATGCGCCTGATGCAGGTGCCCTTGGACATGTCCTTTGCCGCCGTTCTGGGGGATGAGGCGGAAGAGGCACCCGACGCCTATGAACGCCTGATCATGGACGTGATCCGCGGCAACCAGACCCTCTTCATGCGCGGCGATGAGGTTGAAGCGGCCTGGGCCTGGACCGACCCGATCATTGAAGGTTGGGAAGGCCGGGGCGACAAGCCCCAGACCTATGACCCCGGCTCCTCTGGCCCCGAGGATGCACTGATGTTGATGCATCGCGACGGTCGCCGCTGGCGCGAGATTCGCTGATGCAGCTGGAAACCTACCCCGACCGCGAGATGATGATGCTGTCGCTGGCGGACAAAATCGCCGGGCAGCTGGGCGAATTCCTGCGCCGCGATGGGCGTGCCACACTGTCAGTGCCGGGCGGGACAACTCCGGGGCCGATCTTTGACACACTGTCGGGCGTTGATCTGGACTGGGCGAATGTGGCTGTGGTCCTGAACGACGAACGCTGGGTGCCGGAAACTTCGGACCGGTCTAACACTCGGTTGGTGCGCGACCGGCTGATCCGGGGCCGCGCGGCACAGGCCCGGCTGATCCCGCTATACGCCCCGGCTGATGCGCCGGAAGATATGCTGCCGGCGTTGGAAGACGGATTGCGGCCGCATCTGCCAATCTCGGTCCTGCTGCTGGGCATGGGCGCGGACATGCATACCGCCAGCCTCTTTCCCGGCGCCGATCGGCTGGCAGAAGCGATGACCACCACCGCGCTGATCCTGCCGATGCGCGCCGATGCGGCGGGTGAACCCCGCGTGACCCTGACCGCGCCGGTCCTGAAGGCAGCCTTCAACATCCACCTCTTGATCACCGGGCCGGAAAAGCGTGCCGCCCTTGACCGCGCGCTGACCTTGACCCCGCTTGAGGCACCCGTGCGGGCCATCCTCGACAACGCAACCGTGCATTGGGCTGAATGATCATGGACAAATGGGCTGACCTGAAGCGTTTGCAGAACGTGAATAAAGACCGCCATATTCTTGATCTCTTTGACAAAACCCGTGCTGCAGACTTTTCGGTATCGACCGATGGGATGCTGTTCGATTTTGCCAAGACCAACATTGACGCTGACACCAGGGATGCGCTGGTGGCTTTGGCCAGAGCCTCAGGCGTGGCAGAAAAGCGCGCTGCGATGTTTTCCGGTGAAAAGATCAACCTGACCGAGGGCCGTGCCGTTCTGCATGTCGCCCTGAGGGCTGGCGACGATGCAGTGATCCGCGTTGATGGCAAGGACGTGCTGCCCGAGGTGCGCCGGATCCGTGGCTTGTGTGCGGGGTTCGCGCGCAACGTGCGGTCCGGTGCCTACAAAGGGCAGGGCGGCAAGATCACGGATGTGGTGAACATCGGGATCGGTGGCTCAGACCTTGGGCCTGCGATGGCCACGCTGGCGCTGGCGCCGTTCCATGATGGGCCACGGGTGCATTTTGTCAGCAACGTCGACGGCGCGCATATTCATGACACGCTGCAAGGCCTTGATCCGACGACAACTTTGGTAATCGTCGCCTCCAAGACCTTCACCACAATAGAGACGATGACCAACGCCGACACCGCCAAGCGCTGGATGGCGGAACGCGTGGCCAACCCCGCTGCACAATTTGCCGCCGTCAGCACGGCCGCTGACAAGACCGCCGCCTATGGCATTGATCCCGCCCGCGTTTTCGGGTTCGAAGATTGGGTCGGCGGTCGGTATTCGATGTGGGGGCCGATCGGCCTTGCGCTGATGATCGCCATCGGGCCAGAGGCGTTTGACGACTTTCTCGCCGGGGCGCGGGCGATGGATCAGCACTTCCTGACCGCTCCCTTCCAACAGAACATGCCG
This sequence comes from Rhodobacterales bacterium, assembly GCA_038211355.1. Lineage (GTDB taxonomy): Bacteria > Pseudomonadota > Alphaproteobacteria > Rhodobacterales > Rhodobacteraceae > Tabrizicola. The sequence goes on along the minus strand of JBBQVR010000116.1, from coordinate 4,965 downwards.
GTGATGCTGGCCCTTGTCGGCCTGTGGCACAACCAGATCTGCGGCTACAGCACGCGGGCCGTTTTGCCCTATGATCAACGGCTTAGCCGTCTTCCTGCCTATCTCCAGCAGCTTGAGATGGAATCGAACGGCAAGCGCGTCGCCATTGATGGCAGCGATCTGGTCACCCATTCCGGCCCCGTGGTCTGGGGCGAACCTGGCACCAACGGCCAGCACGCCTTTTACCAGCTGATCCATCAGGGTACCCGCGTGGTGCCGTGCGAATTCCTTGTGGCGCGCAAGGGGCATGAGGCCGATCTGGCCCACCAGCACCTTCTTTTGGTGTCGAACTGCCTGGCGCAGGCCGAGGCGCTGTTGCGGGGCCGCACCCTCGACGAGGCGCGCGCGATCATGGCACAGAAGGGCCTGACGGGAACCGAGCTTGAACAACAGGCCCGCCACCGCGTCTTCCCCGGCAACCGCCCGTCCACCGTGCTGGCCTATGACCAGCTGACCCCATTTGTCCTTGGCCAGGTTGTCGCACTTTACGAACACCGGGTGTTTGTCGAGGGCGTGATCCTTGGCGTCAACTCCTACGACCAGTGGGGCGTGGAACTGGGTAAGGAACTGGCCCTGGCCTTGCAACCTGTTCTGGAAGGCAAGACCGGCACCGAAGGCAAAGACGGATCAACTGCCGCCCTTGTGGCTTTCCTGCGCCAATAGCTTCCTCTTCTCCAAATATCCCACGGGGGGTGCGGGGGGTGTGAAACCCCCCGCTTCCGCACTCAACCCAGCGCGGCGGTGACGATCACCTCAACCTTGTAGGCGGGCGTCGCCAGCTTTGCCTCACCGGTGGCGCGGGCCGGGGTGTGGCCCTGCGGCACCCACTGGTCCCAGACGCTGTTCATGTCGGCGAAGGTGGCGATGTCGGCCAGCCAGATCTGCGCTGACAGGATGCGGGTCTTGTCGGTGCCAGCCGCAGCCAGGATCCGGTCAACTTCGGCCAGGCACTGGCGGGTCTGGTCTGCGACGGATGCGCCCGGCTCGCCGACCTGACCTGCGACCCACAGGATGCCGTTAAAGGCCACAGCCTCGGACATGCGGGCGCCGGTGCCGTAGCGGGTGATATCGGTGTTCATGGGTTACCTCCATTGGATGACCGCCGCTTGCTATCCTGTTGCGCGCCCGGGGACCAGCACCTTCACAAGCGCCGACAGGCCAGCTGATCGCCGGTCTTGCCCGACACCCAGGTCAGGCCGGTGTTGGTCACTGCCGCCAGCGCGATCACATAGCCCCCGTCAAAGCGCAGAGTGAAATTCCGCCCGTCGCGGGTGACGTTGCGGATCGGCGCGGTCTGACTGCCGTTGTTGTAGGTGCGGTCGGTGAAGGTGAACACCTCGACCCCGCAATCCCAGCTGCCGACAAAGGGATAGGGCTCCAGCGGGGCCGGATCACTGGCACAGGCGGCAAGGCCCAGGGCCAGTCCAAGGGCCAGCCCAAGGGCCGCAGTGGCGCGGATCAAACGTTGCATCAATCTCTCCCGGCAAGCGTCATCGCGCATAACGCTACGGCGCTACAGGCATATGTCAACTGCGGGCAGGGGTGATGGAGCGGGTGAAGGGAATCGAACCCTCGTCGTAAGCTTGGGAAGCTTCTGCTCTGCCATTGAGCTACACCCGCGACGCTGCTGGAGGTAAGCCAAGCGGGGGCCAAGGTCAAGCGGCCTTGGCCCACAGTCTGCGATGCGATCAGGGAACCACAACCTCGGTCCGCTCTCCCGATTTGACGGTCACCGTGGCTTCGGACTTGGCCTCGTCACGGTAGACTTCGATCAGGTAGTCGCCGGCGGTGGCGGTGATGTTGGCGGCCTCATCATAGCTGGTCATCAGCCGTTCGCGGTCGCCCGAGATGTCGACCTTGCCTTCAAGGACGACAAAGCTGGTAGCTCCTGGCGCGTTAAGGGCTATAACCCCGGCGTTAAGCACGACCGAGACATCGGTGCGCTCTCCTCCCTTTACGGTGAAGGGCGTTTCGGCGATGGCCAGATCGAGCGTCACCTCAGCCACATAATCGCCCGGGGGCAGGGTGGACTGGACGCCCGCGCCATACTGCGTTTCGATGCGTTCGCGCGAGCCGTCCAGATTGACCTTGGCGGGATATACGACCACGGCATGCGATCCGCCTTCGATCAGCATCCCTTCGGCATAGTAGCCGTCGATGGCGGCAATCCCGGCCTCGGCGATGATGTCCAGCTCGGTCGTGGTGCTGGCGACGACGGTGACCATCACCTCGGCCACAGCGTTGCCGATCGTCACCCGGACCGGCATTTCACCAGCGGGGACCACGGTATCCGTGTCGCCATAATAGGTTGTCGTGTCGCCGTCCGGCAGGGTCAGCTGCACGGCGGCGCCGTCTTCAACCGGCGCAGCGGCGTTGAGCTTGGGGTGGAGGATCACCCGCCCCGCATTCAGGTTCAGCACCGGCGTCGCGGTGGCATCTGCGGTCACGACCACGTCCATCTCGGCGGTGGCTTCGTCCAGCTTGCCGACCAGCCGATAGGAGCCGGGGTCAAGGTTCAACTTCGGGTCCCCGTATTCGGTGGTCAGCCGTTCGCCCGTGGTGCCATCGGTATTGATCAGGTTCACCTCCCAGGCCATGCCTTCATCATCTGGCACCGGGTCGCCTTCGGCGGCATAGACGGCAGTCGGCATCAAGTTGAACTCAATGGCGGCAACCGGTTCAGGCGCAGGCTCTGGCACCGGCACAGGTTCGGCGACCACGACGGTGGTTTTGAGAGCCTCGACCAGCGCCCCGGCGTCAGAGGCCTGGATGTATTTGCCGCCGGTGTTTTCCGCGAGGCAGGCGACAGCCTTGCCCTCTTCCTCGGTCAGGCCAAAGCCCACGACATGGGCGGTAAAGTTCACGCCCGCCGCTTCAAGCGCTGCGCCAAGGGCGCAAAGATCAGCCTCGCAGGTTTCGATCCCGTCGGTGATCAGGATCACAGTCGCTGCGTCTTCGGTGTATTTCAGATCTTCCGCTGCCAGCTTGACGGCATCGGAAAGTGGGGTTTTCCCAAGGAACTTCATGGCATTGGCGGCGTCAATGATCGCCTGCCCCGATCCTGCCGCCGGGGGCACCACCAGTTCAATATCGGTGCAGCTGCCTTTTTCGCGGTGGCCATAGGCCATCAGGCCGATCTCGGTCGTGGGGTCCATGCCTGACAGGACCGACCCCAACGCCTCACGCGCGATTTCCAGCTTGGCCCGGCCCTCGATCTGCCCCCACATCGACCCCGAGGCATCCAGGACGATGATCGACCGCCCCTCGGCCAAAGCGGAATACGGCATCATCAATGCCGTCGCAGTCATCAGGGCAGGGAAAAAGCGCATGCGAATCTCCAAATGAAAATAGCCTTTTGATGCGCAAGCTTGGCCGAAGGCCCAAAAGCGATCAAGCCCGGCAGATCAAACCCGGCAGATCACCCGCGACATGACAAAGGCCGCCGGGTGAGTGACCACCCGACGGCCCTGCCGGCCAACGATGGGGGGACTTTACATCGCCGGCAGCAGCACCGTGTCGATGACGTGGATCACGCCGTTCGACTGTTTCACATCAGCGATGGTGACATTGGCGATGTTGCCCATGCCGTCCTTGATCATCACGACGCCGTCCTTGGCCATCACGGTGAACTCACAGCCGCCAACGGTGGCCACCTTGTGCTCGCCGCCATCGGCTTCGATCATGCCCATGATGTCGCCCGACATCGCGTTGGCCGCAACGACGTGGCAGGTCAGGATCTTGACCAGCTGGTCCTTGTTTTCCGGCAGAAGCAGGGTTTCCACGGTCCCGGCGGGCAGCTTGGCGAAGGCGTCATTTGTCGGCGCAAAGACGGTGAACGGGCCTTCACCCATCAGCGTTTCAGCAAGACCCGCGGCGGTCACGGCGGCGACCAACGTGGTGTGATCGGCCGAGTTCACGGCGTTTTCGACAATGTTCTTGTCTTCGAACATGGCGGCACCGCCAACCATCGGGTTCGCATGGGCTTCGGCCAGCGCCATGCCGGTGGTCAGCGCCAGGATCGCGGTGGCGAGTTTGAAAGCTTTCATGGTGTCAGTCCCTTCAGATCAGGCGGGCCAATCCCGCCTCACACCTGAAAGAACGAAAGCGTAGGGGGCGAAGTTTCAGCGGCCCCGCACCCTCACGCTTTCGTGATCAGATATCTGCCCCCACTGCCGCTGTCAGGATGACCGGACCGGTCGGCGTGCCGATGAGTGACCCGCCGGCAGGTTCGATCGACACGGCAAGGGTCCAGCCTTCGGGCGGGCGCGGATAGGTGACCATCAGTTCCGGTTCGTCCAGCAGGCCCAGCGACACCGGGGCAGCCCCCGGGGCGATCAACCACAGCTCATGCACCCGGCCATCCACGGCTTGTGTGCCTGCCACCCGCGTGATCTGCAATTCATCGCCGAAGTGGCGCACTTCGTAGGTGAGGCGCGCATCCGCCGTGGACAGCACCGCCACCAGGTTCGCCTGCGGCGGAGCCAGCAGCGCCATGCCGACCAGCACCACCGCCGTCGCCACCGCCGCACCCGAAACCCAGCGCCACAGAGCGCCGCGCACCCGGGCCGGTGCCGAAGGTTTGGCCGCGACCGGGAACAACCGCGCCTCAATCGCTGGCATCAGGTCCGGGGCAGGGACGGGATCAAAGTCGTCGTTCAGGCCTTCCAGCCGGGTTTCCCAGGCTGTGACAAGGGCGGCAAAGGCCGGATCACGCTTGATCCGCGCCTCGGTCGTGCTGCGTTCGGCAAGGTCTTGCACGCCAAGGACAAACTCAGCGGCCTCGGCGTCATCTGCCTCGCGCGGGGTGAGAGGAGCGTCGGTCATTGGTCAAGACACTCCTTCAGCTTGAGAAGACTGCGACGCAGCCAGGTGCGCATGGTGTTCAGCGGCACAATATGGCGTTCGGCCAGTTCAACGTAAGACAAC
>JBBQVR010000115.1:0-10999 GCA_038211355.1 Rhodobacterales bacterium | reverse complement strand
AGGATCTTGTTGATCAGCGTGGATTTTCCGGCATTGGGCCGCCCGATCACCGCGATTTGCAGCGGTTTCTTGGCCGTCGGGTAATGCGCGGTGCCATCCGCCTCAAGCTCGGCCTCATCCTCGCTCAGGTCGATATCGACGTCGGGGGCGTTCTCGGCCTCACGTTCGGCAAATTCGCCTTCCAGCGGTTTGAGTTCGCGGTAAAGGTCATCCATCCCTTCGCCATGCTCGGCAGAGATTCGGATGGGTTCACCCAGACCCAGTGAGTAAGCCTCCAACGCGCCGCTATCCCCGGCCTTGCCTTCGGCTTTGTTCACGGCAAGGAACACGCGGGCGTTCTTCTTGCGCAGAATGTCGGCAAAAACCTCATCCGTGGGGGTCACGCCGACACGACCGTCGATCACGAAGAGGCAGGCATCCGCCATTTCCACGGCGCGTTCGGTCAGGCGGCGCATGCGGCCTTGAAGGCTGTCGTCGGTGACTTCTTCCAGACCCGCCGTGTCAATCACGGTGAAACGCATGTCGAACAGTTTGGCATCGCCTTCGCGCAGGTCGCGCGTCACACCGGGCTGGTCATCGACCAAGGCCAGCTTGCGCCCGACAAGGCGGTTGAAGAGGGTCGACTTGCCCACATTGGGGCGGCCCACGATGGCGAGGGTAAAGCTCATGGTTCTGGTCCGGCAATGGCGAAGGGGCTGCCATACACGGGTTAGCCCCTAGCGGAAAGCGTGAAGTTGCCCGTTTCCGCCGACGACGTAAAGCACCCCGCCCGCCACCGCAGGCTGGGTTGCAGCACCGCCCGGGATTTCGGTCGTATGGGTGAGGCTGCCATTGGTCGGGTCAAAGGCGCGCAGCAGGCCGTCCGAAGACACCACCATGATCCGCCCGCCAGCGAGGACCGGCCCGTAATGGGCGTAAATCCCCTTGCGGCGCTTGATCTTGTCCTTGGTGAAATAGGGCATCTCGACCGACCAGATCACCGCGCCGGTCTCGGCGTCCAGCCGCACGAGTTCGGCCTGATCGTTCACCAGAAAGATCGACCCGCCCGCCAGGGCCACCGGGCCAAGGGCACCTTCGCCTGCCGACCAGATCCTGTCGCCCGAAGAGGCCGACATCGCCACCGTCCGACCTGAGGCGGAACCGGCGTAAAGCACCTTGCCGTCAATAACCGCATCACCGGTCACGTCGGCGGTAAAGGCATAGGCCCGTCCCAGCCGCTTGCCCGCAAGCGAGGCCTGCCAGATCTTGGTGCCACCACCGATCTTGAGGACGGCCATCAGATCGCCCGCACTGGTCGGGAAGATCACCGCGCGCTCACCCACACTGGGGGCCGCCGTGCCGACATAGCCGGATGTTCCGGGGGTGCCGGGAACCTGCCAGATCACCTTGCCGGTCGCGGCCGAAATCGCCCAGGCCGACCCGTCGCGCCCGCTGACATAGACCGCCTCACCATCCGTTGCCGGCGCGCCAGAGACCGGGGCATCCACCCGTTGGCGCCACAGGACCTGGCCAGAGGCTGCGTTCAGGGCCACAACCTCACCATAGCCGGTGGTGACGAACACGCTGCTGCCCGCAGTGGCAAGCCCGCCGCCCGACAGACCTCCCGCATCGAAGGCGGGCGTCAGATCGGCTGACCACAGGGTCTGCCCGGCGGTTGAGGTTGCGGTGACCATCACACCGGCGTCGACCGTGAAGACGCGGCCGGCCGACACCACAGGGGCGGCGGCAATGCGGTTCTTGCGGCTGCTGCCAGAGCCGATGTTCGCGCTCCACACCCGGGCAGGGGCGGGGCTGAGGGCGGAATGCGGCATCAGGTGGCGGGCATTGCCGGCGCGGTGGGTCCAGTCGCCGGAATTGGTCTGGGCGGGCAGCGCGATGGGCAGGCTTTGGTTCGCAGCCTCAGCCGGCGCAACGGGGGCGGGTTCGCCTTCGACCGGAACGCTTGCCTCAAGATCGGCGCGGATCGGGAAGCGTTCGCCTTGCAAGATCACCTCACGCTCGGCGCAGGCGGCGAGCAGCGCCAAAAGCGCCGTCCCTGCAAGAACCTTGCCCGCCGTTTGCCGGATCATCATGCTTGAGAAGCCCTTCGCTTGCGCCATCATCGCCCCTTAACCCGAGCTGCTGTCGGGCATCGTGCTTTGCGGCAGCGTGCCGCCAAGCGCCGTTACCATCTGCCCAAGCCGCGCCCGAAGCGCGCCCGAAGCCTCCTGGTCCTGCATCAGCGTGGTCATCGCGGTGATCGCTTCGTCCGTGTTGCCTTCTTCGACCAGAAGATAGGCGAGCAATTCCTCGGCGAGGGCGCGGTAGGGACGGCCGGCAATGGCAATGCCCTGCAGCGCGGTCCGGCGGTCGGCCAGCGGCACCTCAGCCCCGGCGACCAGCACGCGGCGCAGCACGGCAAGGTCACGGTAGGCAGGCGACAGGCTTGTATCGGCGGCAACACGGTCAAGGGCTGCCAGGGTGGCGGCGCGGTCTTCGTCGGGGTCTGAGGCCAGGATCAGCTGCAAAAGGGCGCCCTGTTCGCCATCGGCTGACACGGCGGCCAGCGCTTCGCGGCGTTCTTCGGGGGTGCCGTTATCCAGCGCGTCAAGGACCGCGTCGCCAAACGCTTCAGCCCGGGCCTCGGCGCGCGATTTCGACCATTCGGTCCAGGCGGCCCCACCGACCAGCGCCACGACCAGAACCCCGCCAATCCAGCCATATTTGCGGAAAAGGCCGAACAGCCGATCACGCCGCACCTCTTCGGTGACTTCCTCGATGAAACTGTCAGGATTGCTCAACGTGCCGATTCCTGTGCTTTGGCCCTGTTGCGGTGGCCCCTGTTATTCGTTGTTCCCGTCTTACAGGCAAAGGCGGCGGGTTGCCAAGCCCTGCCCCGCCGGCCAAGCGCCAGTCGGCGGTCAGAATTCCGGGGGCATCCCCAGCGCACGCCGGAAGTTGCGGATCGATTCGATGTAATCGGGCGGCAGGGTGCCTTGCGCATAGAGATCTTCCAAGAGACCCAGCGCCTCTTGATTGACGGCGGCCGGGTCTTGCAAAAGCGTGCCTTTCAGATCCAGCGCACGGACAAGGTCAAGCCGGTACCAGATGTCATCGGGGTAGGCGGCAGACAGGTCGCGCATGATCGTCAGGCTTTGTTCCTGATGGTCAAGTGCGGGCTGCATGTCGCCAAGATCAGCCAGAATCTGGGCAAGACGTTCGTAGGTGGTGGCAAGATTGCGATACCAAAGTGCATTTTCGGTGTCTTGCTGCACCAGCCAATCGCGCAGGGCCAGACAATCCTGCTGGCTTTTCAGCGCGCCGCGCAGGTCACCCGTTGCCGCCTGCGCGTCACCCAAACGACCAAGCGCCACCGAAAGGTCTGCAGCCCAGGGCGAGTAATAGGCGTCGATATCCAGAAGCTGGCTGCCAGCGGCGACCATCTGGCCAAAGGTTTCGACCGCAGCGGCGTGATCGCCCAGCGCCACTTGCGCATCGCCGATGCGGTTCAGTGTGACCAGACGGTCATGGATATGGTCAGGCAGATCCGGGGCCAGTTGCAGCAGGCGGTCGACCGACATCAAGGCCTGTTGGCTGACCGTCAGCGCCTCAACCACGTGGCCAAGGTCCAGAAGGCTGGCCGCGTGTTCGTTCTGCGCGATGGACAGGTCCCGCAGGGCGAAGATCTGGTCGGGCGTCGCCCCCACCATTTCAGACCGCAAGGCGACGCTTTCGGCCAGCAGCGCCTCGGCCATGCCGAAATTGCCGTCCGCGGTGTAAATCGCCGCCAGACGGGTCAGCGACAGCGTCACGTCGCGCCGGTATTGCAGAACCGTCGGATCGGCTGCCACAATCGACCGGCGCAGCGCCAGGGCCTCTTCGTGGATCTGCAGCGCCCCGGCCTGATCGCCCATGGCGCTGCGCACATCGCCAATGTTTTCCAGCGCAACGCCCAGATCGCGCTGGCGGGGCAGGTTCTGGGGGTCCAGTGCCACGATCCCTTCGCGCAATTCGCGCGAACGTTCCTGCGCGGCAAGCGAGGCCACAAGGTCGTTCAAACTGTAATGGGTATCGCCTAGACGTTCATGGCTGACCGAAAGATCGCGTTGCCACAGCATGTTCGTGGGATCGAGGGCGGCCAGCTTTTCACGGATCGCGGTAGCGGCCTGATGGCCCAGAAGGGCCGATTCAAGATCACCACGCAAGGCATTGATGTCACCGATGCTTTCGAACGTTACCGAAAGATCGCGCTGGCGCAGCTTGTTGTCGGGGTCAAGGGCGGCCAGTTCCTCGCGGATGATCAGGGCCTTGCCATAGGATTCGAGGGCGGTGTCATAATCGCGGTCGGCGATGTGCATGTCGCCCATCCGCTCATAGCTGACCGAAAGGTCGCGGCGGATGGCTTCATCGCCCGGAAACTCAGCCACCAGGGCCTCGGTCATGGTCAGCGACACGGTAAAGGCCGCATTTGCCCCCGCCTGATCGCCCATCGCGACCAGCACATCGCCCAGCCGTTCCTGGGTAAAGGCAATGTCGCGCCGATAGGTCACATTGCCGGGGTCTTGCGCCAGCAAAGCCTCGGCCAGGGCGAGGGCTTCGCGGTGGGCAGTCAGCGCGCCGGGAAAGTCGTTGTTGGCAAAGCGGATTGACCCCACACGGTTGCGTGCGACCTGACCATCACGCATCAGATCGGGGTCGTCAGGCGATTGCGCGGCTTGCCAGGTCGAGAACTCCAAGGCGCTGGCAAAGGCGGCCTCTGCCTCTTTCAGATAGCCTTGCTGTTCCAGCACGCCGCCCACGCTGTTCATCGCCCAGACCAGTTCGCGCACCCAGGCGACATTGGTCGGGTCCGCCTCAACCTTGGCCTGCGCATAGGTGGCGCGCAGGGTGAACGCGTCTTGCGCGGCGCTGGTGTTGCCCGCAACTAATTGCAGATCGCCCAGATCGGACAGCGCCAGCATGTAGGCAAACTGCGTGTCCTGATCGGGGATGTCCCCCTCAATCTCGGCATAAAGCGCCACGGCCTTGCCAAGGTCGGCAATCGCCAGGTCATAGCGCAGGTCGGTGCGGGCGGCGTTGGCGTTCAGAAGATGCGTTGCCGCCTCGGACAGGGTGCGTGACAGATACGTCTCGCGGATCGAGGTGCGGGCGCTGGCGTCAATCTCGGCTGCCTGGGTCAGAAGGGTCCGGGCGGCATCAAAAGCGCCCAGGGTCAGCTGTTCTTCGGCCTGGGCGCGCAGGTCGGCGACGCGGGGGTCATCAGACTGAAAGCGTTGCAGTTCGGACTGGAACTGTTCGTAAGACAGCGCCGCCTCCATCAACAGGCGCGCGCGGTCTTCGGGGGTCTGGTCGCCCAGATCGGCGGACAGAAGGGCGGCATAAAGCGGGGCCAGCGGCAGGTTGCGGGTCGTGGCCAGCGTCTCCACCTCAGCCCGCAGGTCGGGGGTCAGGTCGGCCATGGCAATAAGCAGCTGGTCGCGTTCCGGCAGCACGCCTTCGCCGGTGATGAACACAAGCTCTGGCAGACCGCTTTCGATGTAGGGCAACTGCTTGCCACGGCTGCGGTCGTAAACATCCTGCTGGACCAGCGTCAGCGCTGTGCGCAGTTCCACCCCCGCCGTGCCGAAGTGGCGGACCAGCGCCGCGGTGAAGGGAGAGTTTCCCTCTTCCCCGTCCGAGGCGGTCTCATTGGGCGCGGCGGCAAAGGCGAAAATCACCCCATCCGCGCGGCCGATCCGGCCAAGGCCAGGGGTCGGCGTGCCTGCGGGGGCCGGGCCTTCCTCTGCCAGCGCCCCTGCCCCGCGCCCGTCGGTGCCACCCCCGGCAAAGGGGTCATCGCGGCAGGCGTCCAACAGAACGATGGCGACCGGGGCCACTGCCCGCAGGGCCGCTTGCGCCTCAGCCAATGGCAGGGCAGAGGCGGCAAGGGATTGGGGCGAGGACCCATCGGCATCGGTGGGCAGCAGGTAGTTCACCCCATCCAGCGCCACGCCATGACCGGCAAAGAACAACAGCGCCACATCCGCCCCAGCGGCATCTTCCTTGAAATCGTCAAGCGCCCGGCGCATCCGGCGCAGGTCGCGGTCGGTTTCGACGAACACCTCAAAATCCAGCTTTTCCAGCAGGTCTTCCATCGCCCGCGCATCGTTGGCGGGGTTCGACAGCGGGCGGATCAGGCTGTAATCCTCAGCCGCAAGGACCAGAGCCACACGCTTTTCCGCCAGCGCAGCCGTCACCAGCCCCAGCCCCAGCCAGACCAGAAGCCCAAGCCCCACGCGCCGCATCATTGCCCAAACCCTTTGCATCGCGCGCAGTGTGGCCAAGCCTGACCAGACGGTCAAAGGAAAAAGCCTGTCATCTGCACGGCTTCACGGGTTTGCGAGGTCAGGCAGCCGCCTCGGTTTCCTCTTCGGCAGACTGGCGTTCCCACATCGCGGCGTAGCGGCCGTTGCGGGCCAGAAGTTCCTCATGCCGGCCTTGCTCGACGATCTGGCCCGCCTCAAGCACGATGATCTGGTCGGCGTCGGCGATGGTGGACAGACGGTGCGCAATGGTGATGACGCTGCGGCCCTGCCCCATGTCGCGCAGACTGTCCTGGATCGCGCGTTCGGTCTGGGTGTCCAACGCACTGGTTGCTTCATCCAGGATCAGCAGCGGCGGGTTCTTCAAAAGGGTGCGCGCGATGCCCACCCGCTGCTTTTCGCCGCCTGACAGTTTCAGCCCCCGTTCGCCCACGGTCGTGTCATAGCCCTGCGGCAGGCTGGCCACAAAGTCATGGATCTTGGCCCCGCGTGCGGCGGCCTCAATCTCATTGCGGCTGGCCCCGGCGCGGCCATAGGCGATGTTGTAAAGGACCGTGTCGTTGAACAGGACCGTATCCTGCGGCACCACGCCAATCGCCTGATGCAGAGAGGCTTGGGTCACGTCACGGATATCCTGACCGTCGATGCGAATGGCGCCCGACTGGATGTCGTAGAACCGGAACAACAGCCGCCCGATGGTGGATTTTCCCGAACCCGACGTGCCGACCAGCGCCACCCTTTGTCCTGGCCCCACCCGAAAGCTGATGCCTTTCAGGATTTCGCGGTCAGGCTCATAGCTGAAATGGACGTTGTCAAAGACGATCTCGCCACCCTTGACCACCAGCGCCTTGGCGTCGGGGGCATCGGTCACCTCGGCCGGTTGGCCAAGAAGGCCGAACATCTCACCCATATCGACCAGCGCCTGCCGGATCTCGCGGTAGACGGTGCCAAGGAAGTTCAGCGGCATGGTGATCTGGATCATGTAGGCGTTGACCATCACAAAATCGCCCACGGTCAGGGTGCCCGCCTGCACGCCGAGGGCACTCATCACCATGACGATCACAAGGCCCGTGGTGATCAGGAACGCCTGGCCGACGTTCAGGAAGGACAGCGACAGGCCGGTCTTGACGGCCGCCGTTTCATACTGCTGCATCGCGCCGTCATAGCGGTCAGCCTCACGCGTTTCCGCGTTGAAATATTTGACGGTCTCAAAATTCAGCAGGCTGTCGATCGCCTTTTGATTGGCGTCGGTGTCCTGATCGTTCATCTCGCGCCGCAGTTTCACCCGCCATTCGGTGACCTTGAAGGTGAAGGCCACATAAAGCGCGATGGTGATGATGACGACGGCCGCATATTCCCAGCCAAAGACCAGGGCGAAGATCACCGACACCATCGACAGCTCAAGGATCAACGGCCCGATGGAGAAGAGGAGGAACCGCAGCAGAAAGTCGACGCCCTTGACCCCGCGTTCGATGATGCGCGACAGGCCACCCGTCTTGCGGGTGATGTGATAGCGCAGGGACAGTCGGTGAATGTGGGTGAAGGTCTCAATCGCCAGACGGCGGATCGCGCGCTGGCCGACACGGACAAAGACCGCATCGCGCAATTCGCCAAAGACCACCGCGCCAAGCCGGGCAAGCCCGTAGGCCACCACCAACCCCGCCGCCCCAAGGCCAAGGATCATGCCCACATCCGGCGTATCGCCTGACAGATTGTCCACCGCCAGCTTGTAGATCCACGGAGTGGTGACCGACACCAGCTTGGCCGCCAGCAGGAACACCAGCGCCAGCACCACGCGGCGTTTTACCCATGGCTGCCCGTCAGGCCAAAGGTAGGGCGCAACCCGCCGCAGGGTGGACATCCCCGTCGCAGGCCTGGCGGGGATATCGGCAGAGGTCGCGGTGGATCGGCGCATTATCTTTTCCTGGGTCTTTACGTAGGTCATTACCGGGGCAACTCGCGCAATCTGGGCGTTGCGATGTGGCTTGGGTTCGGGTAGGTTATTTCAACGCTTCTTGAATAGTTGAACGATGGAACGAAGTAAAGTCCTCGCCGCCCTTGGGGCGCTGGCACATGAGACGCGGCTGGACCTGATCCGGCTGCTGATGCCGCTTGGCGCGGCTGGTATGCCTGCGGGCCGCATTGCGCAAGCCCTTGGGCTGGCCGCGCCGCGTTTGTCGTTCCACCTTTCCGCGCTGGAACAGGCGGGCCTGCTGCGGTCGCGCAAAGAGGCGCGGAATGTGATCTACAGCGTCGATGCGGCGGGGATCGGGCAGACGATATCCTACCTCTTGAACGACTGCTGCTCTGACCACCCCGAGGTGTTGGCCGCCTGTGCCCATGGCCGGGCCGAGCGCGACCGCGTTCAGGGTTGCACGGCCGTCACGGCGTCAGGCACCGTGAAGACCTGACCGGGATAGATCAGATCCGGGTCCCGGATCTTGTCGGCATTGGCCTCAAACACCTGAACGAAAAGAACGCCGTCGCCGTATCGCTCTTGCGCGATGCCCCAAAGGGTAAAGCCGGGCTGCACGGTGATTGTGACGGGGGATGCGGCTGGGGTTGGGGTTGGCGTTGCAGGTGCCGCGGCAACGTCGACGGCCGGCTCCGGTTCGGCCAGCGGGGGCGTCGGGTCGGGCTGGACGGCAGCTACGGCATCCGATGCGGCCAAGGCTGGTGCGGCTACGTCCTCTGGCGCTGCGTCGGCGGTGCTGACTGCCTCAGGTTGGGTGTCCGCCGCTGCGACCGCCGCCAAAGCCTCACGCGTTTCGCGCTTGAACGGCGTCTCAAAGCGGGAGGTGACCTTGCCGTCCACGTCCAGCTGATCCACGCGCAGCATGTAGATGCCGGGTGGGGTGTCGTTCAGGGTCACCAGCCATTGTCCATCGCCGCCCACCGCAGCCACGGCCGCTTCGGCATTGTCCAGATATAGCCGCAACCCCGCACCTGATGCGCCATGGCCGCCCACCTGCACATCGCCGGACGGGGCGTAGGCGATGCTGTCGATCATAACGCTGGCGGAAGACCCTGCGCTGCGCGTTGCATCCTGCACCACGACCGGCCCGTCCGCACCTAGCAACAGCGCGGTCGGAGGGGGGGCATCGGCCGTCCCGTCCACGGCAGGGGCCGCATCCGGCTCGGCCACAGCCCCGGCAGCGTCAGCTTCAGCGGTCGCTGTGACTTCGGGCGCGGCAAGGGCCAGGTCTGGCCCGGCGACCGGCCCAAGCGCCACCAGATCCGCGGACTGCACCACGGTGCCGTCGGGCAGGGTCATCGCCAGCTGCATCAGGCTGGGCTGGTCATTCGGGGCCATGGTGAACAGGATCGCAAACTCACCCGAGGGGGTGGCATCGCCCTCAGCTGCGACGGTGCCATCAATCAGCACCTGAACCCGGACCGCTGGTGCCGCAAGGCCGGCGACCAGCGCCTGCCCATCTGCCGCCACGCGCCAGGTGTCGATCTTCGGCAAGTCCGTGGCGACCGTATCAGGGTCAAGGGCTGGCGCGGTCTCAGGCGTTGGTGCGGCGTCAGGCGCAGCAGTCGTGCCCTGGTCGACGGCTGCAGCCTCTGTCACAGCGGGGGGTGCCGGGTCGGTCCGGGTGGATTGCCACCCCAGATAGCCAAGCCCCAGTGCAAGCCCGCCCCCTGCCCCAAGGATCAGCACCCGCGTTCCAAGACCCATGCCCGACCAAGCCGACATCCGAACCCCTCCCCATCGCGCGGTATGCCGCGCCGCTTTCCTTGTTGTCAGGAATCTTTATATCTTGCGCCAAAGCAACCGTTTTCGGGCCGACCTTGGGCCAAACAGGGTCCAAACTTGGGGCAGACATGACAATGCGTTCCCTTTGTGTCTTCTGCGGCTCTCGTTCCGGGGGGCGCCCAGCCTATGTGGCGGCGGCTGAGGCCCTTGGTCTTGCCATCGCGCGCAACGGCTGGCGGCTGGTCTATGGCGCAGGCGATGTCGGTCTGATGGGCGAAGTGGCGCGCGCGGCCATCAGCGCGGGGGCACCCAGCCTTGGCGTGATCCCGACGCATCTTCTGGCCCGCGAGAAGGGCAAGCGCGACCTGTCCACCCTTGTGATCACCGAGGACATGCATGAACGCAAGAAGGTCATGTTCATGAACTCGGACGCGGTGGTGGTCCTGCCCGGCGGCGCAGGGTCGCTGGATGAGTTTTTCGAGGTCCTGACCTGGGCGCAGATCGGGCTGCACGGCAAACCGATCTACCTGCTGAACGTGGGCGGCTACTGGCAGCCGCTGCTGGCGCTGATCGACCACATCGTCGCCGAGGGGTTCGCTGCCCCGTCCCTGCTGGGCCTGTTCACGACCGTGCCCGATGTGCTGGCGCTGGAAGCCGCGTTGCGTGACGGGTCAGGCTGGCCCACAGGCCCGTCCGAAACCCTCTGAACCCTGAAAGCCCCATGACCAGCACGCCCAATATCGCCTTCGTCACCATGGTCCGCGACGACCAGTTCTTCCTGCGGCTGTGGGTCGAGTATTACGCCCGCCATGTGCCCCGGAACCACCTGTTCATCCTGCTGGACGGCTTTGACCAGATCCCGCCCGACTTTACCGCCGGCTGCCAGATCATCACCCTGCCCCGCAGCGACCCCGGCCCCGGCTGGGACATGCGGCGCTGGACGATGCTAGCGGATTTCAACGCCACGCTGCTGGGCCGGTTTGATGTGGTCGTCCTGAATGACGTGGATGAGATCATC
>JBBQVR010000114.1:0-11045 GCA_038211355.1 Rhodobacterales bacterium | reverse complement strand
CGGCGAAAGCGGCGCTGCCCAGAGCAGCAACAGCAGCGGCGATAAGAAAAGTCTTCATCGGGTATCCTCCTCCCAAAGGTGCCATTATGCATTGCGCCAGTCCGGTCGCCGATCAAGCGTGACGTGGGGTCGCTTGCTTGGCCTTTTCTTTCCCCGGCCCGCGTGCCAAAGACCGCCCCGCGCGGCAAAGGCCCGCGCGATCAGCCAAGGGGCCCGCCGATGATCCTTTATCCCGCGATCGACCTGAAGGATGGCCAGTGCGTGCGCCTGTTGCGAGGCGAGATGGAGGCCGCGACCGTCTTTGGCGACGACCCCGCAGCGCAGGCCTTGGTGTTTCAGACCGCTGGCTGCACCTGGCTGCATCTGGTGGACCTGAACGGTGCCTTTGCCGGCCAGCCGGTGAACGGTGCGGCGGTGGAAAGCATCCTGTCGGCGGTCAATGTCCCCTGCCAGCTTGGCGGCGGCATTCGCGACATGGCCACTATTGCGATGTGGCTGGAAAAGGGCCTCGCCCGCGTTATCCTTGGCACCGTGGCGGTGGAAAACCCCGCCCTGGTGCGCGAGGCTGCGAAGGCCTTCCCCGGCCAGGTCGCCGTCGGCATCGACGCCCGCAAGGGCCGCGTCGCCACCAAGGGTTGGGCGCATGAGACAGACGTGATGGCCACCGACCTTGCCCGCAGCTTTCAAGACGCGGGCGTGGCCGCGATCATCTACACCGACATCGACCGTGACGGTGCCATGCAGGGCCCCAACATCGAAGCGACCGAGGCGCTTGCCCGCGCTGTTGCCGTTCCCGTCATTGCCAGCGGCGGCGTCTCGCGGATGGAAGACCTGATCGCCCTGCGCGACACCGGCGTCATCGCCGGCGCAATCTCGGGCCGCGCGCTTTATGATGGCGCAGTTGATCTGGGCGCCGCCTTGAAAGCCCTCAAGCCCTGAACGCTTCCGCTTCTCCAAATATCCCGGGGGGGAAAGCTGCGGCACGCAGCTTTGGGGGGCTGGCCCCCCTTTCGCCGCCCCGGCCCGCGCGCTAGGGTAACGCCATGCTCAAAACCCGCATCATTCCCTGTCTGGACGTGGCCAACGGCCGTGTGGTCAAGGGCGTCAACTTTGTCGACCTGATCGACGCGGGCGACCCGGTCGAGGCGGCAAAGGCCTATGACGCGGCCGGCGCGGATGAGCTGTGTTTCCTTGACATCATGGCGACCGAAGACAACCGCGCCACGATGTTCGATCTTGTCACCCGCACGGCCGAGCAGTGCTTCATGCCCCTGACCGTCGGCGGCGGGGTTCGCACGCCCGAAGATGTCCGCAAGCTGCTGCTGGCGGGCGCTGACAAGGTCAGCTTCAATTCCGCCGCCGTGGCCCGCCCCGATGTGGTGGCCGAGGCGGCGGATCGCTTCGGGTCGCAATGCATCGTCGTGGCGATTGACGCCAAGACCGTAGCCCCCGGACAGTGGGAGATTTTCACCCACGGTGGCCGCCGTGCAACCGGCATCGACGCGGTCGACTTTGCCCGCACCGTCGCCGCCAAGGGCGCGGGGGAAATCCTCTTGACCAGCATGGACCGTGACGGCACCAAGGGCGGCTACAACATCCCCCTGACCCGCGCCATCGCCGATGCGGTCAACATCCCCGTGATCGCCAGCGGTGGCGTCGGCACGCTGGACCACCTTGTCGAAGGCATCACCGAGGGGCATGCGAGTGCGGTGCTTGCGGCCTCGATCTTTCACTTCGGCACCTTTACCATCGGTCAGGCCAAGGCCCACATGGCTGCCGCCGGCATTCCTGTGAGGCTGACATGACCCTGGAGCGCCTTGCCGCGACCATCGCCGCCCGCAAGGGGGCCGATCCCGAAACCTCTTGGACCGCGAAACTTCTGGCCAAAGGCCCCGAGAAATGCGCCGAGAAGTTCGGCGAAGAGGCGGTTGAGGCGATCATTGAGGCCGTCAAGGGCGACCGCGACCGCCTGACAGCCGAAGCCGCGGATGTGATCTACCACCTGCTGGTGATGCTTGCCGCGCGGGATGTGACGCTGGCGGATGTGCTGGCGGAACTGGACCGGCGCGACGGCACCTCAGGTCTGGCGGAAAAGGCCGGGCGCTGAACGCAGGTTTCTTGCACAGGAAATCTGTTGGAACCCTTGTTTCAGAAGTCCGGTGTCGGGGCTTTGCCAGCTACAGTCCCAGCCGCGGAATCTCGATCGCCGGGCAGCGGTCCATCACCACGCGCAGGCCCGCCGCCCGCGCCCGGTCTGCGGCCGCTTCATCCACCACGCCAAGCTGCATCCAGACCACGCCCGCCCCCGCTGCAATCGCCTCATCCACCACGCCGCCTGCCTCTTCGCTGCGGCGGAAGATGTCGACCATGTCGACCGGCCCCGCCTCGGCCAGGGTGGCGCGCACCACCTCGCCCAGCGCGGTCTGCCCCGCCTGCCCCGGATTGACCGGGATCACCCGGTAGCCCCGCGCGGCCAGAAATGCAGCCACCCGGTGGCTGGGCCGGTCAGGTTTCGGCGACCAGCCGACCAGTGCGATGGTCTTGACGCTGCTCAGGATGTCGCGAATTTCAGGGTCGGTCGGCATGCATTACCCCCAAGAAAAAGGCGCCCATGGGCCAGGCCCAGGGCGCCAAGTGCGGAACGAGGGACAGTGAAGTCAAGGACGGGGTTCCGGCCCGTGCCTCCACCCTAAAAAGTAGGGATGATGTTGGCCCATAAAAGACCCTTCGCGGATTCGTGATCACACGCGGGTCGCGGCATAAAGCGACACCGCGGCCGCATTGGATACGTTCAGACTGCCAAAGCCCCCGGCAAAGGGAATACGGGCCAGCACATCGCAGGTTTCCTTGGTCTTTTCGCGAAGGCCCGGACCTTCGGCACCCAGCACCAGGCCAATAGCCCGCCCCCCGACCTTGGCCACGGCCTCATCCAGGGTCACCTCGGCCTCGCCATCCAGCCCGATAAGGAGGTAGCCCATGTCCTTCAACGCGTCCATCGCCTCTGACAGGTTGGTCACCTTCAGGTAGGGCTGCCGCTCCAGCGCGCCGCTGGCGGTTTTCGCAAGGGCCCCGGTTTCCGGCGCGGAATGGTGGCGGGGCGCGATCACGGCCCGCGCGCCGAACACCTCGGCCGACCGCAGGATTGCGCCGACATTATGCGGGTCGGTCACCCGGTCCAAAAGCACGACCAGCGGCAGACCTGTGCCTGAGATGCACACGTCTTCCAGGGTGCCCCAGTCCAGACCGCGCACTTCAAGGGCTGCACCCTGATGCACCGAACCTTCATCAATCGGCACGTCGAAACGGCGGGGGTCAACCACCTCCGGCTCCATCCCCGAGGCTGCAACCGCCGCCTCCAGCTTGTCGAGCGCGTTCTTGGTCACCACCAGCCGCAGCTTTTCGCGGGCCGGGTTTTCCAGCGCATCGCGCACGGCGTGCAGGCCGAAAAGCCAAAGCGTCTCGCGCGCCTCGCGCTTTTGGCCGCGTTCCTTGTCCACCACCCAGGAGGGCTTTTTCGCACCAGTTTTCATCGGCTGACCCCCTGAAATTCCGGGCACACCGTGTGTCAGGACTGGCCGGTGATGCAAGCCGAAAACGTCAGCTTCTGCCCCAAACACGCCCCCTTGACGCCCCCCGCCCCCTTGGGTAGACCCACCCCCGGCGGGCGACGAGCTGCAAGGTGCGGCAGGGGACTGTAACTCCCCCGGGGCGACCCACGCCTGGTTCGATTCCAGGGTCGCCCACCATGTTTTTCACATGGTGCTTTCGCCAGTATTCCGCATGACCCTCGGGCTTGACCAAGGCGCTTTAGGTCTGCATCACCTTCCCCGCTGTCGTGTTCCTTTCTGCACAAATATCGCACGGGGGTCGGGCGGTGTGAAACCCCCGGCGCTGTCCGCAGCACCGCACGGTGCAGTCCCTGCCACGGCATCCTACGGGCTGACGGAAAAGAATCAGTCGCCAAAACCCTCGCTTCATGCAATGTTAATCGTATTAACACCACAGGGAGCTGCCCCGATGGATCGCCGCACCTTTTCCCTTGGCCTTGCTGCCGGGCTTGCCAGCCCCCTGCCCGCCTTTTCCCAGACACTGGGCCAGACACCAAACCAGTCGGGGCCCGCCTACCGGGGTCCAAATGTCATTCTGGTGCGGTTTGGCGGCGGGGTGCGCCGGGCGGAAACCATTGATGAGGCGGCGACCTGGGCCCCCTACCTGCGCCACAGCCTTGCCCCGCGGGGCACGTTCATTCCAGACCTGCGGATCGACAAGCTGGACGGTGTGAACACCAGCCATGCCGAAGGCACCCTGAACCTTCTGACCGGCCGCTACCTTGCCTACCGCGACGCCAGCGAATTCCTGCAGGACCGGCTTGAGCCGACCGAACCCACCCTCTTCGAATATCTTCGCCGCTCTTTCAATCTGGCATCGCATGAGGTGCTGCTGATCAACGGCGAGGATCGGCCCCAGGAAGAGTTCTTCACCTTCGGCGCGGGCGATCATTTCGGCATCGACTACCGGTCCGAAATGTTGTCGCTGCACCGTTACAAACTTTACCGCACCCGGATGCAACTGGCCGAAGGCGGGTTGACCGATGACGCCCGCCTGGCGCTGAAGGCCGAGCAGACCCGCCTTCTGACCATCGATCCGCGCGGAGCGACGCCCGACCCCTCGCCCCAGGTCGAAGGGTTCTGGGCCCGCTGGCGCGCAGGCTTCGGCGATGACGAGTTGCGCAATCCGCGCGGCGACCGGCTGCTGACCGAGCTTGCCTCCCGCGCGATGACCGAACTTCAGCCGCGCTTCATGATGGTCAACTATCAGGACCCCGACTATGTGCATTGGGGCAACCCCAGCCACTATACCCGCGCGATTGCAGTGATCGACGAAGGCTTGCAGCGGCTGGTGTCGCTGGCCGATGCCGATCCGTTCTACCGCGACAACACCATTTTCGTGATCACCCCCGATTGCGGCCGCGACGCCAACCCCTTGGCCGATGTGCCGTTCCAGCACCACTTCAACTCTCGCTCGGCGCATGAGGTTTGGGCGCTGATCTTTGGCCCCGGCATTGCGCGAGGGGTCGTCGACCGGGCGGTGGACCAGTCGGCCATCGCCCCCACCATCGCCGCGGCCATGGGCTTTGCCGCAACCCGCGCCGAAGGTGACGTGATCGAGGGGGCCTTCCTGTGACCGCCCTTTCCCGCCCCGCATACGGCCCCGGACGCCTGTCCCGTCTGGGCCGCCTGGTCGCCAACGCAGCCATCGGCACCCTTCTGTGTACCGGCCCGGTTACAGCTGTCATCGCCCTTGGCTGGATCGTCCGCCGGTCTGGCCACCTTGCCCGCGACCGGTTTGGTGCGGCGGAAGAGGGTCCCGGCTGGCTGATGGGTCCGCGGGAATGGCAAGGTCGCCCCTCGGGCCGCATGACACGGGCGCTTGGCGGGCTGGGCGCGAATATCCGTGCCGGGCTGATGGCGCTGACGGCCCTGCTGGTCTGGACCTTGCCCTTCACCGCCCTTTGGCTGGGCGCGTGGTGGGCGGGATGGGAAAACTCGTTCAACAAAGGCTATGAACAGGCCTTTGTCGGCCCGTCGGTCTATTTCCTTGGCGTCTTCGGCGCGGCGCTGATCGTTCCGGTCTTGCCCTTTATGGTGGCGCATCTGGCCACAGAGGACCGCCTTTCCGCCGCGTTTGAACTGCGCCGCCTGCGCTCTGTCCTGGCGCAGGCGGGCTGGCGTGTCGCGGCCTTGGGCGTGCTGACGGCGGCTTTTGCCCTGCCCTTTGCCGCGGCGCGCGGCCTGATCACCACAGCCACCGACTGGGCCCCACAGCTGGAGACGATGTCCCCGGACAGACTGGCGCAGGTTCAGGGCTGGATCACCCTTGCCCTTGCAAGCCTTGCGTTCCTGACGGTCTGGCTGACCCGCAGCCTTGCCGCCCGCGTCTATGCCCGCGCCGCCGCACGGGCTGCTGGCCTGAAGCCCGGCCTTTGGGACGGCGCGCAGGCGGCTGAGGGCGCGCAACCCGCTACCACCCGCAGCCGTGCGCTGACGGGCCTGTGGTATGGCATCGCCATGGCGGCAACGCTGGCCCTCAGCTTCCTGATCCTGGCCGGGCAGTTCCTGGATTACGCCTGGTGGCGCTGGATCTTCCACCCGATCCTGACGCTGCCCTGGGCGGGCTGACACCCTTGCGAAAGCCGACGGGGGGTGCGACTAAGGCAAGAAATCCCCGGGGTTGCCCATGTCCTTTTCCACCCATTTTACCCATGCCATCACCCGCAGGCCCGCGCCGTCGATCATCGCTGGACTGCGGGCCGTCGATACTGGCGCTCCAGACCTTGCGTTGATGCAGGCGCACCATACCGCCTATGTGGCGACATTGAAGGACACCGGGGCAACAGTGGTCGAACTGCCCGCGCTGGACGCCTACCCCGACAGTGTCTTTGTCGAGGATACCGCCCTGTGCCTGCCGCAAGGTGCCGTGGTGATGCGTCCCGGTGCGCCGTCCCGTCTGGGCGAAGCGGCCGAGATGGCCCCCCACCTGCGCGCACTTTACGGGCAGGTTCTTGCCATCACGGGTGACGACAGCTTTATCGAAGGCGGCGATATTCTGGTGACCGAACGTGAGATCCTTGTCGGCAGTTCCGCCCGCACCAATGCCGCCGGAATTGCCGAGCTGACCCGCCTTGTCGCCCCTTGGGGCCATACCGTGCGTGAGGTTCACACCCCGCCGGGCGTGCTGCATTTCAAGACCGATTGTTCGCTGCTGGACGCCGACACCATCCTTGCGACCAAGCGGCTTGCCGCCTCGGGCTGTTTTGACGGCTATCGGGTGATCCCGGTGGCCGAAGGAGAAGACGCTGCGGCCAACACCATCCGCTTCAACGATCTGGTGCTGGTGCCGGCAGGCTATCCCCGCACCCGTGATGCGATCCTTGCCGCGGGTTTTGCAGTGCGCGAAATCGGCAATTCCGAATGCGCCAAGCTGGATGGGGGCATGTCCTGCCTAAGCCTGCGCTTCACCCCCCAGCCATGAGCGTGGGGCGATGAGCTTCAACATCCTTGCTGTCGGCCAGTCCGGTCGGCTGGAGTTTGAGGCGATCCTGCTGGCGGCATCGCTACGCCATTCCGACCCGGGCTTTGCGGGCACCCTGTTCATCGCCGAACCGCAGCCCGGCCCTCTGTGGCAGACCGATCCGTGCTTGTCAGACCGGGGCCGCGCCGTGCTGGCCGCCCTTGGTGCGCAGATCTTGCCCTTTGAAAGCAAGGCTTTCGGCGCCCCCTACCCACATGGCAACAAGATTGAGGCGCTGGTCGCCCTGCCCGACGCGCCGTTCCTGTTTCTGGACACCGACACGCTGGTGACCGGCCCGCTATCGGCGATTCCGTTTGATTTCAGCCACCCCTCCGCCTCGATGCGGCGCGAAGGGACCTGGCCGCAGATCGAACTTTACGGGCCGACCTACGCCGAGACCTGGAAGGCGCTTTATGACCGCTTTGGCCTCGATTACCTTTCGTCCCTCGACCTGACCCAACCCGAGGAATATTGGCAGCGCCACCTTTACTTCAACGCGGGCTGGTTCTTCCACGAAAGCCCCCGCGCGTTCGGGGCGAGCTTCACCGCCTGGGCCAAGTCGATCTGCGATGACCCGCCAAAGGCGCTGATCTGCCAAGAGCTGTTCCCCTGGCTGGACCAGATCACCTTGCCCCTTGTCATCCACTCCTTCGGCGGCGGCAGGCCAGGACCGGGCCTTGACCCACTCGATGGCAGCGCCACCTGCCACTACCGCACCCTACCGCTGCTTTACGCCCGGGAAAGCGATCTTGCGGTGGCGGTTCTGGAAGAGGTCGCTCGCGACAAGTCCATCCGCCCCACCTTGCGCGACTGGGATGCGATGAAGGCGATGGTCTACCAGAACCAGGGCCGCAAGGCGCGCGCGCTGTTTGACCGGGACCGCCTGCCCCACCGCGAGCAGGTGATCCGCAACACCCTGAAACGCGAAGGGCTTTGGATCCGCTAAAGCTCCATCGTAACCACAGGCCACAGCGACAGGACCAGCAGCGCCGCCATGGTGATGTTGAAGACCCGCAGCCGCCCCGGCCCCTCAAGCCAGCGGCGCACGGCCTGCCCCGCCCCGGCCCAGACCGCGACGGATGGCAAGTTGACCGCCGCAAAGACCAGCGCCAGCTGCGCATAGGCTTGGGCCGAGGGGTTGGGCACATAGGCCGCGACCGCCCCGAGCGCCATGGCCCAGGCCTTTGGGTTCACCCATTGAAACGCTGCCGCCTGCAGGAAGGTCATCGGGTTCGCAGACCGGCGACCTTCCCCCGGCGCGCCCGCCTGGGCGATCTTCCACGCCAGCCACAGCATATAGGCGACCGAGGCCAGTTTCAGAACCGTCAGCGCCGGGGGCCAGGCCTTGAAGACGCTGGCCAGACCAAGGCCGACCAGAAACACCATCAGCGCGTGGCCAAGGCTGATCCCCAGCATATGCGGCACCGTCCGCCGAACGCCAAAGTTCACGCCAGACGCCAGAAGCATCATGTTGTTCGGCCCCGGCGTGACCGAGGTGACGAAAGCAAAGCCCAGAAGGGCAAGGAAAAGGTCATATGTCATGGCCGCATCCTGCCCCAACCCGTGCGGCGAGGGATTGCAAAGATGCTGCCGCATCCGCTATTCTTGCAACAAATGATCACCCTAGACACCATAGACCACCGGATATTGCGCGAATTGCGGCGCGACGGCCGCCAGTCAAACCTCGCGCTGGCGGACCGGGTGGGGCTGTCCCCGTCCGCCTGCCTGCGGCGGGTGCAGGCACTGGAGAAGGCCGGCGTGATCCGGGGCTACCGCGCGGTGCTGGACGCGGGGCGCATGGGGGTGGGGTTCGTGGCCTATGTGACGGTGGGCCTTGGCACCCACACCAAGGCCGCGCAAGAGGCGTTTGAGCGCGCCATCTCCCGCGCCGATGAGGTGCGGGAGTGTCACAACATCACCGGCACGGTGGAGTATCTGCTGCGGGTCGAGGCTGCCGATCTGGCGGCCTACAAGCACTGGCACACCGAGATTCTGGGGGTGCTGCCGCAGGTCCGGTCAATCACGACCTTCGTGGTGATGGGCAGCCCGAAGGATGAGCGGGCGTGATTGGGAGTGGTTCCTACGTTGGGTGAGAACCTTGCGTTAATGCGTTGGTTTGATGGGTTTTTTGGGGTCTTGCTTTTGTCTTCCTTGCGTCTTCCTTTCGTCTCTACGCACGGGGAGATGGCGGGGCGTTAACCTTATGCGGCGAATCGGGTTGGCCGGGAGAGTCGGGCTGAAGCCCGACCTACGCGGTGCGCTTAAGCGCACCCTACGATGCCACGCCGGTGGGCAAAGCTGACCGCGACCGGCACGCGGGGGTAAGACGGATCAGAAAACAGTCCAGAGGACTGTTTTCCCGTCGAACGCCCGAGCAAGCCTGCGAGGGCCGGGAGGGAGGGCGCGGTCAGATTTGCTTAGGGCAAATCTGACGGGGTGAGGGTGGTGGGTTCATCCCACCTTACGCTTGCTATTTGTTAGTGTTGGCAATTGATCCGGAGTTTTCAAGCCAACCACTTGCCCAGCACCAGTCGGCTAGGTAACACAACGCGCCCCGAAATGGCTCTGTCCTGAGGTCATAGGTCAGTTGTGAATTTGCCGAATTTGGCAGATAGTGAATTAGTTTTCCCTGATAGTCTACAATCAGCTGTCCTTCAGAGAAGCGACGAACTAGGCGAAGCTGATTGTTCGAGAGGACCTCAGACTCCGTTTGCACGAATATTGGGAAGGAATCTAAGTCTCCAGACCTGACCTTAAAGGCAAGGACTATTCCAGAAACAGCGAAGTGGCCAATTACGATCAGCAAGGTCATGCCTATGGCATAGACACGAAACGTCAGTCCAATTGGCTTGAGGAGCCTCACGGTTTCCCGAATGACCACAAGAAAGGAAAGAATAGCTATCGACCAGACTGCTATCTCCGGTGCAGCACCAAGCAGAAAGAAAGCTACTGCACTCAATGCAGTAACAGCGAGCATCAAATAATATGCATTGTTGGATGTAACCAAAATTACCGTGCCTTCCCCTTCAGAGCTGGCTTTGAGCGAGGTCGACGTAAAGAAAAGGAGGGAAATTAACAGAGCGGGAACCGCAGGCAATACGTTTAAGGCACTGGATCGTATCATATCTGACGTATCAAAGACTTGCCCCATATTCACTCCAAGGAAGTAGAAAAAACTTGCCTCCTTAGACGCTGCGAGAACAAAGCCGAGCGCTGGGATAGCTGCAAGAATTGTACCGGCATTATCAAGGATGGCCGAGGCAAAGTTCTTATCCTTTTCCATCACACATCCAACTCCTCCACAAACCGAGCGTTCTCCTGGATATACTGAAACCGCAGTTCCGGCTTTTTCCCCATGAGGCGCTCCACCAGATCACCCGTCATCCCCGGCTCATCCTCGTCGATACTCACCCGGATCAGCTTCCTCGTCGCGGGGTTCATCGTGGTGTCTTTCAGGTCCTTGGCGTCCATCTCTCCCAGACCCTTGAAGCGCTGGACGTCGATTTTACCCTTTCCACCCAGACCCTTGGCCATCCAGATCTCTTTCTCGGCGTCGTCGGCCACATACATCCGGCGCGCGCCTTGGGTCAGGCGGTACAGGGGCGGGCAGGCGAGGTAGAGGTGGCCCTTGTCGATCAGCGGGCGCATCTGGGTGAAGAAGAAGGTCATCAACAGGCTGGCGATATGCGCGCCGTCGACGTCGGCGTCGGTCATGATGATGATTTTCTCATAGCGCAGGTCATCGACCTTGAAGCGGGTGCCCATCTGGACGCCCAGCGCCTCACAAATATCGCGGATCTCGGAGTTGTCGTTCAGTTTGGCGGAAGCCGCTCCGAGGACGTTCAGGATCTTGCCTTTCAGCGGCAATAGCGCCTGAGTTTCGCGGGACCGCGCGCCTTTGGCGGAGCCACCGGCAGAGTCGCCTTCGACGATGAAAAGCTCGGTGCCTTCGCGGGTCTTGCTGGAGCAGTCGG
>JBBQVR010000113.1:0-11219 GCA_038211355.1 Rhodobacterales bacterium | reverse complement strand
CGCGCGCTTGCGCATGCCGCCAGACAGTTCAGAGGGGTAAAGATCACCGGCCTTTTCCGGCAAGCCCACCATGGCGATCCGCAAGTCAGCCAGCGCCGCTCTTGTGGCCGCATCAATGGCCAGCTTTTCGCGCATCGGTGCCTCGATGTTTTCGCGCACGGTCAGGGATGAAAACAGCGCCCCATCCTGAAACATCACCCCCCAGCGGTTCTGCACCGCGTCGGGGTCATCGTTGCCTTCGGGCCGGTCCGTTGGCGGGTCGGTCAGCACCTTGGTGCCAAGGACGGTGATGGTCCCCGACGACGGACGCTGCAGCCCGACGATGCTGCGCAAAAGGACCGATTTGCCACTGCCTGACGCGCCGACCACGCCCAGCACCTCGCCCCGCCGCACGTCAAGGTCCAGACCTTGATGGACCACGCTTTTGCCAAAGCGGTTGGTCAGTTGGCGCACAGTGATGATCACATCTTCTGCCATCAGATGCCCCAGACCGCGAAAAAGATGGAAAAGGCTGCGTCGACGACGATCACCAGGAAGATCGCCACGACCACCGACCGTGAGGTGCGGCTTCCCAGCGATTCCGTGTTTCCGGCGACCTGCATGCCCTGATAGCAGCCGACCACCGCGATGATGACCGCAAAGACCGGCGCTTTGGACAGTCCGATGATCGCCTGCGTCACGGTGGTATTGGCCAGCAGCTGCGTGGTGAACATCCCGGGCGAGATGCCAAGATCAATCCACACCATCAACCCGCCACCAACCAGCCCGGCCATGTTGGCCACAAACCCCAGAACCGGCAGCAGGATCACCAGCGCCAGGACGCGCGGCAGGACCAACAGCTCAACCGGGTCGAGGCCGAGGACACGCATGGCGTCAATCTCTTCGCGCATTTTCATTGACCCGATCGCCGCCGTGAAGGCGGAGGCAGATCGACCGGCCACAATGATCGCGGTCAGAAGAATGCCCAGTTCCCGCAGCATGGAAATGGCGATGAGGTCGACGACATAGATCTCGGCCCCGAACTGCTGCAGTTGTGAGGCGCCTTGAAACGCCAGCACCACCCCGATCAGGAACCCCATCAGCGCCACGATGGGCACGGCGTTCAGGCCGGCCTCTTGCATGTGGTGAAAAAGGGCCGTCAGCCGCAGGCGGCTTGGGTGGCGCAGGCCTTGTGCCAGCCGCAAGACGACAAGGCCCAGAAACCCGACGGTCTGGCCGATGCCGACGACAAAGGCTGATACCGCCTGACCCATGGTTGCCAGACCATCGCCCGCCTCATGGTGCGGCAGGCGGCGGCGGCGTTTGCGCGGGGCGGGCATGGCATCGGCAACGGTTTGCAACAGCAAGGCATGGGCCGCCGTCGCGCCGGTCAGGGTCACTTCGCGGCCCTTGGCACGCTCGGCCAGCTGAAACGATGTGATTGCCCAGGCCCCGGCCGTGTCGAGAAGGGTCACGCCGGACAAGTCGAGCACCTTTGTGCCGGTTAGCCCGTCAAGTCGCGCCCGGATCTGCGCAAGCGTTGCCAGCGTGACCGGCCCGGTCAGCACCTCTTGCGCCTGCTGGGGGTCTTTCTGCGCCGAGCGCAGCTCGTCAGCCTTCAAGATGGCCCCCCCGATCGGGCCATGCCTTGGCCACCGGCGCGGGCCCGGGGATCGGGCCCCGGGTCGGGCCTTGGGGTGGGCAAGTCATGCGACAGGTCCTTTGGTTGGGGGCGGCATGGGGTCTGCCATGGTGTGATGATCGCAGGACGTGACGGTCCAGGCACCTGCGCCCAACATTTTGGGCAAAGGCGGCCAGTCTGGAATATGCCAGTCTGCCATGTGATGGAAGAAACGCCGCAACGCGACAGAGGTTCCCACCTGTGGCAAAGATTTTTCGGGCTTCAGGCACCGACACCTTGCCCCAGCATCATCTGCGCGATGTTTTCGGCGATCATCATCGTTGCGGCATTGGTGTTGCCCGCAATGATCCCCGGCATGATCGAGGCATCGATCACCCGCAGGCCCTGCACACCGCGCACCTGCCCCTGGGGATCAACCACAGACCGCGCATCCTGCCCCATCCGGCAGGTGCCGACGGGGTGGTAGATCGTCTCGGCCCGGGCGCGGATGTCGGCGATCAGGTCGGCGTCAGTCTGAACCTGTGCTCCGGGCTGGGTCTCATGCTTGATCTCGCGCGCAAGGGCAGGGGCCGCCAGCACCCGCCGCCCGATCTTGAGCGCGTTCAAAAGGACCGGCAGATCATCGGGGTGCGACAGGTAATTCGCCTTGATCCGGGGCGGGGTCTGCGGGTCGGGGCTGGCAAGCGACAGGCTTCCCCGGCTTTTGGGCAACAGGTCACAGATGTGCAAGGTCAGGCCATAGCCCCAGGCGGTGCGACGGCCATGGTCATGCAAAAGGGCGGGGATGAAATGAAACTGCAGGTTCGGCCGGTCGCGCGCCGGGTCAGAGCGGACAAAGCCGCCAGCCTCGGCCACGTTGGAGGTCAGTTCCCCCTGCCGCCGCGTCGCATAGGCCCAGGCCGCCCGCAGCGCGCGCGGCAGAAAGCTGGGGGCCACCCCGATTGCCTGCCGTCCGCGGGTCAGTGCCTGAACCCCGATATCCAGATGATCGGCCAGGTTCTGCCCCACCTCGGGTGCGTCATGGATCACCGGGATGTCCAGCCGCCGCAAGTCTGCCCCCGGACCGACGCCCGACAGCATCAGCATCTGGGCTGAGTTGACGGTCCCCCCCGAAAGGATCACCTCACCCCCCGTCGCAAGGGGGATGTCGCGGCCGGGCAGTCGCACGCCTGTGCAGCGGGTGCCGTCGAACAGCACCCGCTGCACCTGAGCGCCGGTCAGGATGGTCAGGTTGGGCCGGGTGCGCACCGGATCCAGAAAGGCCCGCGCAGCGCTGAAACGCTGGCCGCCTGCCTGGGTGACCTGGTAAACCCCCACGCCATCCTGCCGGGCACCGTTGAAATCTGGGTTTTCCGGGAACTGGCAATCCACTCCTGCCTGCACGAAGGCCCGGCTGAGGGGGTTCACGTCCCGCAGGTTGCTGACGGTCAGCGGGCCTTTCGTGCCGTGATGGTCGTCAGCAAGGGCGGTGTTCCCCTCCATCTTCAGGAAAAGCTGCCGCACGCGGGGCCAGTCCCACGCTGGGCCTGCCGCAGCTGCCCAGCCGGCATAGTCAGCCGGATGGCCGCGCATGTAGATCATCGCGTTGATCGACGATGACCCCCCAAGCACCCGCCCGCGCGGCCAGTAAAGCTGACGCCGGTTCAGGGCGGGTTCCGGGTCAGTCGCATAGGCCCAGTTGATGCCTTTGGTCCGCGCGAGCAACGCCAGCCCCAGCGGAATGTGGATCAGGGGGTTGCGGTCAGGCGGGCCAGCCTCAATCAGGCAGACGCGGCGGACGGGGTCGGCCGACAGCCGGTTGGCCAGCACAGAGCCCGCCGAACCTGCGCCCACGATGATGATATCATACATGTCAGCCCAGCACCCGCTTGATGACCCCGATCAGCCGCATCACCCGTGGCCCGTAGGGCGGGAAGATCATGGGCATCAGCAGGAACCGGTTGCGCAGCACGGCGCGTTCATGGCTGAAGGCGCGAAAGCCGTGCAGCCCGTGCCCCGCCCCTATGCCGGAGGTGTTGACCCCGCCGAACGGCAGGTTTGCATGGCTGAACTGCACCAGCGTCAGGTTGATCCCCACCCCGCCCGAGGTTGTGTCGGCGACGATCCGGTCAATCCGGGGCTGGTCACGGTCAAAGATGTACAAGGCCAGCGGCTTGTCGCGGGCGTTGATCCGGTCGATCACCTGGGTCAGGTCGTCATAGGGGATGACGGGCAGGATCGGGCCAAAGATCTCCTCTTGGTCCAGCCGCATTTCCGGGGTGATCGCCTCAACCAGAACCGGGCCCATGGCGCGGCCTTTTGCACCACCGTTCAGGATCGGTTGCGCACCTTTGGCGACGGCGTCGGCCAGCAGATCGGCCAGCCGCGCGGCATGGGTATCACTGACGATCTTCGCCAGATTGGGGCTGGTGGCGCCGGTGCCGTAAGCCTTGGCTATCCGGGCCCGCAACAGGGTCAGAAACTGGTCCTTGATGGATGCGTGGACGAAGAGATGATCCGGCGCAATGCAGACCTGGCCTGCGTTAAGGAACTTTCCGAAGGTGATCCAGTCGGCAGCCCGCCCAAGATCAGCGCCTTCGCCCACGATCACCGGCGATTTACCCCCAAGCTCCAACGTTACAGAGGTCAGGTGCTTCGCCGCCGCCGCCATCACGATCTTGCCCACCGCCGGGCTGCCGGTGAAAAAGATATGGTCGAAGGGCAGGGACAAAAGACGCTCGGCCGCCGTCTTGTCACCCTCGATCACCGTGAAGAGGTCGGGCGGGAAGGTCTTGGCCACCAGCCGTGCCATCAGCGCGCTGGTCGCGGGCGTCAGTTCGGACGGCTTGAGGATCACCGCATTGCCTGCCGCAAGGGCCGAGACGACCGGCCCCATCGCCAGCCCAAAGGGCAGGTTCCAGGGTGCTATCACCAGGCAAACCCCGCGCGGCTGCACCTCAACCCGGGCGGATGAGCCGAAGCTGGCAAGGGTCGGCGCCACGCGGCGGGGGCGCATCCAGCGACGCAGATGGCGCCGGGTGTGGCGGATGTCCTGCAGCACGGTCAGGTATTCCATCAGGATCGTCTCGGCCTCGGGCCGGCCAAGATCCTGCGCGCAGGCAGCGACCAGATCGGCCTCATGGGCGCGGATTGCCGTCGCCAAAGTGTCCAGCACCGCACGCCGTTCGGCTAGGCCAAAGCTGCGGCGGCGTTCAGCGACGCGGGCCTTCTGGGCAGCAAAGGCGGCAAGGATCGCGTCAGGGGGCTGTTGCATTGGGTGCCTTGATGTGTGCCGGCGAAGTTTAGCCTGCTTTCTGCGACTGCATAGACCGACGCTGCGTCAAGTGGCCGGTCCACCAACCTTGCACCGAACGGGGGCCTATGGCCAAGGGCCGGGCAAAGGGAAAAGGGAGCGCGGTGCCTGCCGATCCCGCAACAGCGGCAATCGTGAAAATCGCCATTCTGGTACCGTCCCGACCCCAGGCCTTGCACCAAACCGAAACCGAAGTGACATGGGCCTGTCACCCTGACGTCGTAAGCAGGGCACAACCTGGGTCTTGAACGGAATGTCAGATGACCGACGCCGCCTTTTGCGAAAAGCTGCCGCCCGCCCCCCCGAAGTTCACCTATTCCCATGCCGGTCAGTCGCGCTTTCGCCGTGGGCTGATCCGCACGGTAGAGCGGCTGTCCGGGCGGCCCAGGCTGCACCAGATGTATTGCGATTGGCAGGCCGGCGGTCAGCGGGCGGAAGAATCGGTGTTTGATGCCGCCCTGCGCCTTTTGGGTGTGCGGTTGCACATTGCGGGTGAGGGGCATCTGTCGCGCATCCCCACCGCCGGGGGGCTTTTGATCGTGGCCAACCACCCTTTTGGCATTCTTGACGGGCTGACAATTGGCCAGTTGGCCATGCGCCTGCGGGGCAATGCGCAGATCCTGACCAACAGCCAGCTGTGCCAGGTGCCCGAGATTGCGCCGCATCTTCTTCCCGTGGATTTTTCCGGGACGGCCGAGGCGCGGCGTCTGACCAGCGCCACCCGTCGGCGCGCGGCCGAGTTGCTGGCGGCTGGCAAGGTTGTGGCAATTTTCCCGGCGGGGGGTGTGGCTACGGCGAACAAGCCGGTCAAGGGCCGGGCCGTCGATGCCGAATGGCACCCCTTTGTCGGCCGTCTGGCCACGCTGCCGGGCGTCACCACGCTGCCGGTGCATTTCACCGGCCAGAATTCACGCCTGTTTCAGATCGCAAGTCATCTGTCCTATCCCTTGCGTGTGGCGCTGATCTTTCATGAGACGCGCCGCCGCATGGGTCGCCCGTTGAACCTGACTGTTGGTGCCCCGATCGCGTCTGGTGATCTTGAGAGCATGGCGCGTGACAAGGTGGCCAGTCATCTGCGGCGTCAGACGATGGCGCTGACCGGGGCGCAGGACGCAAGCAGCCTGGACGAGGTCTTCATCTGGCCCGCGCATGTGAAGTGGTAGCCGTCAGCGCGCAAGGGCCGAAGCATCTGCGACAACGGCGGGGCAGGCAATCTCAAGCCCTTCGGCATAGATCACCTCATCTTCGGCAAAGCGCAGGGTGTAAAGGTGAACCTGGTGCTGCACTTCGGTCACGATGAATTCGCCGTCTGCCAGCCGCGACGCCGGAATGGCCGCAACCTCAGCCCCGTATAGCGCGCGGGCCCGCCAGTCGCGGATCAACACCGGCTGACCGGGGGCAATCAGCAGGTCCTGTTTGGGACGGTCATGGCCCAGCGTGGTGGCGCGAATCCGCACCACACCCGCCATCCGGTGCTGCACCACAGAAACCGCCTCAAGCCGCCGCGCCCCGGTGCGGGTCACGATCCGGTCGCCGGGTTCAAGAAAGTCTACCGGCAAAAGCCCGTCCAGCGTTTGCACCTGGGTGCCCGCAACCAGGCCCAGCACCGCAGGCTCTGCCCGCAGCGCTGTCTGACCGGCAATCGACGTTTCCATGTCCATGGCATGTCCCTTGAAGCCATCGCGTTACGGCAGAGTGCGCATGGGTTTGTGACCCGCTTTCGGTCTGGGTTCGTTGATTTCGGGGCAGATGTGGCCGCAACACGCTGGCGATGCGGCAGGATAAAGGCGGTCGATTGCCTCTCGCCCCCGGTTGCGGGCTTTGCTAGAACGGCGTCGCGCGGGTGTGGCGAAATTGGCAGACGCACCAGATTTAGGTTCTGGCGCCGCAAGGCGTGGGGGTTCAAGTCCCTCCACCCGCACCACTATTCGGCGAAGATGCGCCCTTCGTTCACTGTCAGGCAGGGTCTTGCGGGGGTTGTGGCGGCGGCCCGTTCGAAAATCTCGGGAAACAGCGCCTCAAGCTCAGCCCGCAGGGCAGGCGGCAAGGGGGCCGTGGTCAGCCAGGGCGCATGCAGGCTTTCGACCGCAGTACCTTCGGCAAAGATGATCTCATGCCGGTCGAACAGAAGGTGCAGATAAGAGATGCCTGTTGTGGCCATATCACGCTGGATACTGGCATCGTTCCGCAGCGCTATGGCAGGAACCAGCACCTCTTCCTGCGCGAAGAGAAGCTCTGCCTGCCAGCCAGTGATCAAAAGCCGATGCTGCGGCGACAGAAGCAATTGCCGCAACGGCAGCCCTTGCCCAAGACTGCCCGGCGCAAAGCTGACCGGCAGATGTTCCGGGTGGCGCGCCAGATGGGCTGGCGAGAGTCTGACCCGCCCGACCCAGCGCAAGGGTTGCAGCCCGTGGTCGCGCGTCAGGACCAGATCGCCGGGACACAGCCCTTCAATGCGGCGGGGACCGTCTGCCGTTTCGATCAAGGTTCCCGGGGTAAAACACGGTGGGGTGTCATAAAGGTCATAGGGATTTGTGCCCACGCCCCCTGGCCCTTCGCCGGCATTGCTGACCGCAAGAGGAACACCGATCGGGGGATAGTCGCCATTTGCATCAGGCCGCAGCAACAACCCTTCAATCGTGGCATAGGCCGGGTTGGAATCGTTGATGTTGTAGGCATAGGCCTTCCAGGACTTGCCGCCATAGCTGAGGGTAATCGTATACTCCGCCTCAACCCGCGCGCCTGCAGGATAGGTGACGCCGTTCAGCATGACGGCTTGCAGCAGCGTCTGGCTAGCGTCGTTGTCTTCGAAATCATCGTCGGTGTCGTTGATCCGGGTCTGCACATAGTTGGCGTTGTTCAGGGTGATCGTGCGCCCGTTCAGATGGATGCCCGTGCCCTGGGTGACCCCGTCCAATCCCGCTGGTTGGCCCGACAGAGGCGGCGAGATCGTAAGGTTCGCTTCTTCCAGCAGCCATACGATCTTTTCAGCCATTGACCCGCTCCAGACAGTTTCCGTCATTCGGATACCATATGTTGCATGCACTGGTAAACGCACCATTACCCTTAGCGTCAGATCCCGGCAAAGCCGTGTCCCTAAAGCGCTGGCATGTGCAGCGGCCTGATTGAATCCCTTGCAGACGGAATACCTCTTACGTCGCGACGAAAGCTTTGCTAGAACGCCCGCAAAGTTGCGCTGGCCTTTGGTCCGGCGTTCCAACTCTGTTGTGCAATTGCACCCCTGAAGACGTAGGAAGGACACCTCAGCATGCAGGTCACCGAGACCCTGAACGAAGGCCTCAAGCGCGGCTATACCATCACCGTGACGGCCGCAGAGCTGGACGCCAAGGTGCAGGAAAAGCTGCTCGAAGCCCAGCCCGAGGTTGAGATCAAGGGTTTCCGCAAGGGCAAGGTGCCGCTGGCGATCCTGAAGAAGCAGTTCGGTCAGCGCTTGATCGGCGACGCGATGCAAGATGCCATCGACACGGCCATGAAAAATCACTTCGACAAGACCGGCGACCGCCCTGCGCTGCAGCCTGAAGTCAAGATGGTTGGTGGCGAGGCCTGGAAAGAAGGCCAGGATGTCGTCGTCGAGATGAGCTATGACGCGCTGCCCCCGATCCCGGAAATCGACGCCAGCAAGATCAAGCTGGACCGTCTGATCGTGAAGGCCGAGGACGCTGCGGTTGACGAAGCCCTGACCAACCTTGCCGCCACTGCGCAGTCGTTCGACGACCGCAAGAAAGGTGCCAAGGCCAAGGACGGTGATCAGGTCACGATCGACTTCAAAGGCTCGGTCGATGGAGAGCTGTTTGAGGGTGGTTCAGGTGAAGATTACCCGCTGGTTCTTGGCTCAAACTCCTTCATTCCGGGGTTTGAGGCGCAGCTTGTCGGTGCCAAGGTCGGTGATGAGGTTTCGGTCAACGTGACCTTCCCCGAGGCGTATGGCGCAAAGCATCTTGCCGGCAAAGACGCGGTTTTCGCCTGCACGATCAAGGCCGTGAAAGAACCGAAACCGGCCGAGGTTGATGACGAGCTGGCCAAGAAGTACGGAGCCGAGGATCTGGCCGCGCTGAAGGCCCAGATCGCTGAGCGGCTTGAGGCGGAATACAAGGGCGCTGCCCGCGCCGTCCTCAAGCGGTCGTTGCTGGATCAGCTGGATGGCATGGTCAGCTTTGACCTGCCCGCCAACTTGGTTGATGCCGAGGCGTCCCAGATCGCCCACCAGCTGTACCATGAAGAGCATCCGGAAGATCACGGCCACAACCACGGCGAGATTGAGACCACGGACGAGCACAAGGCCCTGGCCGTGCGTCGCGTGCGGCTTGGCCTGCTTCTGGCCGAGATTGGCCGCAAGGCAGAGGTCACCGTGTCTGACGCCGAGATGACGCAAGCTGTCTTGGCCGCTGCGCGCCAGTATCCGGGGCAGGAACGCCAGTTCTTTGAATTCGTGCAGAAAAATCCGCAGATGCAGCAGCAACTGCGCGCGCCGCTGTTCGAAGACAAGGTCGTGGATCACATCATGGCGATGGCCAAGGTCAAGGACAAGGACGTGTCCAAGGAAGAGCTGCAAAAGGCCGTTGAGGCGCTGGACGAAATGTAATCGTCGCTTCCTGCACAACACATGGGCCGCACCGAAAGGTGCGGCCCTTTGCATTTGGGGCATTGTCACTGATGCCGGGTGCGTTGTCAGGCGGCGGGCGGCCACACTGCAAATGCCTGAGGCTGAATAAAAAACCGCGCGAGGTTTCCCCCGCGCGGTTTTGTCTTTGCAGTGCTGAGACGGTCAGTCGCGACCGAGATCCGCGCCGTCCTGGGCTGCGCCCATTTCGTCGAAAAGCTCGGCAATCTCGAACTCGGCAGCGGCTTCGGCTTCGGCAGCCAGTTCGCGGATCGACTTGCCCGAGGCTTGCAGGGCGGCTTCTTCCACCGAGCGTGCCACGTTCAGTTGGATCTTCACCGCGACTTCAGGGTGCAGCTGCACCGTGACCGTGTGAATGCCCAGTTCCTTGATCGGCTTGTCCAGCACGATCTGGCCACGGTTGGCAGTGAAGCCAGCCTCGGTCGCGGCGTCGGCCGCATCGCGCGGCGTGACCGAACCATACAGCGCACCGGCATCGGATGCCGAGCGGATGACCACGAACATCTGCCCGTCCAGCTTGGTGCCGACAGCTTCGGCTTCCTTGCGGGTTTCCAGGTTGGTCACTTCCATCTGCGCCTTGCGCGTCTCGAAGGATTTGATGTTGGTGTCGTTCGCGCGCAGCGCCTTGCCTTGCGGCAGAAGGTAGTTCCGCGCAAAGCCGTCCTTGACGGTGACGACTTCGCCCATTTGGCCAAGCTTGGCCACGCGTTCCAGAAGGATCACTTGCATGTCATGTGCTCCTTATTTCACGGCATAGGGCAGCAGGGCGAGGAAGCGGGCGCGCTTGATGGCCGTGGCCAGTTCGCGCTGCTTCTTTGCCGACACTGCGGTGATACGGGACGGCACGATCTTGCCACGCTCAGAGATGTAGCGCTGAAGAAGACGTGTGTCTTTGTAGTCGATCGCCGGTGCATTGTCGCCCGAGAAGGGGCAAACCTTGCGGCGGCGGAAAAATGGTTTGTTCGCCATGGTTTATGAACCTTTCTTCAAGCTGATGATCAACGACGCGGAGCGCCGAACGACGGGCGTTCGCCCCGGTCGCCGCCACGGTCCGGACGGTCGCCCCGGTCGCCGAAGCTGGGGCGTTCACGGCGTTCGCCGCCAAAGCCGCCGCGATCGCCACGGTCGCCGTCACGCTCTTCGCGCTTCTGCATCTGGGCCGAGGGGCCTTCGCCATGCTTGTCGACCTTGATGGTCAGGACGCGCATCACGTCATCATGCAGGCGCATCAGGCGTTCCATTTCCTGCACGGCGGTCGCGGGGGCGTCCGAGCGCAGCATGGCATAGTGGCCCTTGCGGTTCTTGTTGATCTTGTAGGCCATCGTCTTGACGCCCCAATACTCGTTTTCAACGACTTTGCCGCCGTTGTCCGCGAGGACGGTCGAGAAGTGTTCGATGAGGCCTTCGGCTTGCGCGTTGGACAGGTCCTGACGCGAAATGAAAACATGCTCGTAAAGCGGCATGCGGTCTCCGTTCCGTTTCGGGCGCGCTTCACAGGACGGGCTTTGCCTTGCAGGCGGCCAGTCCACGAGGGGCAGCGCCGGATAAAGGGACTGCCTGCAAGGATGGGGCCTTATACAGATTGCCGGCGGGGATGCAAGCGGAGGGGTCAGGATGCAATCGTGTCGTCTGTCCTGCCAATGACAGGCCGCAGGGTGACGCAC
>JBBQVR010000112.1:0-11267 GCA_038211355.1 Rhodobacterales bacterium | reverse complement strand
CGCATGGCCGGGGCCTGGGGGCGCTGTTCAAGTCGGGCGAGACGAACGGCGATTATCCCTTGATGTTTGCCGTGCTGATCGCCCTCGCAGCACTTGGCATCCTTTTGTATTACGCCGTTCTGGTCCTTGAAAAGATCTTTGCGGGCTGGGCTGAACGGCCAGCAGGCTGATCGGCACCGGCCCGCCGTTCAACGCCTGTCGTCAGCGGGGCTAAGGTCAAACGTCTCACCCGGGTAGAACTTGGCCAGTCGCACGTCGGCAGATCGAGCATGGCCCTCCATCCCCTCCATCCGCGAGATGCGGGCAGTGGCCACCGCCAATTCCCGCGATGCGGCGCGGGTCGCGCGTTGCCAGGTCACCGTCTTCATGAACTTGTGCACGGAAAGCCCCCCCGTATAGCGGCCCGCGCCCGAGGTTGGCAGCACATGGTTCGGGCCGGAACATTTGTCGCCAAACGCCACCGTGGTTTCCTCGCCCAGGAAAAGCGAGCCGTAAGATTGCAGCCGCTGCAGCCACCAGTCCAGATCTGCGGCCTGCACATGCAGGTGTTCGGGGGCGTAATCGTCGGCGACGCGGGCCATTGCCTCGGCGCTGTCGCACAGCATCACCTCGGCATAGTCGGCCCAGGCGGCGCGGGCGCTGGTGGCGTTCACCTCGGGCAGCTTGTCAATCAAGGTGGGCACCAGCGCCATCACCCGGTCCGCCAGCGCGCGGTCTGTTGTCACCAGCCAGACGGGCGAGTTGTAGCCATGCTCGGCCTGACCAACAAGATCCCAGGCGACAAGATCGGGGTCAGCGGTGCCATCGGCGATCACCATGCTGTCGGTGGGGCCCGCGAACATATCGATGCCAACCTGACCGTACAGGATGCGCTTGGCTTCGGCGACGTATTGGTTGCCGGGGCCCACAAGGATATCGGCCTTGGGCAGCCCGAAAAGACCGTTGGCCATTGCCGCCACACCCTGCACGCCGCCAAGGTTCAGGATCACATCGGCCCCGCACAGGTCCATCGCGAAAATGATCGCCGGGGGTATCCCGATGCCCGGACGCGGGGGCGAACAGGCCGCGATATGCGGCACGCCGGCCACCTTGGCGGTGGTGATCGTCATGATGGCGGACGCGATGTGGCTGTAGCGCCCGCCCGGCACATAGCACCCTGCCGAGGATACCGGGATCTGCCGTTGCCCCGCCACCAGACCCGGCAGGATCTCAATGTTGCAATCCATGATCGTGGCGCGCTGGGCTTCGGCAAAGCGGCGGATGTTGCGGTGCGCAAAGATGATGTCCCCCCGCACCTTTTCCGGCACCAAAGCCGCCGCTGCGGCCCGCGTTTCCGGCGACACGATGATGTCGCCGTCCCATTTGTCCAGCTCACGGGCCAGACGGGTGGCGGCGGCGTCGCCGTCTCGAGCAATCTCGGCCAGCATCGCCTCGACACTTGCGCGCACGTCGGTTTGCCCCGTCTCAGCGGTACGGGTGGATTTCTTCAGGTATATCATGGACATGGGATCAGCTCACATACGGCCCTTCCAGGGCACGACCTTACGCTCGACAAAGCGCATCAGCATATCGAAGGCATAGGCGATGATCGCGATCACGATAATGCCCATGATGACGGTTGAGGTTTGCAGGAACTGGCTGGCGGTCAGCACCATGTACCCCAGCCCCTTGGTTGCCGCGACCATTTCGGCGGCCACCAGCGTGGTCCAGCCAAAGCCGATGCCAATCCGCATCGCGGTCAGGATCTCGGGCAGGGCCGAGGGCAGGATCACATGCCGCATAACCTGCCAACGTGAAGCCCCGAAGGAATAGGCGGCGTGGATCTGTTCGATCGCGGCAGATTTCACACCCGATCGCGCCCCAAGCGCCACGGGGGCCAGCACCGACAGGAAGATCAAAAGAACCTTTGATGTCTCACCGATCCCGAACCAGATGATCATCAGCGGAAGGTAAGCCAAAGGCGGGATCGGGCGGTAAAACTCCAGCGGCGGGTCAAAGATGCCGCGGATAAAGGGGCTCATCCCCATGGCGATGCCAAGGGGGATGCCAACCGCGCAAGCCAGAATGAACGCGCCAAACACCCGTGCGGCAGAAATGGCGACATGTTCCAGGAAGGGCGTGTTGGTGAAGCCTTCGTTCCAGACCTGAATGAACTTGGCCAGCACCGCCTGGGGCGAGGGCAGGAACAGCGGCTTTACCCAGCCCATGAAGGTGAAAAGCCACCAGACAAAGATGATGCCAAGGATCGACAGGACCGACAGCCACAGCGTGTCGCCTTGTCCGGGGACGCCGTAGGTCTCGCCCGGTTTGGTCGCGCGTGCTTTCATCATGAAGAAGAACATGCCTTTCTTCTTGGACACCGTGTTGGGGTAGGAATGTTCGGTCATGCCGCGGCCTCTTCATCTGCAAAGATGATCTTCAGCACGTCTTCCCGAAGGTTGATGAATTCACGGCTGGCCTTGACTTCGCGCGCGGGCGCACCGCCCAGGAACTGGCGTGAGAAGGGCAGATCAAACCGGTGGGTGATGCGCCCCGGACGGGGGGACATCACGATCAGCTTGGTGCCCATGAACAGCGCCTCTTCGACCGAGTGGGTGATGAAGAACACCGATTTCGATGTGGTGTGCCAGATCCTCAGGATCAGCTCTTGCGCCTTTTCGCGGGTCAGGGCGTCCAGCGCGCCAAGGGGTTCGTCCATCAGAAGAACCTTTGGGTCACAGGTCAGCGCGCGGGCGATGCCAACGCGCTGCTGCATGCCTCCGGACAGGTTGTAGACGCGCGACGTCTCAAAATCGCCCAGACCCAACAACGCGATGAAGCCGCGCGCGATGTCATAGCGCTTGGCTTCGGCCACGCCTTGCAGCTTTAGCCCGAAGGCCACGTTGTCCAGCACGTTCAGCCAGGGCATCAGCGCGTGTTTTTGAAACACCACGGCCCGGTCCGCCCCCGGTCCCTGAACCTTGGCCCCGTCCAGCAGAATGTCGCCCGAGGAGGGCGAAAGAAACCCCGCGATCAGCGACAACAAGGTGGACTTGCCACAACCGGACGCGCCAAGCGCCACGACGAAATCGTCGTTCACGATTTCAAGGTCGATCTTGCGCAGCGCCTCGACCGGGGGTCGTCCGTCCGCAGTCGGATAGATCACCGACGCTTGGGAAATGCTAAGCCCCATCTTCATCTTCCCCTTGCGAACGGTTGCGCGGCCAAAGGCGGGGGTTGCCCCCGCCTTTGGCCAAGAAGCACGGTCTTACTTGGCTGCCTCCGCAATCGCGGTGTTGACGAAGGCAGAGTAGTCATCGCCCGCCGCGTCGATCCGGCCAGCGTTGACAAGGAAATCTGCCGTGGTCTTCATGTTGGCGGCAGACCCGCCCAGCCAGGTTGCCCCAAGCTGGTCGGCCAACGGGATGAAGGTAAAGCCTTTCAGGATGTTCGGCACCTGATCGGCTGCGGCGCCGGTCATCTCGGCGATCTTTTTCACCGGGTCGCTGTCGGGCGTCCAGGCGGCGGGGTCGGCCAGATAGGCCATGTTCGCCTCGTTCATCGTCTTGGCGAAGGCCACCATCGCATCGGGGTTGGCGGCTGCAAACTCGGTGTTCACCACCCAGCCGTCAAAGGTGGGAAAGCCCCAGGCCGCCGTTTGATCTGCGCCGACGATGAAGGTGCCGGTCTGCAGGATCTGGTTTTGCACCGGTTCCCAGATAAAGGCCGCATCCACCTGACCCGAATCCCAGGCCGCAGCGATCTGGTCGGCGGGCAGGTTCATGATCGTGACATCGGTTTCAGCGATCCCGGCATGGCTGAGGGCCCCCATAAGCGAGTAGTGCGCCGTCGATCCGACCGGCACGGCCACGCGCTTGCCGGCAAGATCCTCAACCTTGGTGATGCCTGAATCTGCCTTGGCGATCAGGCTTTCGGCGGTCCCCAGACCCTGGGCAATCATGAACAGCTGGATCTCAAGACCCTGGCTGGTGCCGATCGACAAGGGCGAGGAGCCAAGCTCGGCCACCTGAACATCGCCGGAGGCCATGGCAGCGATGACTTCGGTGCCCGATCCGAACTGACGCCATTCGATGGTCCAGCCGGTTGCCGCGTCAAACTTGCCCTCGGCGCGCGCCACCTGCATCGGGGTGGGGCTGCCGAAATGGCCGATGATCACGTTCTCGGCCAGGGCAGCCCCGGCGGTCAGCGCCAGCGTGGCGGCCCCGATCATCAGTCTTTTCAAGGTGGATGTCATGGTGCTGTCTCCTTGTTGGGTTGGGGTGGTCGCGCATTCGCGCTTTTCGTGGGCGGCGTTTGATCCGCCTTGTTGGTATTGACGCTGCCCGACGTGGCAAAGGCAATGATTCCACTGACCAGCACGTCCAGCGTGTCAAAGGCGGTGGCACCCGGGGCGACGGCGTCGTCGATCAGCGAAAATTCTGTGCAGGCAATCATTTGCACCTGCGCGTCCCGGGCAAGCAGGTCTGCCGACGCGGACATAAGAGCCGCCCTGGCAGCAGGGGTGGCGCCTTGGGCCTTAATCAGCCGGATTGTGGCCAGCATCGCGGCTTCATCCTGCGCATAGGCGGCCATCAGCCCCACCTCGGCGAAGGCGCGGTCGAAAAGCCCGATCTTGCGCACCGCAGGCGAGGCGAGGATGCCGACCGTTCCGCCCGCGCCCGCAAGCCTGGCCGCATGGGCCACAGAAAGGGCCACCATGTCGATCAGCGGGATAGTCGTCGCGCTACGGATCGCCGGGGCGTAGTGGTGCGCGGTGTTGCAGGGCATGGCCAGCGCCTCGGCCCCCGCGGCCTGCAGCCGCCCGGCCATGGCGGCCAACACTGGCCCTGGGTCATCGCCCGTGCCTTCGATCAGATGGCGGATGCGCGACGGCACCTGCGGGTTCTGGTCCACGATCAGCGGCAGGTGATCGGCGTCATCGGCCGCCGGAGTGGCAGCAATTATCCGTTGCATCAAAAGGACCGTCGCCTCTGGCCCCATGCCGCCCAGGATGCCGACCCGCTTCACGCGAA
This sequence comes from Rhodobacterales bacterium, assembly GCA_038211355.1. Lineage (GTDB taxonomy): Bacteria > Pseudomonadota > Alphaproteobacteria > Rhodobacterales > Rhodobacteraceae > Tabrizicola. The sequence continues at coordinate 6,255 of JBBQVR010000112.1, read as the reverse complement.
GGCCCTTTGGCGCTGGCTGAGGGTGTCCCCGATCATTGGCTATTCGGCTGCCTGTCGGGCGGTTGCATCGGCAAAGACTGAATCATAGCCGAACAGCGCCGTTGACCCACCGGTGTGCAAGAAGACCACCCGCTCACCCTTCTTGAAGCGGCCCTTGCGGCAATAGTCGATCAGGCCCGCCGCGCCCTTGCCGGAATAGACCGGGTCCAGAAGGATCCCTTCAAGTTCGGCAAACATGCGGATCGCCTCCAGCGTGTCGGCCTGCGGAACCCCGTAGCCAGGACCAACATAGTTGGTATCAGCAACCACATCGCTGCGCTGCACGACACCGGGGCAGCCCAGCTTTTCTGCGGTCCTTACGGCAAGGTTGTAGACGTTCTCTTCCTGCTTGGCCTGTGGCGCGCGCACGCCGAAGCCCAAAAGCGGGATACCCGCGTTCAACGCCTTCAACCCGACGATCAGCCCGGCCTGAGTGCCCGCCGACCCGGTTGCCGTGACCAGATGGTCGATCACCAGACCCCGATCATTCGCCTGACCCAAAAGCTCGAAGGCGCAGTTGACGTAGCCAAGCGCCCCGGTCGGGTTCGACCCGCCCCCCGGAATGATATAGACCTTGCGCCCTTCAGCGCGCATGCCAACCGCGACGGCCTCCATCTCGGCCTGCATGTCCACGCCGCCCGGGCGCTTTTCGGTCACGGCGCCATGCAGATGGTCCAGCAGCACGTTGCCGTTTTCGTTGTAATTGTGGTTGTTCGACCCGGTCCGGTCTTCCAAGAGGATGTGGCACGCCATGCCCAGCTTTGCCGCAAAGGCCGCGGTCTGGCGGGCATGGTTCGACTGGGTCGCACCTTGCGTCATCACCATGTCTGCCCCCATGGCTTGCGCTTCGGCCATCAGAAACTCCAGCTTGCGGGTCTTGTTGCCGCCAGTGGAAAGCCCGGTGCAGTCATCCCGCTTGATCCAGATTTCCGGCCCGCCCAATTCATGGCTGAGCCGATCAAGACGCTCAAGCGGTGTTGGCAGATGCGCCAGGAAGACCCGTGGAAACCGTGAGAGATGCATTGCCTGGCCCTTCTTGAAACTTGCGCAAGTCAACAGTTACAGCAAGAGAAGTCGGGTGCAATTTCGAAATACTCCACTTATCATGCATAAGATGCATGTTATGGGGGTCGCGATGCGTCTGGAGTGGCTGGAAGATGTGCTGGCAGTTGCCGAAACCGGTTCCTTTCAGGAGGCGGCAGATCGGCGAAGGCTGACGCAATCGGCCTTCTCACGGCGCATCCAGCATATTGAAGAACAGATCGGGGTTGAACTTTTCGACCGCACCCGCAAGCCGGTCCAGCTTCTTCCCACCACCTCAGACCAGCGCGACCAGATTTCCAAACTGGCGAATGACCTGCGCCAACTGGTTCTTGATCTTCGGCGCGGGGAACGGATGGCCTCAAACCGGATCGCGATTGCCAGCCAGCATGCCTTGACCACATCGCTGACGCCGCTGATCGTCCGCGCGATCCACGCGCGCCATCAGGCAACGCATGTGCGGCTGCGGTCAGCCAATCTGGACGAATGCTTTTCGCTGCTCTTGTCGCGTCAGGTCGACATTGCCATCGTCTATCGCCTGCCGGGTGAAGACCACCCTATCAGCCAGTCCTTTGTCGAGACGGTCAGCATCGGCACTGACCGTCTGGTCCCGGTCTTTGCAGCTGACGCGACGACTGACCTCAATGCCAAGTTTGCAGCGGGTGAGCTGCCCTATATTTCTTTCCCGCCAGAGGTTTTCCTTGGCCGAGTGCTTGACCGTGTCATCCTTCCCCGGGTGCATCATCTGACCCGGGCCGTGCCGATGGCCGAGACGGCGCTGACCCTGGCCGCGCTGGAACTTGCCGCGGTCGGTGTCGGCGTCGCCTGGGTGCCGATCTCGCTGGCAGCGCGGCGCATCGCTGACGGAAATCTGGTGGACCTGTCGTCAAGCCTGCCCTCCAGTCAGCTTGACGTGACCTCGGTCAGGTTGTTCGGCAATCCCCGGCCCATCGCGAATTCGGTCTGGTCAGAAATCCTTACCTCTGGGGCGTGACCGGGTTTTCCAAGGCAGACGGCTGTGGCGGAAGAGGCTGGCCCATTTGCGCAGTTAGGGGCAATGGCGGGACGATCAGGGTGCCGGGGCGTTGATGAACCCAGACGCCACTTTGTGGCGGTGTCATACCAAGGTCGGATTGCCGCGACCCGCCTAGAAGCAAGACGTTAGGGCTGATAGCCAATCACCTCAGCCAGCTGACGCCCCAGGGGCGTTTCATAGCAAAGCGCCGCCTTCTTTCGATGAATTTCCAGTGACCGTTCTTGCAGGTCGCGAACAATCGGGTCCCCCTTAATAAAATCAAAAAGGCGCCTGAACCCCGGAGGTTCGCTGGCTTTCTCTTCCTCGACGGCGGGCTTTCCATTTCTGCTGTTCCAGTAACTCAGAGTGTTGACCATTGCGACATCACTGATTCCCAGCCGCGTGGCGCTTGCGGCATCGCCGCGCTGGGCCTTGACCATGAAGCTTTCAGAGGATCGAAGATTGTAGTGATTAATCACAGCCATCTGTTTTGGACCCAGCAGCCGAACGGATGATGCCCTCCGGTCGGTAAAGTCCGGGCCGAACTCCACGCCCGCCCCATTGATCCAGCGTTTCCCCGAGTGTGAGAATCCTTTGATCATTGGCCGGTGGTTCCGATGAAATCCGCGCTCCAACCTACTCCGGGCCAAGGACTTCACTGCACACACCAGACGAGGGGCTCCCTCTAGGCGATCTTCGTTTGGCCATGCAGCTTGGGTGAACCGCGAAAGTACCTGCCCATCCCCAATCAATCTCTTTTCGTCAGCGTTCCTGCCTCTTACGGCAAAACTGGCCACCTCAAATTCCGGCACTGCTTCAAAGAAGGATCCCAGGTCATGCCGCCCAATGCAAATTTCAAGATATTCATCAATATCGACCATCGCCAGATAATCGCTTGCCTGGAACTGTCCGAAAAGGCCTGTTAGCCGCAGCGCGCTGATCTGAACTTGACCAACTTGTGGAAACATGGAAACCGGATGGGGCCGATGCCGCACGATACCCAGATCATCCAGCCGGTCGAGTATCCTGTCAGAGAGATCATCGCAAAAATTTGAGAACACGATGATTTCACGAAACCCCAGCGCGTAATGATATGTGGCCCATTCCACAAGATACGGAGCTTCGTTTCGTGCAATGGCGCTTAGCATGCACTTATGTGGTTCTGCTAAGGACAGGTCGCTTGATAGATCAGCAAGGGAAGGGTGGGGGTGCGTCCATCGGTACAAGTGTCGTCACTCCGAAGTGGATGGTGCAGAAATTCGTGCCGTTGCACAAAGCACCGGCGGCGCAATCTGCCTGACCTGCCCCCCCGGTCGTCCCTCGTTCATATCGAGAGTGCCTGGGTTTGATAAGGGGGGAAGGTGAGGGTCGGGTGCGAGGCTAGACGGGGCTAGACGGGGCTAGACAGAGCGTCCACGTCCACGTCCACGTCCACGTCCACGTCCACGTCCACGTCCACGTCCACGTCCGGCGGCGGGCGCTTGCGCTGCGCTTGTCCACACGTCCGCAAGCCCGAGGGTCGGCCGATGACGAAGGCAACGAGGGGCCAACTCCGCAGCACGAAATATATCACGGAAACGTGATGGCATCGGGTTGCTGCGTGGTATTTGTCTGCTCAAGCAGGTTAGGCCAGCGAGCATTGCTTTAGTGCCTATCTAGTGCCTGCGCACAAAGATGCGAAATTACCTAATAATATCAATGGTATTGGCGGACAGTGAGGGATTCGAACCCTCGAGACGGTTCCCCGCCTACACACTTTCCAGGCGTGCGCCTTCGACCACTCGGCCAACTGTCCGTTGCGCCCTTCTGCCAAGATAGACCAGCCTTTGCAAGGGTGATTGGGCATCTCTTGCCTTGTGTGGTGCAAGCGATTGCCCGGGGATTTCGCGCGCGCCGTTACCAACCTCCGCCCAGGGACAGGTGGCGTTACCGGCCAGGGTCGGCGATCCCGTGCCAACTGGACATGGGCCGCTCTTTGCGTCCATAAACCTATGCCTGCCAACTTGGCCAAGGACCCCAGCGCCCGCATGACCCGCCATCTTCTTTTCCTGACCGGGACGCGCGCCGATTTTGGCAAGCTGGAACCGCTTGCCATCGCCGCACGGGACGCAGGCTACCGCGTCACGCTATATGTTACCGGCATGCACATGATGGAGCGGTACGGCCTGACCCGCAACGAGGTTCGCCGGATGCCCGGTGTCACAACCCATGAGGTCGCCAACCAGACCGAGGGGCAGCCGCAAGACCTGGTGTTGGCCCAGACGATCACCGGATTTTCCGCCTTTGCCACGGCCACGCAGCCGGATCTGGTCGTGCTGCATGGCGACCGGATCGAGGCGTTGGCGGGGGCGCTGGTGGCGGCGACCAATTACATCCGCTCTGCCCATGTTGAGGGAGGCGAGGTTTCGGGCACGATTGATGAAGTGTTCCGCCACTGCAACACCAAGCTGTGCACGCATCACTTCGTTTCCTCAGACGCGGCAGCGCGGCGCGTGATGGCGTTGGGTGAGCCCGCCGAGACGATCCATGTCATCGGCTCACCTGAGCTGGACTTTCACGCACGCCCGTCAGGTGTGACCCTCGATGAGGTGCGCGCCCGCTATGACATTCCCTTTGCCGATTATGGGATTGCGGTGTTTCACCCGGTCACAAGTGAACAGGCCACGATCGGCGCGCAGGCGCGGGGGCTCTTCGGGGCGCTGGAGGCGTCGGGGCGTAATTTCGTGGTGATCGCGCCGAACAATGACCCCGGCAGCGCCGCGATCTTCGCGGCACTGGCAGAGTTGCCGGTTGAACGATTCCGCATCCTGCCTTCAATGCGGTTTTCCAACTTCTCCGAGTTGATGAAGAACGCCGCCTGCATGGTTGGCAACTCCAGCGCTGGGGTGCGCGAGGCGCCGTTTCTGGGGCTGCCGTCGTTGGACATCGGGACGCGGCAGACCAACCGGTCAGACGCGCCCTCGGTGACGGCCTGTGAGGCAGCTGACCGTGGGGCGATCCTGGGGTTCCTGCAGACCCATTGGGGGCGCGAAGTCACGCCACATGCGGGCTTTGGGACCGGCACAGCGGCAGAGCGGTTCGTCGAGATCCTGTCGCGGCCCGCGTTCTGGGCGACGGGCCTGCAAAAGGCATTTCGCGACGTTGTCTGATGCGGGCCTTTGACGCCGGGCAGGTTCAGGGCGTCAACCATATCAATGGCATCACCGCGATCCCTGACCGAGTTTTCGCAGTTTACCAGCCGCTGAAACCGCCATCCACATTGACCAGTTGGCCCGTCATGTAGCCCGACTGGGTTGAGCACAGGAACAGCATGGCATCGGCAATCTCATCTGGGGCGGCCATGCGACCTGCCATGATCAGTTCACCCACCCGGCGCTGGAATTCCTCGGAATGGTTGTTGAACACGGCCCCCGGCGCGATGGTGTTCACCGTCGCGCCCCGCTTGGCCCAGTAGCCGGCCAGCCAAAGCGTCAGCCCATGGATGCCCGCCTTGGTGGTGGAATAGGCCGAAAAGCTTTTGAACGGCATGCCTTCGTAGATCTGGTGGTGTGGGCCATTCAACGCATACATGCTGGCCACGTTGATCAGGCTGCACGGCCAGTTGCCGACAATATCCCGGTCCATCTGCCGGGCGATCATGAAGGCGCCGGTCAGGTTGGTGCGCAGGGTGCGTTCCCAATCCGACACGCTGGTATCGGCAAATGAGGGGAAGGGTTTGCCCGCGCCCATCAAAAGTTCACCCGTGATGGCAGCGTTGTTCAGCACGACATTCGGCTGCCAGCCATCGGCAAGGATGCGGGCAAAGATGCCGGTCACCTGATCTTCATCCCCCACGTCCAGATCGTAGAACCGGAAATCCGGGTTTGCCCCATGCGCGGCCTTCAACGCATCAGCCCGCGTGCCGGGCAGGTCAGAGGCGATCACGCGCGCGCCTTCGGCCAGCATCCGCCGCACATAGGTGGACCCAAGCACGCCCCCCGACCCGGTGATGAAGATCGTGCGTCCGGTCAGTTGGTCGGTCATGGGTTTGCCTCTTGCATCAGAAGTTCGACCAGCCGGAAGTCAAACGGCGTGTCGATATCGACACAGCGGTCCGGTGGCATGAGATAGGGAATGACCCGCCCGCCCCAAAGGCTGTCGGACCGGCGCAGGTAGTCGGG
>JBBQVR010000111.1:0-11286 GCA_038211355.1 Rhodobacterales bacterium | reverse complement strand
CCGGACGCGACCAAGGCCAAAGCGGGCCTTCAGCGCGGCCTCAAGATCCATGCAGGTCGCGATGCGGTGGTGCAGGCGAACATGGATCAGCCCCTCGGTCATCGCCCGGCTGATCAGCCGTTGCGCACGTTGCCGCGATATTCCCAGTTCGGCGGCAATCTCATCCTGTGTCAGCCCGCCAACATAAGACAGCCACCCGGCGCGGGCCGCTTCATCCTGGGGCGTGGGGTCTGGGTCTGCGCGGCTCATGTCGGCTTTCTTAGCTGGGGGAAACTGGCGAAAACATCGGCAAAGTCGGTAAATCGGTGGTGGGGTGTCAGCGCGTCGGGAACATCGGGAAACGTCGGTTTCATATGGCTTCCGCCGACAAAATGCCAGACTTGCATCCCCGCCGCCAAGCCCGCCTGCAACCCGGGCAGACTGTCTTCGATCACGATGCAGTCCTGCGGTGTCACCTGCATGACATTCGCTACATGCAAGAACAGATCAGGCGCAGGTTTGCCGTGCTGCACCAGGCTGGCAGTATAGGTGACCTTCCCCAGCCGCTGCCACAGACCGACACGGCGCAGCGACATCTCTACCCGGCGGGGCGAGGATGAGGTGGCAACAGCCACCGGCAGGGTCAGGTCGTCAAGAAAATCCGCAACCCCTGGCATGATCGAAAGGCGGTCTTCGAAGGCCGCGAGCAGCCGGTTGCGATAGTCTTCCTCAAAGTCGGGCGACAGGTCGAGGTGGAATTCCCTGCGGATCGTCTGCATGACCGTGGGATAACTGCGCCCCAGAAAGTGCCGGGCTACATAGGCCATGTCGATATCAACCCCAAGACGGGCCAGTTGGTCGATCAGCATCTGGGCGCTGATCACCTCGCTGTCGATCAGGACGCCGTCACAATCAAGGATCACAAGTTTCATGGGCCGCTCATAACGCAGTATGCCGATCTGCACGAGGGTGCGCGTGCGCGGCACTGCACCGGCATTTCACAAAGCCGAAAGTTCAAGTCCTGGGCTGGGCGGGGAACCCATGGCGCCCGATCGCCTGCCCGATCATCCACATTGGCGCGGTCTGCGCGGTGGAATGTCGGGCCGACCTTGACTGACGGTCCTCCAGCTTCACCCGGGCGCGGGTGCGCCGGTCCTGCCGGTGCAAGGCGATGCGCTCGCGGTCAGGGTGATCGGTCAGGTCAACGTCCTGTCGGAACATCTGGACGCCAACTTTGGCACCGAGGCCCAAAGCGAGGCGGTCGCCATCGTTGGGCGATCCTGCTTTACGCGATCCTGATGCTGTGCGGCGGTTGATCCTGATGCGCACAGCGGTCGCGGTCCAGATGGCCGCCCTGATCTTGAGCGCAGCGGCCTGGGCAGCGCTGCACAGCGACAGCTTGCAGGTCGGCCAAAAGGGAATGATCCGGCTGGTAGCGCTGAACCAGCGAACGCCACCGGTTCTGGAAGGCAGTGTGTTCTACATCTCGGCCGATGCGATCCGTGACACGGCCGCAGCGCCAGCCTCGCGCAATGCCGATGTGGCACGCATTGCGCTGTCGGCTGATGAGGTGGCCCGCGCCTTAAGCGTGCAGTAGGGGAAGACCGGGATGTCGGCCGTCTGGGCTGTACCGGAACGGGGGTCGGAACGCCTGATTCAGGCCCGCAGCTTTTCGGGGCTTGGAGGATCAAGTGGTGCCCAGAGACGGAATTGAACCGCCGACACGCGGATTTTCAATCCGATGCTCTACCAACTGAGCTATCTGGGCACGCTTTGGTGCGCGGGTGATACCCAAGGGGCGCGGGGCTGTCCAGAGGGAAAACGCCCTAGTGCGGCCCGGATCCGGGCGGGGCTTCGGGGTCGTCCTCGGCGGCGTCCTCGGCCTCGTCACCCTTGGCCGGGATGCGGTAGCTTTCGGTCAGCCAGCGCCCAAGATCCACATCCGCACAGCGGCGGGAACAGAAGGGGCGGTAGTCTGCCGCCGCGGGCTTGCCACAGATCGGGCAGGTCATCCCAGTGCCCCGTCAAGCAGGTCGGCCAGCGGCAGGCGGTCACGCTTGCGGGTCAGCTCGTACAGGCCCAGCGTTGTCCAGCCGGCAAGATTGGTCTCGCCCTCGGCCTTGAAGGCGGCCTTCATCACCTGATCGAGGATATGCCGATCCCGCTTTGGCATCGGCGCAAAGTCCACGACAACCTGACCGCCCAGACCCCGCAAGCGCAGCTGGCGTGGCAGGTCGCGGGCGGCGGCGATGTTGGCCTTCAGGCTGGCGGCAGGGGTGGTGTCGGGGCCGGTATTCACATCCACCGCCACCAGCGCGCGCGTCGGCTCCAGCATCACGTGCCCGCCCGCGTCCAGCGTTATGCGGGGGGTCAGCAGCGCCTCAACCGCTTCGGTCACGCCATGGCGGTCAAAGCTGCCGGCCTCAGTGTCGGCCTCATCCACCGCCGGGTCCAGCCAGTCGCGGAACGCCAGTTCATGCGCGCCAGCCCCTTCGACCAGCAGCTCCGGCCCGCCGGTGATATCGGCCAGCACCGCCTCGGCCAGACCGCGCATCGCGGCGATGTCTTCTCCAATTGCGTCGTCTTCCGCCACGTCACAGCCCGACCGCAGGATCAGCCCCAAGGCCGCGCTGGCCCCTGCCATCCCCGCCTCAGCCAGCGCCGCAAGCCCCGCGCGCACATCTTCATCCTTGATCCGGCGTGAGATGTTCAGGCCCGGTGCGTCCGGTGTGATGATCGCAAAGCGCGACTTGAACAACAGCCGCGTCGTGACCGGCAAGGCCTTGCCAGCCTCAGCCGGGCCAGAGACCTGCACCAGCAGCCTTTGGCCCGGTGCCACGCCCGAGATCTGGCGCAAGAACCCCGAGGCCCCCTGCGGCAGTTTTACGAAAATCCCGCCCTGGCCCTTGACGGGCCGGTCTGCCACTGCCCGGTAGATCGCGCCCGGAAGGGGGGTGTCATCGACCGGATCGACCGCCAGCTCTTCCAGCCGACCATCCACCAAAAGGGCGGCGGCCTGACGGCCTGCAATCTCATCCAACACCAGAACGCGACCGATCATGCCTGCCTCCAGACCGGGTAGCCGACAGCCGTCAGCATCGCCGCCGTCTCAGCCACGGGCAGGCCCATGATCCCGGTGAAACTGCCGGAAATCCAAGGGATGAAGCCGCCCGCAAGCCCCTGGATGGCGTAGCCCCCGGCCTTGCCCTGCCACTCGCCACTGGCAAGGTAGGCGTTCAGTTCCGCGTCCGACAGCCGTTTCATCTTTACCACGCTTTCGCTTGTCTGGGTCAGCACACGCGCGCCCCGCCGCACGGCGACGGCGGTAATCACCTGATGCCGTCGCCCGCCAAGGGCGGTCAGAAAGGCCGCTGCCTCGCCCGCATTGGCGGGCTTGCCCAGAATGCGCCGACCCAGCGCCACGGTCGTATCGGCGCAGATCACCACGTCATCGGGGTCACTTGCTACCGCCATCGCCTTTTCCAGAGCCACACGCTCGGCGTAAGGGCGAGGCAGTTCGGCCTTGCGGGGGTCTTCGTCAATGTCGGGAGGCAGGATCGCGTCCGGCACGACCCCAAGCTGCGCGAGAAGATCCTTCCGGCGCGGGGAAGCCGATCCGAGGATCAGCTTCACTTGAAGCGGTAATTGATGCGGCCCTTTGACAGGTCATAGGGGGTCATCTCGACCTGCACCTTGTCACCTGCCAGAACCCGGATCCGGTTCTTGCGCATCTTGCCTGCCATCACCGCGATCAGTTCATGGCCGTTCTCGAGTTCGACCCTGAATGTCGCATTGGGCAAGAGTTCCTTGACGACACCGGGGAATTCGAGAATGTCTTCCTTGGCCATGGTCTCTCCATTGCGGGTGGGCCCGCGGATGGTCCGCAGGCTTTCGGTGGGCCGTATGCCCCCGAAGCGGGCGGGTTTCAAGCGAATTCTGGTCACAGGCAGGGCTGGGGTCGGGGGGCTGGGGTCGGGGGGCTGGGGCCGGGGGGCTGGGGCCGGGGCCATGGTTGGGGCTGCAAGCCGCGTCAGAGTTCCCGCATCCAGAATTGCAGCAGCTTTTCCGTCTCGGCACTGTCGCCAAGGTCTTTCCAGTTGAACCGGGCCACGACACCCGGCAGCGGGGCATAGCCCCGGCCCTGCCAGAAAGCGTCATTCGTGCGGTAGGTGGCGGGCCGTGCGGGGTGGTCGTCAGGGCGGATCACGGAACAAAAGGCAACATGGCTGCGGCCCAGGGCGCGGGCGTGCGCTTCACGCAGGTCGATGAAGCGGTGGCCAAGGCCAATGCCCCGGTAGGGACGCAGCAGGACCGACTCCGCGCCGTAAAGGATCTTTTCCGGCGCGATCCCAAGGGCGCGGAACGGGGCGGCGAATTCGGCGGCATGGTCTTCCATCGGGGTGGAGGTCGAGGCACCGATCAGCCGCCCGTCGTGAAACGCCCCCACAAGCAGCGCGCCGGGGTTGTCGCGGTAGCTGTCCAGATACTGCCGTTCATAGCCAAGCGTGCCGTCGTAAAGATAGGGCCAGTCGCGGAACACTGAGATGCGAAGCTGAGCAACCTGATCCAGCGTCGCCTCAAGCCCCTGGTCGCGCAGGGGGCGGACGTCGATGTCGTCAATATTCACTGGCTTACCTTGGGGCTCACCTGGGCGATCCAGTCGTTGAGGTTGTAAAAGGTGGTGATGCGGGAAATCCGGCCGTCGCGTACCGCAAAGAACCCGCCTGCGGGCAGGATGTAGGTCTGGCCTTTCGCCTGCGGCAGGCCGGGGTCGGTTTGCAGATAGGTGCCGTGGACGACGAATTCCGCTGCCGCGCGGGTGCCGTCATCGGTGGCGAAGATCACCGTGTCTTTCAGCGTCTCACGGTAGCTGACGCCCATGTGGCTGCAAAACTCGGCAAAGCTGGCCTTGCCGATCCGGTGCCCGCCTTCGTTCACCCGGTGTTCGATATCGTCGGTCAGGCAGTCGAGCATCCCCGCAGCGTTGCCGGCATTGAAGGCGTCATAATAGCGGGTGATCAGGGCAAGGGTATCGGTGCGGGTCATTCAACTCTCCTTTTCTTGGGAGGAGAGTAACGGGGCAGGGCAGCAGGTTACAAGCGGGGCTGAGCTGCGCTAACACAGGCGCGCAGGGCCGTCAGGATCGGCTGGGTGCAGATGTTGGATGGGCGGGTCGCGCGGTTCTGACCCTTCCCCCCCCCACACCTCGGGGAAGGGTGGTCTGGTCGGGCCCCATTGCGCCCAGAAGACGCACAGGATGGTCGGCAAGGACGCGCAAGCCCTGATGAACCGTTGGCAACGCGGCAATGTAATGGCGCCGGACTGCCCGTCCCGCCCGCTTCTGCAGCACCTGACCAACCGCTGGGGTGCGCTGGTCATGGTGGCAGTTGCCACCGGCCCGCACCGCTTAGCCAGCCTGCGGCGCGCGGTGGGCGGGGTCAGTGAGCGGATGCTGAGCCAGACTCTGAAACACCTTGAGGCGGATGGAATGGTGCTTCGGACGGCACACCCAGTGGTGCCGCGGCATGTCAACTATGAGCTGACGCCCCTGGGCCGTGCAGCGGCGACGCACGTGGGGGCGCTGGTGGGCTGGATCGAGGGCGCACTGCCGCAGATTTTGGCGGGGCAGGGGCGGGTGGCGGCGGAGTGAGGGTGGTCGGTTGGTACCCACCCTACGGTTCACCTTCGGGCCGGTCAGGGTTCGGAAGGCGGACCAAAACGCTCCAGCATGCGGGTCCTGATCTGGTCGCGCGCCTGCCGGTAAGCCGCCAGCTTTGCGTCGCGGGTCTCCCCCAGACCTGTCGGGTCAAGGATCGGCCAGTATTCGATATCAAGATGGTGGTAGCGGGTCAGTTCCAGCGCCATGCGCTGGCTGGCGGGGCTGAGGGCAATGATCAGGTCGAACTGTGACAGGTCATCGCCCCATTCCTGCATCTCTTCAAAGCTGCGCGACCGGTGGCGGGAAAGTTCGATCCCCAACTCCTGGCAGACGGCGACGGAAAAGCCGTCCACCTCCATGTCATTCTTCACGCCGGCGGATTGGACATAGGCGCGCTGGCCGTACATCAGCTTCATCAGGGCCTCGGCCATGGGGGACCGGACGGCGTTATGGTCGCAGCAAAACAGGACAGACTGGGGAAAATCGCCCAAACTTAACCCCAGTGCAGGACGCAGATCAGGGTGAAAAGGCGGCGCGCGGTGTCGGTATCGACCTCGGCTTTCCCCTCAAGCCGGTCGCGCAGGATGGACGCCCCTTCGTTGTGGATGCCGCGCCGGGCCATGTCGATCGCCTCGATCTGGCTGGGCGGCAGGCGCTTTACGGCGTCAAAGTAGTTTTCGCAGATCTGGAAATAATCCTTCACCACCTGCCGGAACGGGCCCAGTGAAAGGTGAAACTCCGCCGCCTTTTCGCCATCCTCGGCCGCGATGTCAAAGACAAGGCGGCCGTCACGGATCGCCAGTTTGACGCGGTAGGGGCCTGGGGGCAGCTCACGCTCGGGCTTTTTGGGCAGAACGAAAAGGTTTTCCTCCAAGAGATCATAGATCGCAACGCGGCGTTCCTGTTCAATCTCGGGTGTCGGGCGGGCGAGGCCTTTTTCGTCGATCTCGATGTGGCAGATGCGGTTCATGGGCGGCCCTTCAGCGCGAACCTCGTTTTGATGCCCGAGAGGGGGGCGCTGCGCAAGCGAACAGTGGTTCAGTCGTTGAGGCGGTCAAGGCGCGCGCGGACCGACAGGCCATGCGCTTGCAGGCTTTCGCTGATCGCCAACCGCTCGGCCGCGGGGCCGATGGCTTTCAGGGCTTCGGGGGTCATCTTGGCCAGCGTCGTGCGCTTCATGAAATCAAGCACCGAAAGACCGCTGGAAAACCGGGCCGAGCGGGCGGTGGGCAGAACGTGGTTCGGCCCGCCAACATAGTCACCAATCGCCTCGGGCGTGTAGGCGCCAAGAAAGATCGCACCGGCGTGGGTGATCTTGGCGGCCAGCGCGTCGGGGTCTGCGGTGCAAAGCTCCAGATGTTCCGGCGCGATGCGGTTGGAGAGGGTGGCAGCCTCATCCAGATCGCGCACGGTGATGATGGCCCCGTTGTCACGCCAGCTGGCCCCGGCGATGGCACGCCGGTCCAGCGTTTCCAGGCGCTTGGCCACGGCGGCGGCGACAGCATGACCAAAGCCCGCATCGGTGGTGATCAGGATCGACTGGGCCGAGACGTCGTGTTCGGCCTGGCTTAGCAGGTCAAGCGCAATCCAGTCGGGGTCGTTGTCGCCGTCGGCGATCACCAGAATCTCGGACGGGCCGGCGATCATGTCGATGCCGACGCGGCCAAAGACCCGGCGCTTGGCGGCGGCCACATAGGCGTTGCCGGGGCCGGTGATCTTGTCGACCGGGGCGATGGTTTCGGTGCCATAGGCCAGTGCCGCAACCGCCTGAGCGCCCCCGATGCGGTAGATGACGTCCACCCCGGCGATCTGCGCTGCCAGCAGGACCAACGGGTTCACCACACCGCCAGGTGTGGGGCAGGCGATGACCAGCCGTTCAACCCCCGCCACTTTCGCGGGAATGGCGTTCATCAGCACGGATGACGGGTATGAGGCCGTACCGCCCGGCACATAAAGCCCGGCCGCGGATACGGGCGTCCAGCGCCAGCCAAGAGTGGCCCCGCTGGCGTCGGTCCAGCTTTCGTCCTGCGGCTTTTGCCGGGCATGGTAGGCGCGGATGCGGTCAGCCGCCAATTCCAGCGCGGCGCGGTCTTCGGGCGAAACCTTGGCCACCTCATCCGCGATCTCGGATGGTGAGAAGGCAAGGGTTTCGGGCGTCAGCACCAGTTTGTCAAAGCGGGCGGTGAGGTCGATCACCTCGGCGTCACCGCGGGCGCGGACATCGGCAATGATCCGGGCGACGGTTGCGTCCACATCTTCGGCCTCTTCCCGCTTTTGGCCCAGAAGGGCTGCAAAGGCGGCGTCAAAGCCCGGATCGGCAGAGTTCAGGAAGGCGGGCATTGGCGGGACCTTTCGACGGATTTGCCCCAGATAGCGCGGGGGGCAGGAACGCTCAAGCCGGGCCATCGTCCCGGCGGGGGGCGGTGTCCGATTTCTTCAAAGAAATCGGTGCGGAGCCTTTGAAGGCTCCGGTCCGGAATTTTTGATAATTCCGGCGCCGGCCCTAGTCGTGGGTCGGAACCTTGCCCGAAGGCGCGCGGTAGGGGCGGGTGACATCGTCCAGCCGGACCTCAAGCGCCTCAACCTCCAGCGCGATGGCCCCATCGCCGGCAAGGGTCAGGGTCAGGCGGCCGGTGCCATCGGCCCCGGCCGCAAAGTCCAGCGCCAGCAAGGACAGGACAAGGTCCTTATCATTGCGGTCAAAGCCCTGGCTTTTGACCGACAGCACATCTTCCACCACCAGCACCGACCGCACGCGTTCGTAAGGGCGACCCACGGCCTCGGCCTGCGGGCGGTCCTCCCACCGAAAGCGGTTCAGCATCAGCGCAAAGCGGCGGCGTTTGGGGTCATGGCTGATCTCGGTCACTGGCAGAACGGCATCCTGCACGAGAGTCGAGATCACGGTCAGGTCTTCGGCATCCGTGGCCACAAGGCGCAAGGGTGCCTCCCCGCCATCCTGAAACTTTGCGTCCGGAGATTGGGCGTCCAGAGATTGGGGGTCGGTCATGTGCTGATCCGCTCGATATGCGCCCCGCAGGCGCGCAGTTTTTCTTCCACCCGTTCATAGCCGCGATCAAGGTGGTAGACGCGGGAAACGACGGTTTCCCCTTCCGCCGCAAGACCCGCAAGGATCAGGCTGACGCTGGCGCGCAGGTCGGTCGCCATCACCGGTGCGCCGCGCAGCTTTTCAACGCCCGTTACCGTGGCCGTGCCGCCATGCACGTCGATCTTGGCACCCATCCGCATCAGTTCTGGCGCATGCATGAAGCGATTTTCAAAGATCTTTTCTTCCAGCACCGAGGTCCCTTCGGCCGTGCAGAGCAGCGCCATCATCTGCGCCTGAAGGTCGGTTGGAAAGCCGGGGAAGGGTTCGGTCGTCACATCCACCGCCCGAACGCGGCCGCCTTTGCGGGACACCTTCAGCCCGCGTTCGGTTTCGGTCACTGAAACCCCCGCCGCGTCCAGACGTTCGGCGAAGGCGCCGACCAGTTCCAGCTTGCCGCCCAGACATTCCACCTCACCGCCGCAGATCGCGGGGACCAGCATGTAGGTGCCAAGTTCGATCCGGTCGGTCACAACGGGGTGGGTCGCGCCGCCCAGCCGGTCAACGCCTTCGATGGTCAGGGTGCTGGTGCCTTCGCCGTCAATCTGCGCGCCCATGCGGCGCAGGCAGCGGGCAAGATCGACAATCTCAGGCTCACGCGCGGCGTTCTTCAGGACGGTGGTGCCGCGGGCCAATGTGGCTGCCATCAGTGCGTTTTCGGTGGCCCCGACGGACACGAAGGGAAACTCGAACACCGCCCCTTTGAGGCGGCCCCCGGCGGCCTTGGCGTGAACATAGCCATCGCGCAGGTCAAGCGTCGCCCCCATCGCCTCAAGCGCCTGAAGGTGCAGGTCCACAGGCCGCGCGCCGATTGCGCAGCCGCCCGGCAAGGACACGACCGCATGGCCATAGCGCGCCAGCATCGGACCAAGGACAAGGATCGAGGCGCGCATCTTGCGCACGATATCATAGTCCGCCTTGAAGTTGCTGATCGAATGGCTGGACATCGCCAGCACCAGACCATCCTGCAAACTGGCCACCTCGGCCCCAAGCGATTGCAGCAGCTGGGTCATGGTGGCGATGTCCGACAGCCGCGGCGCGTTGGTCAGGGTCAGCGGCTCATCGCTGAGAAGTGTGGCAGGCATCAGCGTCAGGCAGGCATTCTTTGCCCCCGCAATCGGAATCACACCCGACAAAGCCCCGTTGCCGCGCACCAGAATGGAATCCATCTGCCTAACCCTTACCTTCGGTTTCGTTGTCGGCGTTCTTTGGGCCGTCGTTCCCTGGGCCTTCATTCGCAGGGCCTTCATTCCCTGGGCCGTCGCTGCCCGGCGCATCTTCGGCGCTGCGGGCCTTTGCCTGGTCCTTGCGGCGCGCCATGTTGGCCTTCAGCGCCGCTTTTTGCCGGGCCATGCGCGCGGCGGCGGCAGTGGATTTGCCGGTCGTGTCGCGGTCTGACGGGGTGGATGGGCTGCGCATGCCAGTGTCCTTAACGCAGGAGGGCGGCAGGGTCCAGATTGGCCGACCTGACCGGCCCTATTGGGCGCGCTTGAAACACAGGGTAAAGCCTTTGCCCTCCACCTTACCCTTCATGGTCATCTCATCGGTGCCGGTGCAGGCGAAATCATACCGGGCCGATGTCTGCATCGGCAGATCGGCAAAGTTGATCACTTCGGTTGAGGGGGGGCGTCATCTTGCCGGTCTTGGGGTCTTTCGAGGCTGATCTCGGCATCACGATCTGGATCGCAGCCTTTGGGCCAGCATAGCCCATTTGCAGACGCCGGGCATCGGTGGACCACAGGTTGTCAATGCTGCCGCCCACGTCGATGCCGGTCGTGGGCACGCCGGTTGCATAGTTCAGCTTGACCCGCAGTTTGTAAAACCCGAACACCGCCGTGCCGTCCGCATTGAACTTGACGCCAAAGTTCCCCGCCACCTCAACATTCTCGACCGAGGCGGGGACCATGTCATAGATCACGCGGCCAAGCTCGCCCTGATCGGCCAGCCAGCTGCCGACAAGGCAGGCATCGCCGGTCTCTGTCACGGCGCGGGTTTCCAGAAACTCGGCCCTCGCGGGCGCGGCCGCCCAAAACGCTGCAAGGCCCAGACATATGACCAGCCTGATTTCCAGCAGACTGCCAAGGCGCGGAAGGGGCATCTTCCACATCTGTGCGTCCGCTGCCTGGGGTCCGGGCCGGTGGCAAAGCCTACGCCGCTTCGGTTCCGCTATGGCAATTGGCCCGGTCCGTTCAAACCTGACCGCGAAGCCGATTCCCCGCCAGAACCCGCTTGCAAGCCCGCAGCTTTGCGTTTAACACGCCCGCCAGAACGCGATGTGGCACACCCGCCAAACCGCCCGGCGCTGCAGTAGCTCAGTGGTAGAGCACTCCCTTGGTAAGGGAGAGGTCGAGAGTTCAATCCTCTCTTGCAGCACCATCCATCCCCTTGAAATCGTTGAAGGCCCTTGCGTTCCAAGGGTATATCCAGTTTTGCCGCCACAATCGCCATTGCAAACCGGGCGTTTGAGATGCGAGGTACTGACGACTACCTGGTGGGGCGAAACGGACGCTCCTACGCTCGCACGATCGTCCCAAAAGGGCGTCTT
>JBBQVR010000110.1:0-11381 GCA_038211355.1 Rhodobacterales bacterium | reverse complement strand
TGGCCTGCTGTACCGTTAATTTTGGGCACCACCGGGGGGGGGGCTGGGCAGCGCCCTGCCCCCCGCGCGGCTTGAGGATCTGAAGGGGATCGTGGGCGTATTCCTGCGGCTGGAAAAGCCACTGGATTATGACAGCGTTGACCGGCAGCCGGTTGATCTGGTCTTTGCGCTGTTCGCGCCCAAGGATTCAGGGGTCGATCACCTCAAGGCGCTGGCGTTGGTAAGCCGGACGATGCGTGATCCGGGCGTGCTCACCAAGCTGCGGTCGAACACGGACCCGGCCAAGCTGCACGCGATCCTGACCGAAAGCCGGGCGCCGCAGGCGGCCTAAGCGCCCTTTCTGGACGGTCAGCCCTGCCAGGGGCCGAAGCCGAAACCCATGTAGTCACGGGCGTAAGCCTCTGCCCCTGCGGCTTCCACGCTGGGGTCATAGATCGCGGCCAAGGCTGCGGATGCGGGGGCTTTCGCTGGTAGCGGCGGGGATGACACACCAGCCTCTGCCGCAAGGAAGGCCAGGCCTTCCGCCAGACGGTCTTCGCGGATCATCAGATCCAGCGGCTGAAACCCTGCAAAGCCCTGCACGATCGCGGTCTGGCTGGCCCAGTTCGGATCAACCCGCTGGCCGGTCTGGCCCGAGGTGGCCAGCCGCGCATAGTGCAGAAAGACCAGAAAAGCCGCGCGTTCAGCGTCCGCATCCGTGAAGGGCTGGCCGGGATCAGGCAGATCGGCCTTGTAGGCGCGGATCAGAATCCGCCGGTGATCGGCCAGCTGACCCGAGACGATCTTTTCCCGAAACGCCACATGGGCGCGCAAAAGTGGATGGCGGACCACAGTAAAGCTGCGGTGGCCGGGGTTGGCACGTTTCCACTGGCGCAGGGTCTTTTGTTCGAACCCTTCGACCAGCCCGCCAAAACTGGCCAGCCAGTCCTCCACCCCGGACGGGCCCGAACGGACGGGAAAATACAGTAGCGGCGCATTTGCCGCTGCAACCGCCGTGGGAATGGCGGCGGGGCGGCGGGGTTCAAAATTCGGGGTGCGGTTCAGGGCAAAAACGTCGACCCCGGTCAGGGCATCGGCCAAGGCCTGCGGGTTATCCAGCTTTGCCGCAACCGGATCGGGGTTCTGCTTTTTCAGCGTGTCATCCAGCGCCTTCAGCCGCCCTTCGACCCCAAGGAAGGCGGCCAGCCCATTCATCACCTCAACCGAGGCCAGGTCTTCGTAATCAAGGTAGAACGCCGTCTGCCCGCTGGTCTGCAGCGCGCCAAGCAGTTGCAGCTGAAAGTCCTGCAAGGTGGCCAGATGGGCATGAAATTCGACGGCATCAAAGCTGGCCTTGGCGGATTTCAGGCGCTTGGCATCGGTCAGCTTCCACTGGCCGGTGGCGCGGGCGATCTTCCAGCTGACGTAGCTTTCAAGGGGGTTGCGAGTCAGGATGATCTTGGCGCAGGCCGGATCAGCCATGACCAGATCAAGCACGCGGGGATCATGGTCATGGAAATAGCGAAAGCCGGACAGGCCTTCGGTTTCCTGCCGCAGCTTGCGGAGCAGGGGCTTGGGGTTTGCCTCACGGTCGGCAAGGGTGATGCCGAACAGCTCACCCTGGTCTTTCTTGCCGATGAAGTGGGGGTTGAACACCTCACCATAGCTGGTGACACCGGGCAGCGCGTTCAGGTTCGCCTCAAGAAAGTTCGATCCCGTGCGCATTTCGGCGAAAAGGACAAAGCTGTGAAAAGGCCCGGCCATCGGTTACTTGGCCAGTTGCGGGCGGGTCAGGCCGCGATCTGCGCCGGGTTGGCCTGCGGTGACGGGCACATCGCCCATCAGCACCGGCTGCATGCCTTGATTGCGCAATTCCTGCAGAAAGGTGCTGAATCCGGTTAGGTCGACCATGCGCGGGAGTTCCGTCATCCGATGCGGCGCGCGGGGGTTCAGGTCATCGACAATCTGCTGCAACGGTTCGACCGGGTCTTCGACCAGATCGGCCAGGGTCCAGACATGCAGGCGGGCCTTGGTTTCGGGGGCGTTCAGCAGCGCGATGAAATCCGCCTCGATCTTCTGAAGGCGTGCGGCCTCGGCCCGGATCTGTGTGACGGGGCGGCCGGATTGCCACAGCGGTATCACGAAGGCACCCGAGACGATCATGATGTTGGCGTTCGGGTCACCGGCCAGAAAGGGCGTGATCTGTTGCGCGTCATCGGGGCCGAACTGAAAGCATTGCCGTTCGCCCCGGCTGTTCCAGATCAGGTTGGTCAGAAAGCTGCGCGGATTGTAGTCGCGCAAAGCCGCACTGTCCGAGAGGCCGCCTTTGAACACCCGCTCATCCCCCGCGAACTGCACGCGGTCAGGCGCGAAGAGATGGCCATGCACCCGCGCCTCGGCCACGCGGGCCAGCCAGGAGGTGAAGTCAGGGAAAAGGTCGGCAAAGCCTTCGAACACGCCATAGGGCGCGGCTGCGCGGGTGCCGCCCTGCGCCTTGGTGGGAAAGCGGCTTTGCATGTAAAGACCGGGGCGGCCCTTTACCCGACGCTCAACCGCTTTGGCGAACAAACGGTCGATCTTGCCGGGCGTCGGCTCAAGCCGTGAGGCATGGTCGGCGGTGGGCGACAGGTAGGTGTCATAAAGCACCTCTGCCTGCGGCCAGATCTTGCGGGCGACGAAGGCATCCGCCCGGCGCAGAAGATGCAGGTGATCGTCGTAGAACATGTGCGGGCGGCCCTGAAAGTCGAACTTCGACAGGGTCAGGGACCGGCTTTCAACGCGGCTGGAAACCTGGCGCACAAGGGTCTGAAAGTAGCTTTCATCCGGTATCCAGACGCGGCGGAAATAGCGGTCATGCCGGGCGCGGTCAGGATGCGACAGGATTGCCTCCAGCGAGGCGCGGGTCAGGCACCACCACTGGCTGCCAAGATGCGGCACGATGCCATCGGGAATCCGGCGCGACACCCCAAGGTGGCGCTGCAGGGAGACATAGAGATCAAACAGGCGGCGCTGCTTTTTCCATGAGAAGGGAAAGCGCAGGGTAAAGCGTTCCTTGTTCAGGCCGCCCACCGTCCATCCGACATCGGCGGTGGTGACGCTTTCGATGAAATCCGTGTGCGGCTGGGCAGCCAGATGGGCCTGCAATTCTGCCACCGGGCGGATTGGCAGGCACGAGCCTGAGGCCAGGAACACATGCCCCACCTGCGGAAATTCACGCAGCATCAGGCTGGCCGCGGCGATCGAGGCCTGAACCAGGCTGAATGTGCCCCATTCGCAAGCCGTGCGTGTTGAAAAGCAGATATTGGGCAGGTCGGCAAGGGTGGCGGCCAGTTGGGCACGATCAGCCTCGGCCACGCGGCGGTCAAGGTGGATGACCACCGGGCAGCCATGTGTCGCCCAATGCCGGGCAACCTGCGCTGCGCGGCCCAGGGCGGTGTGGCACAGCATGACGATGCCGACGGTCACGCCCAGTTTCCTTTCGACATCAGCCCCAGAATTTCCAGCTGACGCCAGTTGATATACTTCTCGCTCCAATTGCACCACAGATCGCGTTCGTGGGCGATGCCTTCGCGGTAGGCGCGGTATTCGTGGCTTTGGGCATAGTGCTGGCCACGCTGAAGTTCCTCTTCCGCCTTGACAGCGAAGGTGTCCAGAAACTTGGCATGCAACATGCAGCCTGAGGGTTTTTCACCCCCCGCCGTCTCATATGTCAGGTTCAGGCCGCGCGGCAGCATCATGTGGGTCGAACTGACATAGGCATAGGCAGGGTCCCACTTGACCAGCGGGATCTTGTTCATCGCCGGGGCTTTCCTGGGGCGGTCGCCAAAGAAGACGCGGGCGCGCGGGCCGCCTTGAATCCACAGGTTGCTGAAGGTGGGGTTGCGGTTGATGGTATAATTGCCGCTGTCGAAATACTGGGCGATATCAAAGGGGTTCTGCCCCTCACGATAGGGTTGTTCATGCATCGAGCCCTTGGGATACATGTCCAGGATCATCGCCGAAAAGCTGCGCGTGGCGGCGCTGTCCAGCCAGTCCGTCAGGGCGCGCAGGGGCCGGGTTTCGCAGAACGGGTAGACTAGGAATTCATCGACATCGACAGTCAGGCACCAGTTCCCCGCCCCATAGCGGCGCAGAAGGTGCATCATCCAGTCCATCCCGAAGCGGGATTGCTTGTAGCCCGCAGTGGTGGACCACAGCGACACATCCGGCTGTTCAGCCAGATATTCGCGCGTGCCGTCGGTCGATGCGTTGTCGACGATCACAAAGTGATCAACCCCCAGCTTGCGATAGTAGTCCAGGAAATAGGGCAGGCGCACACATTCGTTGCGCATGGTGGAAAAGACCAGAATCGGCTGCGCCCGGACCCCGGCCATGCGATTGGCGACGGGAGTCAGCTGCCGGCGACGGCGGAAAGCGCGGGCCAGAAGATACTGGCGCCGCAGCCGCAGGCGGAAGATCGACATCAGGCCCATGTTGCCCACCGCATCAGATCCAGCCTCCGCGCGACATGAGGCCAAGCGACTCCATCTGCCGCCAGCCGGTATAACGGGTCGAGGCGGCGCACCACAGCGTCGGATCGTCGGTCAGCCGGTCATAATAGGCGGCATATTGCGCGCCATCGGCGAAGTGTTCGCCACGGGCCCTTTCCTCGGCCGAGCGGTCGATGATTTCTGGCAGGAACTTGGTGTGAAGAATCACGCCAGATGTCACTTCCCCCCCGTCGGTTTCGTAGACGCGGTTCAGGTGTGGCGGCAGCACGGCGTGGGTGGAATTGACATAGGCATAGCGCCAGTGCCAGCGCACCAGCGGGGTCTTGTTCAGCGTCGGCGCGCGGCGCGGCGTCTGGCCAAAGAAGGCACGCGCCCGCGCGCCGCCTTGAATCCACAGGTTGCCCATCCGGGGCTGGACCTGGACTTGATAGTTGCCTGCGTCAAAGAACGGCAGGTGATCCACCGGGTTGTCGCCCGGTCGGTGCCCGGGCGCCGAGACCGGCCCTTCGGGATACACGTCCACCGTCAGCGCGCCAAAGGACCTGCGCCCCTGCCGGTCAAGCCAGTGGGTCAAGGCCTGCAGCGGGCGGGTCTGCCAATAGGGGTAGATCAGCACCTCATCCGCATCAAGCGTCAGGCACCAATGTCCGTGCCCATGGCGCAGCATCAGCCAGGTCAGCCAGTCCATGCCAAAGCGCGCGGCCTTGTAGCTGGCCCCGGTCTGCCACAGCGACACATCCGGCTGATCGCGCAGCAGGGTTGGGGTCGAATCAGTGCTGCCGTTGTCGACGATCAGAAAATGGCGCACGCCCAGGCGACGGTTGTGGGCCAGAAGGTAAGGCAGGCGCTGGCCTTCATTCCGCAGGCAAAGAAAGCACAGAATGTCGCCCGGGCCGATGGCTGCCGTGCGGTCGGTGACGGTTGTCAGCTGGCCCCGGCGGCGAATGGCGCGGGCCAGCAGACCCTGGCGGCGGCTGCGCAGCCGAAACGCCCGCCACAGCGCCCGAAGGCCCATTGCAGGATCGGGATCAGGCAAAGTGCCGATCGGGAAGGCGTTGGACGACCCCCCGGAATGTGCCGCGTCCTGGCCCAAGGTTTATTGCGCTACTTTCTGCATGGCCATCAGCGCATGCAGAAACTCCTCAAACTCGGCGCCGAATTCGGGGCGCGACAGGCCAAAGGCGACGGTAGCCTGCAAGAACCCGATCTTTGAGCCGCAGTCATACCGCTGCCCACGAAACCGCAGACCAAAGACACCGGATTTCGACCCGGCCTCTTCGGCAATGGCGTCGGTCAGCTGGATCTCACCGCCTGCACCCTGTTTCATGCGATTGAGGTTGGTCAGCACCTTTGGCGTCAGGATATAGCGCCCGATGACGGCCAGGTTCGACGGCGCCTCTTCCGGTTTGGGCTTTTCGACCATGCCCTTGACGCGGACGATCGAGCCCATGTCCTCATCAATGTCCAGAACCCCGTAGGATGAGGTGCGCGAGGGCGTCACCTCCATCGCGGCAACCATGCAGCCGCCGGTTTCGGCATGCGCCTCAACCATCTGTAGCAGGCATGGGCGTTCGGCGGCGATCACATCATCGGGCAAGAGAACGGCAAAGGGTTCATCCCCGATCAGCCGGCGCGCGCACCAGACCGCGTGACCAAGGCCCAACGGTCGATTCTGCCGCAGATAGGCGATGGCACCGCTGTCCATGTTGGTGTCTTTCAACACCTCAAGCAGGTCAGTCTTGCCCTTGCGGCGCAGTTCGGATTCCAGTTCAGGGGCGTGGTCAAAGTAATCTTCCAGCGCGGATTTCCCGCGCGAGGTGACGAAGATGAATTCCTTGATGCCGGCCGCGCGCGCCTCATCAATCGCGTATTGGATCAAGGGACGGTCAACCAGGGTCATGATCTCTTTCGGGATCGACTTGGTCGCGGGCAGGAATCGCGTTCCAAGGCCTGCCACCGGGAAAACGGCCTTGGTAATCTTCTTGATCTTCATCTTCGATCCGTTTCTGCGAGCCTGAGGCCACACCAGCAGCCTGCATCATATTTGCCGTCACGTTAATCTCAAATGAATCTGACCGTATCCGGGCGGGCGCGAGGCAACTTTGCCAAATTGCACGCCATAGCGTCGGTATTCAGGCAAAAAGTTTCCGTTCACGCGACAGTGGCGGGTCACATGCCATTATTGCACCGGAATCTAGGCATTTGCCAGCATCGCTTCGATCACCGGAACGTCGGAGGGGTTATTCAACTCCCAGAACTGGCGGCCACGGGATTCGACCTGCACACACAGAACGGGGCGGCCCTGTTCCAGAAAGCGCAGCTGTTCAAGGCCTTCCAGCGTCTCAAGCGGGCCGATGGGCCAGGCGGGATAGGCGGCAAGGGCGGCGGGCCGGTAGGCGTAGACGCCGACATGGTGAAAAACCGGCGTGGGTGCATCCGGGGCATAGTCCTGCCCGGTGAAGGGGATCACCTCCTTGGAGAAGTAAAGCGCCCGGCCTTGCGCCCCGAAAACCGCCGTCGTCCCGCCCACCCGCCCCGCGCGGCGGTCAGCGAGGAACCCCGCAACCGCCCGGCCATCGCAGCGCAGGACCGGGGTGGCGATGTCGGCGGCGGGGTCAGCTGTCAGGCCCTTGACCAGATCCTCGACAAACCAGGCGGGGGTCAGGGGGGCGTCGCCCTGCAGGTTCACGATCAAATCGAAACCGGGCAGGATCGCCGCCACCTCGGCGCAGCGTTCGGTGCCGTTGCGGGCATCGGATGAGGTCATCACCACCTCGGCCCCAAAGGCGGTGGCATGGTCGGCGATGCGGGCATCGTCGGTGGCCACGACCACGCGGTCGATGCCTTGCACGGCCATCGCTGCCTCCCAGCTGCGGCGGATCAGGGTTTTCGCCCCGTCAGGCCCGCGCAGGGTGACCAAGGGCTTGCCCGGATAGCGGGTCGAGGCGTAGCGGGCAGGAATGGCGATCAGCGTTTTCACTTCAGGGTCACCCCGGGGGCGTAGGCGATGAAGAAGGGGTTATCCCAGCCCGGCTTGCCATAGGCCAGCGGGGTGTGGTCATCAAACCGCACCACATGCCCGCCAGCCCCGCGCAGGACGGCATCACCGGCGGCCGTATCCCATTCCATCGTGCGGCCAAGGCGGGGGTAAAGGTCAGCCTCACCCGTGGCCACCAGACAGAACTTGAGGCTGGAGCCCGCCGAGGTCATGTCCCGCACGGCGTAGCGGCTGATATAGTCATCCGTCGCCTGATCGCGGTGCGATTTCGACGCCACCACCATCAACGCGGCATTGTCAGGGCTTGCGACCTGCAAAGGACGTGTCGGGCCGGGGGTCAGCTTGTCAAACGCCCCCGTTTCTTCAACCGCTTGACCATCCGGCAGGGTGTAGAACAGCCGCCCCTTCGCCGGGGCATAGACCACGCCAGCCACAGGGGTGCCTTCGTGGACATAGGCGATGTTTACGGTGA
The DNA here is from genome assembly GCA_038211355.1 of Rhodobacterales bacterium. Lineage (GTDB taxonomy): Bacteria > Pseudomonadota > Alphaproteobacteria > Rhodobacterales > Rhodobacteraceae > Tabrizicola. Next base: position 3,442 of record JBBQVR010000110.1, on the reverse strand, counting down.
AATCGCCCCGGCGCTGGACGAACTCCTTGGTGCCGTCCAAGGGATCGACGATCAGAAAGCTGCGGGCGGTCAGCGCGTGGCTGTCCGCCTGTTCTTCAGTGATAAGCGGCACATCGGGGAAAGCCGCGCGCAACCCGGCTGAGATGACGGCATCGGCCGCCTCATCCGCTTCGGTCACGGGGCTGGAATCACCCTTGGCGCGCACCTCAAAGTCGGGGCCAGTGTAGACGGCCATGATCCGGTCACCCGCGTCCAGCGCAAGCCTGCGCATGAGGGGCACAAGTTGGGCAAGATCCGGTTGGGCAAGATCTGGGCGGGCAAGATCTGGGCGGGCAAAGTCCATCACGTCTCCTGTCAGTCGCAAGGCAATTGAACATATGTTCGCGCGCCCTTATCCTGCGGCGCTAACGGAACGGCAAGTTTTCCCTGCTTAGGGTGCCGGACCTGTCGGGGTTAAGCAGATGTTCCGGTACAAAAGGCGCAATCGTTCCAGTTTCGGCACCGCGTTCCAAACGCTGGAGCTGGTGTTTCACGTTGCCGTCCGCAACCTGCGCAAAAGCAACGGCAATGCCGTGCTGGGGTTGGTCATTTCCATCGCGCAGTCGCTGCTGATGGTGGTCATGATGTACTTCCTGTTTTCCTTCCTTGGCTTGCGGCGCATCGCGATCCGGGGCGATTTCATGCTGTATGTCATGTCCGGCGTGTTCATGTTCATGACGCATGTAAAGGCAATCGGGGCGGTTTCGGCGGCAGACGGCCCCACGTCAGCGATGATGATGCATGCGCCAATGAACCCCATCATCTCGATCCTCGGGGCGGCGCTTTCGTCGCTGTATCAGCAGGCGCTGGCGGCGGCGGTGATCCTGTTCAGCTACCACACGCTGATCACGCCGATTTCCATCGATGAACCTGTGGGCGTGCTGGGCATGTTCCTGCTGTCCTGGCTGACCGGGGTTGGCATCGGAATGGTGCTTTTGTCCGCCAAACCCTGGCAGCCAGAGCTGGTGGGGATTCTGACCACAATCATCATGCGGATCAACATGATCGCCTCGGGCAAAATGATAGTGGCCAATAATGCCAAGCCAGAAATGCGGGCCATGTTCGACTGGAACCCGCTGTTTCACACGATTGATCAGGGCCGGGGCTTCATGTTCCTGAACTATCAGCCACGCTACACCTCGATCGAGCATCCGGTCTATGTGATGCTGGGGTGCCTGATCATTGGCCTGATGGCAGAATTCTTCACCCGACAATACGCATCGGCAAGCTGGGGCAAGGGCCGATGATCCGCTTGGTTGCTTTTCTGGTCATACTGGGCGCCGGCGCGCTGCAGGCTGAGGTGGGGGGTCAAACGTATCCCGCCCTTCACGCAGTGGTTGGCGTGGCGGAAACCGATGTGCTGAACATCCGCGCCGCCCCCGATGCGGGGGCCGGGATTGTGGGTTCGCTGACCCCTGACCAGATGGGGGTTGAGGTGATCCGCGTCACCGATGGCTGGGCAGAGGTCAACACGGGTGAGGGGGTGGGTTATGCCGCTCTACGCTTTCTGGCGCGCGAAGAGGGGCCGGACTGGTCTGCGCTGGCACGGCCCTTGTCCTGTTTCGGGACCGAACCCTTCTGGTCGCTGGCGCTGGACCCGGATGCCGGCACCACGACCTTCACCACGCCCGAGATGACCGAAGCCCGGATAGACCCCATTGGCCAGACCTGGCCCGGTGCACCTTGGGCGCCAACTGCCGCGCTTGATCTGCCCGATGGGCTGGCCGTGCTGCGCCCGGCTGACTGCAGCGATGGAATGTCGGACCAAAGCTATGGCATTGCCATTGATCTGCTCTTGGCGACGGGTGACCGGACGACGGGCGACCGGCAGCGGCTTTCCGGCTGCTGCACGTTGGCCTTGCGCTAGGAGACGTGGCCTTGCCGGATCAGCCAAAGCAGAATCATGGAAGATTCGCGACAGAGTCTGCGCGCCAACCGTTGCAGGGGCATATGCACCCCCCTATATACGGCTGGCACGACGACGGGCTGCCAAACCTGTCGCCTCATTATGGCGGGGATGCCGATATGAACGGGTCCTTGCCGGAACATCGCCTGAAGTAAAGGGATACACACATGGCCAAAGTCATCGGTATTGACCTCGGGACGACGAACTCTTGCGTTGCCATCATGGATGGTTCGCAACCCCGCGTCATCGAGAACTCGGAAGGCGCGCGCACGACGCCTTCGATCGTCGGTTTCACCGACTCTGAGCGTCTGGTCGGGCAGGCTGCCAAGCGGCAGGCCGTCACCAACGCCACCAACACCGTCTTTGCGGTCAAACGCCTGATCGGGCGTCGGTTTGATGATCCGGTGATCCTCAAAGACCAGAAGAACATGCCGTACAAGATCGTCAACGGCGGCAATGGCGACGCCTGGGTTGAAGCCCGCGGTGAGAAGTATTCGCCGACGCAGGTTTCCGCCTTCATCCTGCAGAAGATGAAGGAAACGGCTGAATCCTACCTTGGTGAAACCGTCACCCAGGCCGTGATCACCGTTCCCGCATACTTCAACGACGCCCAGCGTCAGGCGACCAAGGACGCGGGCAAGATCGCGGGCCTTGAGGTGCTGCGCATCATCAACGAACCGACGGCGGCAGCGCTGGCCTACGGCCTCGACAAGAAAGAGACCAAGACCATCGCGGTCTATGACCTTGGCGGCGGTACGTTCGACATCACCATTCTGGAAATCGACGACGGCCTGTTCGAAGTGAAATCCACCAACGGGGACACGTTCCTTGGCGGTGAAGACTTCGACATGCGCATCGTCAATTACCTGGCGGATGAGTTCAAGAAAGAGCATGGCGTTGACCTGTCCAACGACAAGATGGCGCTTCAGCGCCTGAAGGAAGCGGCGGAAAAGGCGAAGATCGAGCTTTCTTCGGCCAGCCAGACCGAAATCAACCAGCCCTTCATCAGCATGGACCGCAACACCGGCCAGCCGCTGCACCTTGTGATGAAACTGACCCGCGCCAAGCTGGAAGGCCTGGTTGAGGATCTGATCAAGAAGTCGATCAAGCCCTGCATCGCCGCGCTGAAAGATGCCGGCCTCAGCAAGGATGACATTGATGAGGTTGTTCTTGTCGGTGGCATGACGCGCATGCCGCGCGTGATCGAAGAGGTGACCAAGTACTTCGGCAAGGAACCCCACAAGGGCGTGAATCCTGACGAAGTCGTGGCCCTTGGCGCGGCCATTCAGGCCGGCGTTCTGCAGGGTGACGTCAAGGATGTGGTCCTGCTGGACGTGACCCCGCTGTCGCTGGGCATCGAAACCCTCGGTGGTGTGTTTACCCGCCTGATCGACCGCAACACCACGATCCCGACGAAAAAGTCGCAGGTCTTCTCTACCGCCGAAGACAACCAGAACGCGGTGACGATCCGCGTCTTCCAGGGCGAGCGTGAGATGG
>JBBQVR010000109.1:0-11577 GCA_038211355.1 Rhodobacterales bacterium | reverse complement strand
GTGTCGATGGCAGCTTGCGGGTCCATGGCGAAATCGGTCAGGTTACTGACAAAGCGCGCATGACCCGTGGATTGGTAGGCACCGCCCATCACGCCAAAGGGCATGATCACGCGGCCGTTGCGGCGGATCATGCCGGGGATGATCGTGTGCATCGGGCGCTTGCCGCCGCCAGCCTCATTCGGGTGACCTGCGGAAAGGGTGAAGCCCGCGCCACGGTTCTGGAAGTTGACGCCGAATTTGGTCGAGGCAAAGCCGGAACCAAAGCCCCAGAAAACCGAATAGATCAGCGACACGGCCATCCGGTCACGGTCGACCACGGTGATGTAGATCGTGTCCTTGTGGACAGCTTCCGTCAGGGGGGCGGCAGCTGGCATGGCGCGGGCAGGGTCGATCAGCGCCGCAAGTTTGGCTGCCGTGTCGGGGGACAGCATATGGTCCAGCCGGGTTGTGTGACCGGGATCGGCGATAAAGCGATTGCGGGCGTCGTAAGCAAGCTTGGTCGCCTCTGCCTCAATGTGCACCCGCTGGGCGCCGGTGGGGTCCATCGCGGCAATATCGAAATGTTTCAGGATGTTAAGCAAAAGGATGGCCGTCGCACCTTGGCCGTTTGGCGGGTGCTCGACCAGTTCCACATCGCGGTAGGTGCCGGTGACCGGCGTGGTATAGTCGCAGCTGGTGGTGGCAAGATCCTCCAGCGTATGGGTTCCACCAAGGGCCTGCAGTGAGGTGACCAGGTCATCGGCAACCTCACCCTCATAGAACCCTGCGCGGCCGTCGCGGGCGATGCGGCGCAGGACTTCGGCCTGATTGGGAGCGCGGAAGACCTGGCCGATGCGGGGGGCCTGGTCGTTCAAGCTGTAAAAGTCGCGCGCGGCACCTTGCAGGCTGGACAGATCCGCAGCCCAGTCGAAGGCGACTCGCGGGGCGACGGGGATACCTTCGTCGGCGTAGTGGATCGCGGGGGCAAGCACCTGTGCAAGCGGCAGGCGGCCGTGGTCGGCGTTCAGGCGGCAGAAGGCATCAATTGCACCGGGCAGGGTGATCGCTTCAACCCCGCGCGTGGGAATGGCCGTCATGCCCTTTGCGCGAAGGGCGGCGGCGTCCAGGCCTTTTGGCGCGCGGCCAGACCCGTTGAGGGCGAGAATTTCCTCCGTCCCGGCAGGTTTGATAAGGACAAAGCAATCACCACCGATCCCGGTCATCTGCGGCTCGGCAATGCCCAGCACAAGCGCGCCGGCAATGGCGGCATCAGCAGCATTGCCACCGGATTTCAGCACCTCAATCGCGACTTGGGCGGCGATGGGGTGTGAGGTGGCACAAAGCCCGTTCTGTGCATAAACGGCAGAGCGGCCTGGAAGATGAAGATCGCGCATGAAACCCCCCTGTTTGCGGCAAGGCTAAGGCCCGGCAGCGCCAAAGCCAAGAGGCAGAAGTGCCCTGACACCCGAACCGTGGCGGGGGCGAAAGATCCAGGTGCCAGGGGCAGGCCAATACCGGCCCTGCGGCACCTTGGGAAAAGATGGCGTGCAAACTGGCGGCGCGATGTGGCGAAATCCGGGCCTTTGCGGCCAAGTTAACGCAAGTTTACCGGGTCTGAAGCGGGATCACGAAACTGAGCCGGTTCTGCCCCCCAACGCGCGAATAAAGCAGGCCTTCGGTCAGGCGACGGATCATGTGCCAGCCAAACCCACCTTCCGGCAGGTCTGCCAACGGCAGGTTGGCAAAACTGTCGACCTCGCTGGCGCGCTGCACCGGGTGCTTGCCCTCTGGCAGGCGACCGGCGGGCATCGGGGTGCCTTCGTCGGTAACCTGGCAAGACAGCCCTGCCCCATCCAGCCGCAAAGTGACCGTGATCTTGCCAGGCCCACCCGCATAGGCGTGTTCGGCGACGTTGTTAAGCACTTCGGCCATGACAACCTCAACCGTGGCGCGCTGGTCTGACGTCAGGAGTGACAGGGGGCGATTGGCTGCCATCCGGGCAAGCCCGGCCCGCACGGCAAGGGGGTCACTGGACAGAACGCAGGTGTGGCTGGCACGCGCGCCATCCGGGTCAGGCGCTGGCGTCATGTGAAAGCGCCGCGGCATGGGTTGGATGGATGGTGAAGATCGAATCCATCCGCGTCAGACGAAACACCTTTTCCACGGTGGGGGTCAGGCTGGACAGTTCCAGTGCGCGGTCTGGACCCAGCAGCTTTTTCACCGCGACAATCGCGCCAAGGCCACTGGAATCAAGAAACTGCACCCGCGCCAGATCAAGCACGACGCGGGGTTCGCCCGACTGGGTCAGGTCCCGCATCTTTTCCTTGAACTGGATGGCGCTGGCGGCGTCGATTCTATCGTCCATCACCAGGACAGACAGCAGCTTGGGCCGGGTCTGGGTTTGCAAATGCATCGCGGGATTCCCTTCGTGGTTTCCCGCAGGCTAAGGGCAAAGGGTTAGCAACCGGTAAGCGAAACCCGGCCCTATCCTTCAAAGTCAGCTGACTTAATTCAATTGAAAACCAAGCGGATAGCGACCGTCTTCGAAATCACCGAAGAGATCGCAGAGGTCCGGATGATCCACAGGCTCACCCGTTTCATCGGGGACAAGGTTCTGCTCAGACACATAGGCCACATAGTAGCTTTGGTCATTTTCCGCCAGAAGATGGTAGAACGGCTGATCCTTGGACGGGCGGCTGTCAGCGGGGATGTTATCATACCATTCTTCAGTATTCGAGAAGATGGCATCGATATCAAAGACCACACCACGAAAAGGATGCTTGCGATGACGCAGCACCTGTCCAAGGCTGTATTTTGCACAAGTTGTCTGCATAGCGGAGGTCCCCATCCGGGTTTATAGCTTCAAGGCGAATTCCTTGTCCACCAATCCGCGCTGCGGACAAGGGAAACAGTCTGTTCCGCGCTGCGGACAAGGGAAACAGTCTGTGAACCTGCAGCTTATAGTCTGCCGCCTCGCGGTTTTCTGAACACGGGGTGGGGTCTTCCCCATTTCATCGCTCCCCGCTTTGCGCTACTGTCACATCAAGAAAAAAAGGCACGAGGGGCAAATGAGCAGGTTTCTCCGTGCGGCGATGCTGTTGATGTTGCTTGCCTCATGCGGGGGCGGCAGCGGCAGTTATTCCGCGCCACGACAACTGGACGATGCCTGCGCAATCGTCCGCGAGCGGCCGCAGTATCTGCGGGCCATGCGGCAGACCGAACGGCGCTGGGGTATCCCGGTGCATGTGCAGATGGCCACGATCCACCAGGAATCAAAGTTCATCGGCAATGCGCGCACCCCGCATACCTTTGCGCTGGGCGTGATTCCGATGGGGCGGCAAAGCACGGCCTACGGCTATAGCCAGGCGCTGAACGGCACCTGGGAGGAATATCAGGCCAGCGCCGGCGGCCGCCGTGCCCAGCGCGACGATATCAGCGATGCGACCGACTTCATGGGCTGGTACATGGATCAGTCGGCGCAGTCGCTTGGCATCGCCAAAACTGATGCCGAAGCGCAATATCTGGCCTATCACGAAGGGCGCACCGGGTATGCCAAGCAGACCTACCTTGGCAAGCCCTGGCTGGTTGAGGTTGCTGCCCGTGTAAGCCAACGGTCAGAGATGTATCGCCAGCAGTTGGAGTATTGCCGCTAACGTCCGCCGGGGCCCGCTGGCTGCCGTCAGTTATTCCGCGCGGCGGTTTCGGCGGTGATGTCAAACAGGCGTGACCCGAAGCGTCCGCCCTTTTTCATCTCACCCAGGACCACGGTGGTTTGCGCGCCAAGGTCATCGGTGATGACCCATTGGCGCAGCTCTACCGGGTTGGCGGTGAAGACCAGCTCGATCGTGCCGTATTCAGGTGCGTCGGGGTCTTGCGCGCGCACACGGGTCGAGGTGCCGTCATCCTCATGCCCGACAACCATTCTGGCGCGGCCAAGATTGACGTTTTCGCCCAGGATCAGGTTCAGCGGCGTGCGCTTCAACGGGTATTGTTCCGGCGGCTGGTTCGACTTGGAATCAAAGATCGCCACCTGCTGGCCCCCGGCAATCACCAGGCTGCGGTCTGGCGGATCATATTCAAACCGCACGCGACCGGGCCGATGGATATAAAGGGTGCCGGTCGACAGGGTGCCGTCGGAATTGATCTGGGTAAAGCCAGTCTCAACCGTGGTCAGGCCGTTCAGATACTCGGACAAAACGGCAAGGGAAATCTTCTCAGCCGCAGCGGGCAGCGGAAAAAGCAGGGCGAGCGGGGCCAGAAGGGCGAAGCGACGGTTCATGCTGATAATATAGCGGCGGCGCGGGGCGAATGCACCCCCAAGCCAGGGCAGGTAGCAAGGACGTGCCAAACCCGTGATGCAGCGTGAAGCGCGCAAAGCTGCGCAGGAATTGCAATCTTGCGGCAGTTTCTTCGGCCTTTAGAGATAAAGATAGATTTTTCTTGCACTATCAACCCTCTGACAGCCTGAAATCACCAAGATAATCCACAGAAACGCCGGTATCTTCTGTCCAACACAGGTTTGATCGGGGTGCTAAGATGAAGGTCGTGGTTCTGGGCGCGGGCGTGATCGGGGTAACCTCAGCCTGGTATCTGGCCAAGGCGGGGCATGAGGTGACGGTGATCGACCGCCAGCCCGCCGCAGCGCTTGAAACCTCTTTTGCCAATGCAGGCGAGATCAGCCCCGGCTATTCCTCGCCCTGGGCGGCACCGGGCATTCCGCTGAAGGCGCTGAAGTGGATGTTCATGGAACACTCCCCCCTGATCATCCAGCCGCGGATGGACATGGCAAAGCTGTCGTGGATGGCGCGGATGCTGATGAACTGCACCGCTTCGGCCTATGCGGTGAACAAGTCACGCATGGTGCGGCTGGCGGAATACAGCCGCGATTGCCTGATGGACCTGCGGGCCGAGACGGGGATTTCTTACGACGAACGCACCCAAGGCACGCTGCAACTGTTCCGCACTGAAAAGCAGGTGGCGGCAGCGGCCAAGGACATTGCGGTGCTGCAGGCCGATGGCGTCCCGTTTGAGGTTTTGAGCGCTGACCAGTGCGTCGCTGCGGAACCGGGGCTTGCAGCGGCGCGGGGCAAGATCGCGGGCGGTCTGCGGCTGCCGGGCGATGAAACCGGCGATTGCTTCAAGTTCACCCAAAGCCTGGCCGACATGGCACGGGCCGCCGGCGTGACCTTCCGTCACGGCGTGGGGATCAACCGGCTGGAGGCCGAGGCTGGGCGGATCGTGGCCGTCCACACCACCGAGGGCCGCGTGACGGCAGATAGTTTCGTGCTGGCGCTGGGGTCTTATTCGCCCATGCTGGTGGCGCCCTTGGGCATCAAGCTGCCGGTCTATCCGGTCAAGGGTTATTCAATCACGGTGCCGGTGGTGGATGCGGCCCGCGCCCCCATTTCCACCGTCATGGATGAAACCCACAAGATCGCGATCACCCGCCTTGGCGACCGGATTCGCGTCGGCGGCATGGCCGAAATTGCCGGATTTGACATGAGCCTCTCGCCGAAACGGCAGGCAACGCTGACCCATTCCGTCGAAGACCTGTTCGGCGGCGCGGGGGATCAGACCCGCGCACAGTTCTGGTGTGGGCTGCGCCCGATGACGCCAGACGGAACCCCGGTTGTCGGGCGGTCACCGATCCAGAACCTGTTCCTGAACACCGGGCATGGCACGCTGGGCTGGACCATGGCCGCAGGGTCGGGCCGGGTGCTGGCGGATATCGTCAGCGGCCACCGCACCGGGATTGAGGCGGCCGATCTGGGCTATGCCCGCTATCTGCGTGAGGGGTCCAAGGGACTGCGCCAGTCAGGTGGCGGGATGCCGGTTCCGGTGTAAGCCAGCCCATCAGGCTGTCTGGACACGGGCCTGCATCGGCGGATAGCGGAACTGAACCCTGGATGGACCATCACCTCGCACAGGAGAACCCGCCGCATCAGGTGCGGACACGGACACCACAAGCGGCGTGACGACCAGACGCCGCAGATGGGACACGCTGCGCTGACCCGTTTCGACCGGGGCGGCAAGGGCCTGCTGCCAATTCTCAGCCGTCGCGTGACGCTGGGACACGCGCACTGCAAGCGCCTTGTCGATGCTGGCAAGGAACCCGCGCGGATATCCCGTTACCGTGCGCGCCAGCGACGGCAGTGGATCGGCCTGCCCTTCCAGCACGGCGGCAAGGCGGGTCTGGCAGTCAACCGGGGCTTCCCCGGTGATCGCGTGGTAGAGAGACGCCCCCAGCGCATATAGGTCACTGCTGGGGCCGATGACGGCATTCGCCTCATACTGCTCGGGCGGGGAATAACCATCCTTGACCAGGCTAAAGCCGTTGTGCCGTTCGCCAACGCCCGCCACCATCTTGCGGGCCGAGCCGAAGTCAATAAGCACCGGTTCGCCATCGGCACGGATGCAGATGTTGTCGGGCGAGATGTCGCAATGCACCACATTGCGGTCATGGATATGCGCCACAGCCGACACCAGCTTGTGCGTCAGGGCAATGATCTTGGCAGGGGTCAGATAACCCTTCTTTTCCTCGATCATGTCCAGAAGGTCATGGCCGCGGATGTATTCCAGCGCCATATAGGCGGTTTCGTTTTCCTGAAACACATGCCGGACGCGCACGATATTCGGGTGCGACAGCCGGGTCAGGGTCTGGGCTTCTTCAAGAAACGAACTGACGGCCTTTTGCATGTGCGCCTTGGCGGCTTCGGACCGGGCGCGGACGGTGGCCTGACTGCGGCTGCAGAAGCTGGGAACGAAACATTCCTTCAACACGACATCGCGGTTAAAGCTGTTGCGCGCCAGATAGGTGATCCCGAAACCGCCAGCCCGCAGAAAGGACGCGATCTGGTATTGGCCATGCGACAGCGCGGTTCCGGTCTGCAGCACATCATCAAGATCAGTGTCTTGGTCTGGAACGGATGATTTGTCGAAGGCCATGATCGTCAGCACCCCCAGCAGCAACAATCTTGCCCGAACTACGTCCCCAAACGCGTTTCGGTTCAATTGTTAATATGAACTCACAACCAGTGATTGCAACATTTTTCAAGCAGGTTTGAGGCACCAGCCCCCTTTGCGCCTCGGAAAGGCCAGATTCCGGGCAGTTCCGACAATGGGGAACAGTCCGGCAGGCCAGCTCGTCCCCCATATTCAAAGAATTCAGGTCTCAGAAAGGGTTAAGGCGCACTAACCGATTCGCGGTTGCAGCGTCCCAACGGGCGGTTGTGCGGGTGGTGACTTACCGCTCTTCCACCAGAATCTCGCGCTTGCCGACGTGGTTGGCGCGGGTGACGACGCCTTGATCCTCCATCTGCTCAACCAGCCTTGCGGCCTTGTTGTAGCCGATGCCAAGTTTCCGCTGGATGTAAGAGGTGGAGCATTTGCGATCCCTTGCCACGATGGCGACGGCCTGATCGTAAAGCGTGTCATCGCCTTCCGAGTTCAGGCCAAGGACGGCATCAATCTCATTGTCGCGCTCATCCTCGGGGCTTTCGACGACGCCGGACATATAGGCGGGCGGGCCGAAGGATTTGAGGTGGTTGACGATCTCTTCGACCTCTTCATCCGACACAAACGGCCCATGGATACGGGTGATCTTGGCGCCGTTGCCCATGTAAAGCATGTCACCCATGCCCAAAAGCTGTTCGGCCCCCTGTTCGCCAAGGATCGTGCGGCTGTCGATCTTCGAGGTGACCTGAAAGCTGATCCGCGTGGGGAAGTTGGCCTTGATCGTGCCGGTGATCACGTCAACGCTTGGACGCTGGGTGGCCATGATCAAGTGGATACCGCTGGCGCGGGCCATCTGGGCGAGGCGCTGGATACAGGCCTCAATCTCTTTGCCGGCGACCATCATCAGATCGGCCATCTCATCGACCACGACCACGATATAGGGGATGGTTACGGGCTGGAATTCCTCGGTCTCAAAGATCGGGTCGCCGGTTTCTTCGTCAAAGCCGGTCTGGATGGTGCGCTTGAACATCTCATTCTTGGCGATCGCCTCACGCACGCGGCCGTTGTAGCCTTCGATGTTACGCACGCCCATCTTGGACATCTTGCGGTAGCGTTCCTCCATCTCACCCACGACCCATTTCAGGGCGACGACGGCCTTCTTCGGGTCGGTGACGACGGGCGACAGAAGGTGCGGGATGCCGTCGTATACGGACAATTCCAGCATCTTTGGGTCGATCATGATCAGCCGGCACTCTTCCGGCGTCAGCTTGTAAAGCAGCGACAGGATCATGGTGTTGATTGCAACGGATTTGCCTGAACCCGTGGTGCCTGCGATCAGAAGGTGGGGCATCTTGGCAAGGTTGGCAACAATCGGATCCCCGCCGATATCCTTGCCAAGGGCGAGGGGCAGGCGCATCTGGCTGTCGCCAAAGTCACGTGCGCTGATGATTTCGCGCAGGACCACCTTTTCGCGCACGGCGTTCGGCAGTTCGATGCCGATGACAGTGCGGCCCGGAACGGTGGAGACGCGGGCAGAAAGGGCCGACATGCTGCGCGCGATGTCGTCGGCAAGGCCGATCACGCGGCTGGCTTTCAGACCGGGCGCAGGCTCCAATTCGTACATGGTGACGACCGGGCCTGGGCGGACGGCGGTGATTTCGCCCTTCACGCCATAATCATCAAGGACGCTTTCCAGCATCCGCGCGTTTTCCTCCAGCGCCTCATCCGACAACTGGGTGCGCTGGATGGCAGCGGGGGCAGACAGAAGGTTAAGCGGCGGAAGTTCATAGGACGAGGCAGTTTCGTCGAACCGCAAGCCGGGCTGGGTTTCGGCCATCGCCTGACGTGACGGCGGCGCCTTCTTCACAGCGTGCTGCACCACGGCGCGGCGGTCAGCGGTGACGGCGAATTGGCGGGGCGCGGGGGCCTCATCCTCAAACACGGGGTCAATCAGGGGGTCTTCGTCGTCCCAGGGGGCGTCTTCGGTGAACATGTTGACGGGAAGGGGGGTGTCGTCATCCTCATCCTCCTCCGGCTGCCATAGGGGCTGCGGCGCGGGACGGGGGGTCACGGCCAAGGGCCGGGTGTCGGCCATCAGGACGGCAGGGCCGCGTGGACGCATGACGGGCGGTTCAACCCGGCTGGTCGGGGCGGCAGGCACCGGCTCCGCCACGCGCTGAACGCGGTTGCGGATCACGTCGGAAATGCGGGCCTTGATGCGGTCTTCGCTGGGCTGGCTGGCATCCCAGGCTGTGTCGGCAATGGGCTGGTCTACCAGTTCTGGCTGCGGATCGGCGGCACGGCGCAGGCGCGACAGGAAGCTGGGCTTGGGGGCGATCATGGCAGGCTCTGCCAGCCGCGTATCAGCGCGCAAGCCTGCGGGCATACCGCGCGACGGGGCGGCGCGCAGGGGTTCGGGCGTCATGACCCCACCGCTGACCGGGGGCAAGGTGCGGCGGATCGGTGCGCCTTCCCGCGCAACGGCGGGCGCGGCAGCGGCACGGCTGCGGGCACGGTCCTGCAAGGTGCGGGCACCCAGAACAGCCCCACGCGCGCCGGTGCCAAGGCCCTGCGCCAAAGCAGAATAGCCCATGATCGACCCAAGCAGAAGAAAGCGGCGGATCGCCCGAAGCTCGGCCAGATCAAAGCCGGTGACATACAGCATCATCACCAGAAGGCCCGCGAAGGTGACAAGCGACAGCAGTTTCAGCCCGAATCCCGCACCACCCGGAACGATGCCGATCAACGAGCCAAGGACAGTATCGCCAAACAGCCCCCCCAGCCCGAAGGTATGCGTCCAGGCATCGCCCGGCACCAGCGTGGCGCAATGGACGGCGGCGAAGGCCACCGCGATGACGGCAAAGACCACGCGACCCAGCGCGCGTTCGCCGCCACGGTGCAGCATGAAGCGCCCGCCCCAGACCGCAACGATAGCGGGAATCGCCCAGGCACCCTTGCCGATCAGGATGATCAGGGTTGAGGCGACAGCAGCACCGAACCGGCCAAAGAAGTTCTGCGCGGGTTCTTCCGTGGCGACCATCCAGCCCGGATCCTCGGGCGAGTAGGTGCCAAGCATCAGGACAAAGGCCAGCGCAACAAGGATCAGGACCAGACCCAACAGCTCACGCCCGCGGCGTTCCAGCATGGCTTGGGTGCCCTGGTCGAGAAGTGGATCGCGCTGCCGTGCCTGAAAGGAAGCCATGGTCACCTCACCCGTAAAGACAATCGCGAAGCTGGGTCAGCCCGCGCTGCGTTTCTGTCGCCGGGGCCACAAGGGCGACCCGAATATACCCTTTGCCGGGGTTTTGGCCCCCAGCGTCGCGCGACAGGTAAGCGCCGGGCAGAACCCGCACCCCCGTTTCGCGCCAAAGTTTCAGCGTGGCCGCCTCGCCGTCATCGACGGGAAGCCACAGGAAAAAGCCGCCATCCGGGGTCTGATACCCCTGCAGGCCAGCGAATACCTGATCGGCCTGCACGAACTTGGCCTGATACAGCGCGCGCGAAGCGGTGACATGCGCCTCATCCAGCCAGCAGGCCTCGGCCACCTTTTGCAGCGGCAGCGGCAAGGGCGCACCGGCAAAGGCGCGCAACTGGCGCAGGCGCAACATGGATTGCGGGCCAGCGGCGACAAAGCCCGACCGCAGGCCCGGCAGGTTTGACCGTTTCGACAACGAGTGGAACACCACCGCGCGCTCTGGGTCAGCGCCTTCCGCAGCGGCGACTTGCAGCAGGCCGGGGGGCGGGGCATCGCGCCAGATCTCGGAATAGCATTCGTCGGCCAGCACCTTGAAGTCATGCTTTTCGGCCAGCGCCAGCAGGTCAGCAAGGTAATCCTTCGACGCAACCGCCCCTTGCGGATTGGCGGGCGAGCAGATGTAGGCCAGTGCCACACGGTCAAGGATGTCCTTGGGCAGGCTGCCGTAATCGGGCAGATGGCCGGTGGCGGCAGTGGCGGGAACGTAGACAGGCTCTGCCCCGACGGTCAGCGCGGCCACGGCATAGACCTGATAAAACGGGTTCGGCATCAGGATGGCTGGCCGTTTCCCGTCCTTGGTTTCCGGGCACAGCGCGATGGCTGCATTGAACAGACCCTCGCGCGTGCCGTTCAGGACCATCAGCTGGTCTTCCGGGACGCTGACGCCGTAGCGCCGGGCAATCCAGGCCGAGATGGCGGCCAAAAGCTCGGGCGCGCCGTCGTTTGGCGGGTAGACTGCGAAGCCTGCCAGATTGGCGGCAAGGATCGGGCCGACAAAATCCGGCATCGGGTGGCGCGGCTCACCAATGGTCATGGCGATGGGGTCGCCACCCGGAGGGTAGGCGTCAAGAAGTTTCCGCAGACGCGGAAACGCATAGTCTGGCAGGTTCGAAAACAGCTCAGGAAACGCCATTGCTGCCTCAAGGTCGCGGTCTATGTGCCCCACTTCCAGCGACGATAGCGGGGCGCTGCGCGCAGGTCCATAAAAAACCAGCCGGGTTAGGGGGTTGGCCGGGCAGGCTGTGGCTTTTTGGCAGAGGCAGGCCCTAGCGCAGAGCGCGTTCTGCAGCAGCCCCAAGGCGCAGCAGCCGGGTTTCCTGCCCGGGCGCTGCCATCAGACTGATCCCGCATGACGGTTGCGAGGTTGGCAGGGTCAGCGCGCACAGGCC
>JBBQVR010000108.1:0-11577 GCA_038211355.1 Rhodobacterales bacterium | reverse complement strand
TGATGTCACCGTTGTCTCCCCGGCCTGGGTGGGGTCGGGCCTGTCGGCACGGGCAGCCTATGCGCAGGCGGCCGAACGGGTGATGGACAGCCTGCGCGATCTGGACCGCGCTCCCTCAGCCCCGCGTGATCTGGGTGAGGTGGCCCCCGTCGGTCCGCCGCAATCGAACTTTACCCATGACGGCTACAAGGCGGCAGTGGAAAAGGCCAAGGGATATATCCGCGCTGGCGATATCTTTCAGGTGGTCCCCAGCCAGCGTTGGTCGCAGCGGTTCGAACTGCCGCCCTTCGCGCTTTACCGCTCGCTTCGGCGCACCAACCCCTCGCCTTTCATGTTCTTTTTCAACTTCGGCGGCTTTCAGGTCGTCGGCGCCAGCCCCGAAATCCTTGTGCGCCTGCGCGATGGTGAGGTGACGGTGCGCCCCATCGCCGGCACCCGCAAACGCGGCGCCACGCCGGAAGAAGACCGCGCGCTTGAGGCTGACCTTCTGGCCGACCCAAAGGAGCGCGCCGAACACCTGATGCTTCTTGACCTTGGTCGCAACGATGTGGGCCGGGTGGCAAAACTCGGCACCGTGCGCCCGACCGAGACGTTCATTATCGAACGCTACAGCCACGTCATGCACATCGTCTCGAACGTGGTGGGTGAGATTGCCGAAGGCGAAGATGCGCTGTCGGCCCTCCTCGCAGGTCTGCCCGCAGGCACCGTGTCCGGCGCGCCCAAGGTCCGCGCGATGGAAATCATTGACGAGCTTGAGCCCGAAAAGCGCGGCATCTATGGCGGCGGCGTCGGCTATTTCGCGGCCAATGGTGAGATGGACTTTTGCATCGCCCTGCGCACGGCGGTTCTCAAGGATGAAACCTTGTATATCCAGGCCGGGGGCGGCGTCGTCTACGACAGCGACCCAGAGGCGGAATATCAGGAAACCGTCAACAAATCCAACGCCCTGCGCCGCGCCGCTGAAGATGCGGGCCTGTTCGCCCGGCGCGGGAATACCTGACTGCTGACCTTACTCGACGGTCATCACCGCCGTCAGCGGGCCGATGGCGACCGTTGCGGCTCGGCCCTCGACCGTCCATTCCAGTAGCGTCGCCACGGTTTCCGGCGTCGCGGCGGCGGCCACGGTCACGCGGCCATCCTGCCCGGCCTTGAACACAGCGCGGTCAAGGATGCGGCGGATCGCAATGCCATCTTCCCCGGCTGAGGTGAGGTCGCGGAAGATCACGGCCGCGGCAATATCCTCACGCCGGGCAACCTGATCGGCGGCGTTCAGGCCTTGATCCCAAGTCAAGAGACCCCGGCCCTGCGCGCCGACGACCGGCACGACCAGACTGGCCAGCGGGCGACGGTTCTGAAAGGCGGCCTCGCTCAGGTCCATCACGGCCACCGCTTCGGGCAGGCCCTGTTCCATCGACTGAAAGGCCACCTCGATGTCCGAGGCTTGCGCGCCTTCGGCAATCCCCGTGGCCAGCATTGCCACCTCTTTGCCTGCCGCCCGGTAGATCGCGGCGCGGTCCGGGGTGGCAGGGTCCAAGGGATCAAGCGCAAAGGTCACCGGAAAGGGCAGGGCGGCCAGCCCGGCGCGGTCAAGATCGGCACCGCCCTGATCAATCAACACGATGGCAAGGACGGGCTTGTTGTCGGGGTTTTCAAAGCTGGCCGCGAAGGTGGCGATCGGCCGGGTATCGCCGGTGGCGCTGCCAGTGACGCTGTCTGTGTCCACTTCTGGCGCAGGTTCAGCGGGGGCATCGCCAATCCGGGGCAGCCGGCCGACCACGACGCCATCAGCCGCATCCGTCAGGCTTGGGGCGGGGGTGACGGCCTCTGGCAGGGCCGCGACTTCGGGCGCAGACGGCGCCTCGGTCCCGGCATCCGCGCCAGTTCCGGGCAAGGTTGTGGGGCGGTTGCCCGGCATCACCGAGGCGGCGGTTCCGGGCAGTCGCGCGGTGGCGCTGTCCTCCAGCTCCGGGGCGACCATGCCGCTGTCAAGAACCGGAGGCTCTGTCACAGGCGGTTCAGCTTGCGCCACTTCAGGCGTGGGGTCTGCGGCGGGCTCTGGCGCAGGCTCTGGCGCGGCCTCGGCCACCACAACGGGCGCTGCGTCGGCTGCCGACCGGTCAAGGGCTGCCAGCACACCATCGGGGTTCAACTGCGCCAGAACCGGCGGCGTTGCGGGCGGAACCGGGGGCTGCACGGGGGCCGGAACCTCGGCCACGGCGGTGTCGGCTGGGGCAGGCGCGACAGAAGGCGCATCCGGGGCGGTCAACGCCGGGACATCCGCTGAAGCGACGGGGGCATCAACCACAGCCTCGGCCGCTGGCTCTGCCAAAGGAGGGGCCGCGTCAACGGTTGCAGCTTGTTCCGTCACCACAGGCTCTGGCGCAGCGTCTGGTGCAGGCTCGGACGCAGCCGGGCTGTCATTGACGGTGGCAGCCTCAGTTTCTGCCGCAGGCACCGTGGGTTCGGCGGCTGCGGTGGCCGGGGCCTCAGCCACGCTATCGTCCACGGCATCCGCAGCACCTTCGGCAGGCTCTGGCATGGCCGCCGGGGCCGCTTCTGGCGCTTCGCTGGTGACCGGTGCCGGATCATTGGCGGGCTGTGGCGGGTTCAACGGTGCCATGGCGGAGCCGATGATGAACCCACCGGCGACCAGCGCCCCACCCGAGAGCATGCCGAAAACGAACTTGCCGACCACTGTCGCCTCCGAACTTGTGTCTTGCCAAACCCCGGCACAACCCGCAGGGGCCGGGGCTTCAGCGGCCACCACTATAGCGCGCGCAAGGGCCAGCATCACCCCATTTTTACGCCATCGTCAATAACTTGCCACCCCAGTGGCCGGTCTGCAATGCCCGGGACCTGGCCGAAGCCGCGCCAGACCTGATGAAAGGGTGGGGTGGAGGCGGGTACCTGAATCGAACCGGTCTTCACGAATTTGCAATCCCGTCGCTTCGTCAGACCGATCAACACCTTGGCGCGGCAGCCTATCAGGACAAACCTTGCACGGGCCGTGCACCTGATACCTCGACTGACGTTGCCGAAATGGAAAACCCAGAAGCGCTGGCGGGCGCAACCGGGGCTGATCCGATTGGGGCGCATGCCATTGCCGAATGCCACCCTCAAGACGCCTGCGAAATCATGGCGGCGGCGCTGTCCGATCTGGCCAGCGTTCCCGAGCTGAGGGCCTATGCGCTGGCCTGCTACACACGGATGCCGCCCAAGGCACAAGCGGCCTTCCTGAACCACGTTCGGGGGGTGCAGTGATGGATATCAAGGAAGTGCGCTGCCAGTGGCCCCGCGTCGTCGCCCGCGCCACATCGCCATCCGCAGTCTGGCGGGCGAAGACGCCATGCTGGCGCGCCTTACGGGCATACCCGGCCCGCTTGTGCGGCCCTGCTGAACAGCTTGCCATCAGCAGATTGGCTACTTGCCGATCGGGGCTATGACGCTGACTGGTTCAGAGATGCATGGAAAGAATAAGGGATAAAGCCCTGCATCACGGGCCGGAAGTCGCGCGGAAAGCCCATCAAGCACGACAAGCGCCGCTACAAACGCCGCAACAGGATTGAGATCATGTTCGGGCGGCTGCCAGAACCCGGCTGAGGGTTCTCGTCAAGCGGATCCTGCGGAAGTACGGCTATCCACCTGACCTTGAGGATGCTGCCATCCGCTAATTCTCGGGTGGTTGGGAACGCTTACATTCCGCAGGAAAACTCATTGAAATAAGACCTTGTCGGAATGTCATCTGAAATCATGTCGTCCCCGCGTCTACAGGCTTTCCCCCCCGTCAACCACAAGGGCATGACCGGTCATGAACGCAGATTGATCCGATGCAAGATAAACGATGCTGGCGGCAATTTCATCAACCGATGCCCATCGCCCCATCGGAATAGAGTCTGCCACATACGTTTCCAAGGCTGTGCGCCCGCCCATCTGCTGCAGGAAGCCATCGTTGAAGGGGGTGTCAACAAAGCCCGGACACAGAGCATTGCAGCGAACGTTATGGGCTGCATAGTCAACCGCGATCTGGCGCGTCATGGCAACGACGGCGTGTTTGGTGGTGCAGTAGGCGATCATGCCCCGATCGTATTGCACGCCTGAGTTCGAGGCGGTGATGATGATGGACCCTTTGCGCTGGCGTTGCATGTGGGGCATGGCCGCCCGAGCGGCTACAAAATGCGCGCGCACGTTCAGTCGCCACGAAGCATCCATTCCTTCAAGTGCCACCTCGGTCAACCGACCCGGCACTTGAATGCCAGCATGCGAATGAAGGATGTCCAGTCGCCCCTGGCCTGCCACAAGGTCTATTGCGGCCGTCACGGCGGTATCGTCGCCCGCGTCCAGCGCCATCGCGTCGGCCTGGCCGCCTGCAGCCCGGATTTCGGCCGCCACTGCACCTGCGCGAGCGCTGTCGATGTCGGTGACCATGACCCGCGCCCCTTCGCGCGCCAGAGCCAGCGCGCCCGCCCGGCCAATGCCCGATCCTGCCCCCGTCAGAAAGGCAACCCGTCCCGCCAGCAGCATCAGAGCGCCCCCGTCTTGGTGCCGCGCCGCAGGATGATCTGCGCTGCGACCAGCAATAGCAGTGAAACCGTTAGCACCATGGTGCCGATGGCGTTGATTTCGGGTGTGACGCCACGACGGATCGAAGAGAACACATAGATCGGCAGCGTTGTTTCGGACCCTGCAACGAAGAAGGCTATGATGAAATCGTCAAAGCTGAAGGTGAAGCTGAGGAGAAAGCCCGCAAGGATGCCGGGAAAGATCAGCGGCAGAGTGACTTGACGGAAGGTCGCGAAGGGCGGGGCGTAAAGGTCGGCCGAGGCCTCCATCAGGCTGCGGTCCATCCCCGCAAGGCGTGCGCGCAGGATGATAATCACGAGTGACATTGAAAACAGCGCATGGGCAGCGATGAGTGAGCCATAGCCCATCGACAGTTGCGGAGCTTGGCCTTCCGGGGCAAGGCGTGCCAACACAGGGTTGATCCAGCCGAAAAGCGTGACAAGCGCGATCAGCGTTGCGATGCCGATGACGATGCCCGGTACCATCACTGCTACGTAGATCAGCGCATCTGCCACCACACGAACCCGGCCCTTCATCCCCTGTAGTGCCAGGGCGGCCATGGTGCCGAAAACGCTGGCGATCACCGCCGAGGACAGGGCCACGATGAAACTGGTCCATAGCGCCTCCATCACGAAGGGGTTGGACAATGCCTTGCCATACCATTGCACGGAAAAGCCGGTGAACTGGCTGGCATGGCGTCCGGCGTTGAAGCTGAAGATCGCAATGACCGCGATCGGCAGGTAAAGGAAGGCAAAGACGGCGGCAGCGTACAGGCGCATGGCTTTCCCCTACATCAGGGCCACGTCATCGCGCTGGCCACCCATGCGGCGCATCAGCCACATGTAAAGCGAGACGGTGACCAGCATGATGATAACCAGCGTGACAGCAACCGCCGCGCCAAAGGCCCAGTTGCGCGATTGCAGGAAAAGATCGACCAGAGCATTGCCGATGAAGAACACCTTGCCGCCGCCCAGCATGGCGGGGATCAGGAATTCGCCCATCAAAAGGATGAAGACCAGCATGCAACCGGTGGCCACACCGGGAAGCGACAGGGGCAACGTGACTTGCAGGAAGCTGCGCAACGGTGGCGCGCCAAGGTCGGCGGAAGCCTCCAGCAAACGTTTGTCCAGCCGTTCAAGGCTGACATAGATCGGCAGCACCATCAGCGGCAGATAGCCGTAGACGATTCCGGTCAGCACCGCAAAAGGGGTATTGATCAGCCGGTAGGTACCAAGGCCCAACCATTCGATCAAAGCGGGCAATCCCTGACCGCCAAGGATGAAGATCCACGCATAGCTGCGGATCAGGATCGAGGTCCAGAACGGCACGATGACCAGGATAAGCAGCAGCGTGCGCCATTTCGGATCAGCCCGCATGGCCAGAAAATAGGCCAGAGGATAGGCGATCAGCAGCGACAGCAGCGTGCCGAGGGGCGCCAGCATCAGCGTGTTGAGAAAGGCCGTGCCGCGGGCGGGAAGGTTGGCATATTGCTCAAAGGTGAATGCGGGGACGTAGCCGCCCGCAGGCGCCCGTTCCCCAAAGCTGAACACCAGGACGAAACACAGCGGCAGCACCAGCATGACCGCAAACCACACCCCAGCTGGGGCGAGGAGAAGCCATGTTGAAAGCCGCCGCTGCATGGGTCAGGCCGCCTTGAATCGGGCCATCAGCTCGGCCCGGTTCGGATCGGTCAGGGTGGCCGCCGCGCCAAACTCCAGCGCGCTGAGCAGGTCAGCCGCAGGATAGAGGATCGGGTCGTTCAGGATTTCCGGCGGCAGGATCGCATTCACCCGCGCATCGGCCACGGGATAGCCGTGGAACAAGACTTCCTTGGCATTGACCTCAGGGTTCAGCAGGAAGTTGATCAGCGCATAGGCCGCGTCACGGTGCGGGGCGCCCTTGGGAATGGCGAAGAAGTCCGACCACAGCTCGCCACCCTCCTTGCCCAATACATAGACGATTTCCGGCATGTCGCGGTTCATTTGCTTGCCGTCGCCGGTCCAGCAAATGGTCATCCAGGCATCGCCTGACCGCATGGAGGGCTGATAGTCCGAGCTGATGGCAAAGAGATGGGGTTTGGCGGCCAAGAGCAGCTCCTCGGCCTTGGCCAGTTCGGCCGGGTCGATGGAGTTGAAGGAATAGCCAAAGTATTTCAGCGCGTTGCCGATGGTGGTCAGCTGATAGTCATGCACCATGGTGCGGCCGCTGAAGGTGGTCTGGGTCAGGTCCCAGAATTCCTTCCAGCTGGTCGGCGTCGTCCCGCCTGTCTGGTTGGTGTTCACCGCAAAGCCGGTGGTGCCCCAGTTGCGCGGCACGGCGTAGATCTTGCCATTCACCGTGCCCGGCCCGGCAAAGCGTTCTTCAAAGCTGGCAGGGTCGAAGTTGGGCAAAAGCGCAAGGTCCAAGGGTTCGATCAGGTCTTGTTCGACATATGTGGTGATTGTGTAGTTCGTTGGCACGAACACATCCCAGCCCGAACCGCCGGCCTGCAGTTTGGCCAGCATTTCCTCGTTCGAGCCGAACACGTTCATCTGAACCGCCGCGCCGGTGGCCTCGGTGAAGCTGTCGAAATTGGCCGGGTCATGGTAGTTGGGCCACGAGGCCAGCACCACACGATCACCGATGGCTTGGGCGTGGGCGGCGCGGGGCATGAGGCCCGGCACGGCTGCGCCCAGCACGGCGCTTGCCGCGCCAAGCCCGGTCACCCCCAGAAAATGCCGGCGCGTCACCGAGCCTTTCTGATAGCGCCGAAGTTCCTCCATGAACTTCTGACGTGAGATATGGTCGTTATTGCCAGTCATTGCTGAAGTCTCCCTGTTGGTTGATTTCGTTCAATCTTCGATCAGGATCAGGGCGCCTTGCGGCGCCCAGGACACAAAGCCAGCCTCACCGGGGGAAAAGCTGCCGGCATGCGCCTCAGCCTGCCGGGCGACGAGGACCAGAAGGTCACCCAGGGCGGCGTGGCGGACGAGGTATTCGGTGTGTTCGCCAAGGAATATGCGGTTGATTACGGTGACGGGTTCGGCACCTGGGCGGGCAACCCGGGCAAGGTCGATCTGTTCGGGGCGAACGCTCAGCGCGGCCGCTGCACCTTGGGTCAGCGCGCCCGACACCTGGCCTGCGACCCGGCCTGCGAAGCGCATGCCCGACGGGGTTTCGATCTGGCCTTCGGTCCCGGAAAGGGCCGAAACGGTGCCGTCAATGAAGTTGGACTTTCCCACAAAGTCAGCCACATAGCGGCTGGCTGGCTGATCATAAAGTGCCAAGGGCGATCCTGCCTGCACAATGCGTCCACCGCGCATGATGCAAATGCGGTCCGACATCGACAGGGCTTCTTCCTGATCATGGGTAACGAGGACAAAGGTGATGCCAAGCTGGCGTTGCAAGGTCTGCAATTCTATCTGCATCTCGCGGCGCAGCTTTCGGTCAAGTGCGGCCAGGGGTTCGTCCAGAAGCAGTACCTTCGGTTCGTTCACGATAGCACGCGCCAAGGCGACGCGCTGCTGCTGGCCGCCCGACATCTCCCAGATGCGGCGGGAGCCAAAGCCCGACAGGCGCACCATATCCAAAGCACGGTCCACCTTGCGGGCGACATCGACACGGTCGGGGCGAGGGCGGCGCTGCAAGAGCCCATAGCCAATGTTTTCGGCCACCGTCATATGCGGAAACAGCGCGTAATGCTGAAAAACCATGTTCACCGGCCGACGGTAGGCGGGCACTTCGGTGACGCGTTCGCCGTCCAGGTAGACCTCGCCCGAGGTTGGCGTTTCAAAGCCCGCCAACATGCGAAGCGCGGTGGTCTTTCCGCAGCCTGAGGGCCCAAGAAAGGACAGAAACTCACCCTTGCCAATGCCAAAGCTCAGGGCATCCGCCGCCAGTACCGCGCCATAGCGTTTGGTTGCCGCGCGAAACTCGGCGATCAGGGGGCGGTCGGCGATTTGATCCGTGTCACCGATGTTGATCTGGCTTTGCATGGGACCGGGTATATCCTATGAAACTGGTGAAAGCGTACGAGGAGGCCGTTTGGCTGTATATATCACAAATAGGGTATCCCTGACCTTGCGGCGACCGACATGAGCCAGACGCACTGGATGCTTGCTGCAGAGGTGGTGGCTGCGCTGGACACACCCGACCTGCCAAAGGCCCTGGCCGAGTTGTTGCGGCAGGTGGCGCCCTTTAACTACACCGTCGTGTTCGGCTATCGCGGAACGGCACGGCCGCTGGACCTTTACGATGACTTTCCGCCCGGCAAGCGCAAGATCTTCGTGACCGATTATCAAGCCGGGCCCTACATGCTCGACCCATTCTTTCTGGCTGCATCGCGGTCGGTTGCGCCCGGACTTTACCGGCTGCGCGACATGGCACCGGACCGATTCTATCAGGGCGAATACTTCCGCAGCTACTATGTGCAGACCGGACTGGCCGAAGAAGTCGCCTTTTTTGTCACCCTGCCGGACCGTTCCACACTGACGCTGTCGCTTATGCGGGAGGAGAGGGTGTTCTCGCAACGGGACTTCTCGGCGCTGCAGTCAGTGTTTCCCTTTGTCTCGGCCGCCGCCCGGCGGCACTGGCGGGGGCTGGACCAGAAGTTCGGCGAAAGCGGCAGTTCTCTGCAGGGGCAACAGCGGCGGATGACCTATGATCTGGCCAGCTTTGGCAAAGGCATCCTGACCCCGCGCGAACGCGAGGTGGCCGAGCTTACACTGAAAGGCCACTCCGCAGAATCCGCCGGGCAATTTTTGGGTATCGCACCAGGAACCGTCCGCATTCATCGGCGCAAAATCTATGCCAAGTTCAGCATCAACTCGCAGGGCGAACTCTTCTCGCGTTTCCTGAGTACCCTTGGGGATTCTGGATGAAATCCAGAAATGCGGGCTTGGCCAACATGTTTGGATAGCCCAGAGCATTCCACATTTTTGATGTCATCAGCTGAACGTCAACAAAGACGAAACTCATAACAGAAGGTCCGCTTTGGGGAGCGCTGGCCCGAGCATCGCTCTGTGCATGACGGGCAGCCATGTTCCGGGCACGCCGTTTGGGCCTTTCCCGACATGAGTGGCGGGAAACACATCAATGCGGCTGCATCATTGCACCAGCAAGATGGCGCGATAGTGACCGCTGCCAAGGTGCCGCCGATGGCGGACAGAATCTTTCCTTTGAAGGCAGACAATTGCTGGGCATGATCGGCAAACCACTGCAAAGTGCATCAATGCAGGGTTCTTTCGAGAAAGCGCGCGATTGATGTCTGCCACCAGTGACCTTGTCATACGCGACGGCCGGTTCGTTACCCCTGATGGGCTGATCGATGGGGATCTGGCCATTACCGGGGGTCGGATCGTCTCGGTTGGCTTGCCGGTGGGCAGGGCAAAGGTCGAAGTCGCGGCGCACGGTCGGCTGGTCATGCCCGGCGGCGTCGATACGCATGCCCATATCGAACAGATGTCAGGCATGGGGCTGTGGAACGCCGACACATTTGAGACCGCGACAAGATCGGCGGCGATGGGCGGGACGACAAGCGTCATTTCCTTTGCGGCCCAGGCCAAAGGTCAGAGCTTGTCGCAAACTGTCGCTGATTATGCTGCACGCGCGGCCCGTGGGGCGATGATTGACCATGCGTTTCACATTACCATAACCGATCCAGACGTGCCGGGGTTCGATGCCGACCTTGGGTTGCTCATTGCGGCGGGCCATCGGTCGCTGAAGGTGTTCACCACCTACAACATCCAGCTGAGCGATGCCCAGATCTTGCGGATTTTAAAGCAGGCCCGGCAGCATGGGGCGCTGGTCTGCGTGCATGCCGAAAACGACGCAATTATTGCTCAGGCAAAGGCGGCGCTCATCGAGGCTGGGCAGACGACACCTCGCGATCACGCCCGCTCGCGGCCAAGAATGGCCGAGATCGAGGCGGTTGAACGCATCTGCCGCTTTGCCGAGTATCTGGACCAGCCGGTGATGCTGTTTCACATCTCGACCGCCGAAGGGGCCGCAGCCATTCGCGTCGCCAAGGCTCGTGGCGTGCCCGTCTGGGCGGAAACCTGTCCGCATTATCTGTTCATGACGGCAGATGTGCTGGACAAGCCCGGACTGGAAGGTGCCAAATGGATGTGCTCGCCCCCGCAACGCACAACGGCCGATCAACAGGCGTTGTGGACGGCCTTGCAGGATGGCACGCTAAGCCTCGTCTCGTCGGATCATGCGCCCTACCGGTTTGACGAAACCGGCAAATTGGCGGCTGGTGCGGCCCCGGCGTTTCACCAGATCGCGAACGGATTGCCCGGGCTGGAGACCCGGCTGCCGCTGATGTTCGATGCGATGGTGGCAAAGGGCCGGGGCGGGCCGCAGGCCTTTGCCGCCGTCACGGCGACCACGCCCGCCCGGCTTTACGGTTTGTTGCACAAGGGGGCGATTGCCGAAGGGATGGACGCCGATCTTGTGATCTGGAACCCGACGCGGCAAGTGACCTATGGTGCCGATGATCTGCACGACAACGTGGGCTACAATCCATGGCAGGGGCAGACCGTCACCGGCTGGCCCGAACTGGTGATCCTGCGCGGGCAGATTATCGTGAAAGACGGCCAGTTCCTTGGCACGCCCGGCTGCGGCAAGTGGATCGATCGTCCTGATCTGGCAACCAGACCGAACGGAAAGACAGACCGAACATGACCCGACCCGAGGCTGCCAACCAGCTTGCAATCACGTTTTTCTACTACCGAGACCTGCAAGCGGCGATGGCGTTCTACGAAGATATCCTTGGCCTGCCGCTGGCGATTGATCAGGGCTGGTGCAAGATTTACCGGATCTGTCCCGGTGCGCATGTGGGGCTGGTGGACGAGACTCGGGGCATGAACAAATGGGCCGCCGTCAAGCCGGTGCAATTGTGCATCCGGGTGCCGCAGGTCGACGACTGGTATGCCTATGCCCAAGCCAAGAGCCTCGACAACCTGTCAAAGCTGTTCGTCAACGAGGCGCTTGGCATACGGGCCTTCGTCTTTACCGACCCCGAGGGCTATCAGATCG